>JAQWFM010000118.1 GCA_028704415.1 Oscillospiraceae bacterium | reverse complement strand
GCCCAGCAACGCGAACTGGTTGCTTTCCCGACCAAACATGAGTTTTTCCCTGGCCATCAGGGCCACTGAGGTACGCGCCCAGGTTTGCCCCGCCCGGTGCAGGCGATTACAATGGCGTCGGTGGTGGTGCCTGTGGCCATGTCGCCGTCCGGCAGGCGGACGCCGGCCTGAAAAATGGCCCTGGTCTTGGCCTCCGTGGCCGTGATCACCGCGTTGACCATGGCCGCTCCGGTCAGGTTGCCGTCAACCAGGACCACGATGTTGATCTTCCCGGGTGCAGCCGCATTTTTACCGAGGGCGACAGGTATTATAGCAATGATAACATTACAGACAAAGAGCTTGGTGCAGCCGCATTTTTACCGAGGGCGACAGGGAGCCTGGCGGCACAGGCGTTTCCCGTGCCGACCGTGCAGGCGACGGCCACCGCAAGGCCCTTTCTTATTCCCGACCGCACCACTGTTTGCCTCACGTCTACAGCTGTCATCAGCCCCACCACACCGCCGTCCAGGTCTATTTTCTCCGCCAGGCGGTCCAGGTCCTGATCCGGCTGATCGCAATTGTAACTCTTCCTGACTGTATGGTTTATAATGTGCCTGGCCCGACGCATCTCTCCGCCAAAGGCTGCGGAACTCAGGACCCTCAGCCAGCGCACCGAAGTAATCAGGAAGGTCTTGTCGTCGACCAGATAGCAGCTGATACCGTTGATCGGAATGTTTTGATCGAGCGTGATAAAATCTTTATGCAACCCCCATCACTCCCAGGTACTTGGAAAATCTAATTTGTGTTTGCAATATCACTTGACCGCAATTACCGCAAACTGCGACGAGATGGCGGATTTCTGTTGATTATCCCAGTCGAAAAGCAACACGGCTTGCTGCAAACCGCTATAGCTGAACAGGGCCCTCCCGCCGTCGACTACCACACTCTGCGCCTGGCTTAGGTCTAACTGCTCCTGGCTGCCCGTCTGGTTGCAGACCCATACCGGCAGGCCGGTGGCCCGGGAACACCTTTCCCAGCAGTCACCCGGACCGTGCTCACCCGGAGGCCAGGCTGCCGGCACCACAAGGACTTCGGCGCCCTTATCCTTTAAAGTCCAGGCTTTGTCAACAAACCAGGAATCAGCGCAGACCATAATCCCGGCTTTCATCCCCGGGCAGGAAACTGGTTCCAGTTTATCTCCCTCTGTCACCCAGGACTCAGGCCCCATCTTGTGGGACCGCGTTTTCCGCTGACGCCCCAGGACACTTCCTGCCGGGCCGATAACCAGGCAGCTGTTATAATATTTACCTGTGGCCGCGTCTTGCTCCGCGCACCCGAGAAAGAGTGTAAGCCGGCGCCCGGCAATCAGCCGTGTTACAGGCGCCAGTGAATGTTCCGGTTGTATACCAATGTTAAGTGTTTCGGTTTTTTCAGCAAAAAAATAGCCTTGCATCGCCATTTCCGGTGTAATAATCCAGTCCGCCCCCTCTGCCGCGGCCAAAGCGATGGCCCGGCACAAGAGTTCTGAATTGGCTTGCTGTGGTCCGCTGCCCAGGTTTAAATGCAGCAATGCCAGCCTCATTTTATTTTTCCTCCTGCTTCTGGCAATCTCGGGACCGCCAAACAAATACCTTTTTCAGCCAAATGCCGTTTAACGCTCGATGCCGTCCCGGGCCGGCACACCTTTTTCATAATAATGCTTTATTTCCACCATCTCTGTCACCAGATCCGCCGCGTCTACGACTTCTTTAGGAGCGTACCTGCCGGTGAATATTACTTCCACCCCGTCCGGCTTGGATCTGATCACCTCCAACATTTCTTCAACAGTGATGAGGTGGAAGAAATGGGCAGTGTTGATTTCATCAAAAACGACGATGTCGTACTCGCCGGAAAGCATAGCGCTTTTAGCCTTTGCCAGCCCTTCCCGGGCCATCTGCACGTCTTGTTCCTCTGGTGGGTTTTTGACGTGGATCAGCGTGTCCTTGCCGTACTGCTCAATGGTGATGTATGGCCGGCACATTTCCGCTGATTTCAGCTCAGCGTATTTCTGTCCCTTCATGAACTGGCCCATGTAGGTCTTAAGGCCCCGCCCCATGGCCCGAAAGGCCAGGCCCAGTGCAGCCGTGGTCTTGCCCTTGCAGTTGCCGGTGTAAACCTGGACATAACCTTTGCCAATAGCATCCTTGTTCAATTCATTACCTCCTTATTTTTTTGCCGCCCCGGTGTTAAGAAGGATCTTTTCTTATGATTCCGGGCTTTTCCGGCATGAAGAAGCCCGGAAAACAACCAAGACCAAAGCGAACACTACCAAAGCAAGTCCTACTGACCAGATATAGGCGACGTTCGCCTTGCTTCCCCCAGCCAATTTTAACATTAATATTTCGCTGCCGGCGCCTTTTTCCATGCCTTTTTTTCCCGCCACGATCAAGCCCCCGCCGTGGGACTGCGCAACGGCATAGCCGCTGCTCACGCCGGCGCCTTCCACCGTCTTCTCCCAGACAAAGCTGCCGTCCTCAGCAGTTTTGACCACGTACAGGTCGTAGCCGCCGGCAGACTCTATTTTGCCCGTCAGGACATAGCCGTCTGCCACCCGGCTGGCGCCGTAAAAAGAGCTGGCGCTGCCGTTGCCGTATGTATTTTCCCAGAGCTGGTTGCCATCGGTGTCAACCTTCAAAAGATACGCCGTAAAACCGCTGCCATGCTCTCCGGCAACTTCCTTCTCCCCGGCAATTATATACCCGCCGCCGGATACCTCCACCATGGACCAGCCGTAATCCGACCCGCTGCCGCCGTAAGTTTTCTGCCAGATCATCTCTCCCCCGGCGTCCGTCCGCAACAGGTAGACGTCGGGGTTGCCCGCGCCGAAGGACTCCGTGTTGCCGGCGATGAGAAAACCGCCGTCAGCGAGCTGCAACAGGGAGTAGCCGCAGTCGGAAGCCGCACCGCCGTATGTTTTTTCCCAGATTATATTGCCGGAGGAATCCAGCTTGACCAGGTAGACGTCATAGATGCCCGCACCGAATGATTCCGTCCCCCCGGCCATTATAAAGCCGCCTTCTTTTGTCTGCCGGACGGACCAGGCGTAGTCGCAGCGCGGCCCGCCGAATACTTTTTCCCACAGCGGCGCTCCCTTGGCGTCAGTCCGCATCACGTACACGTCATGGTCATAGGCGTCCTTTGACTTGGTTTCACCGACAACTATAAAGCCGCCGCCGCTGACCTCCCTGACGCAGTGGCTGTCGCTGTAACCGTAGCCCCTGTAAGTTTGCAGCCACAGGTTTCTGCCGCCGCCGTCGTATTTAGCGAGAAAAACATCAGAGCCGGCCCCGCCCGAATCAATCCAGCCGGTTAAAATCAAGCCGCCGTCTTTCGTCTGCTCTACAAAATGGCCTTCTCCCTGAGCAAAGGCGTTTGACCAATCCAGCGCGGGGACGGCGACACCGGCGGCGGCGGCGGCCCCGGCCTGCCCAGCGGCGTCAACCCCCGCCAGGGCGCAGAGGAATAATATGACAGGTATGAGCAGCGGCATTCTTTTCATTTTCAAGTTAAAATTGGCCCCCCTCATATATTCTCCAGGTACCGGACATCCATTTTTTTTTGAAAGTACCGCAGTATTTTAATGCTCTGGCTGCCCAGGGCGGCGCAAAAGAGCAGGTTGCCCGCAGCGCGCAGGGAATCAAAGCTGAAGCCGGCCAGCCAAATTAGGTAATAGGACTTGAAAGTCAGCGGCCTGACAAAAACGCTCCAATGCCAGATGTCCATGACGGCCCCGTAAAGGTAGCCCCAGACAAAACAAAGCACGGTGATAGTTTTATATCCCGCCCGGGGAAACAAATACCTGACTGCCGCCCCGGACATGCCTCCCAGGCCCCAGCAGATCATCTGCCAGGGCGTCCAGGGCCCCCGGCCGTAAA
>JAQWFM010000005.1 GCA_028704415.1 Oscillospiraceae bacterium | reverse complement strand
TAACTGTGGGAATGAGTAATTTCCCGTGTTGTACAAATCCACAAGTTGTTGTTTAAATTCTTGTGTATACTTCTTTTGGTTCTTTGCCATATTGAACAGCTCCTTTACTTTATGATATTGATTATAATGTGTTCAACTTTTCATGTCCATACTTATATACTATCACCAATAAGCTGAAAATTGTAAGGTTGAAATACTACAAAATATATTAAGTACCGCAAAGTATTATTCTTTTCGGTACTTTTTCTATTTCCCCTTGTTTCATGCGGATTTCAGCCATTTAAATTTATTAGATTCAAACAGATATAAAATAAAAAAAGACCAAATCGGATAATAAAAACTAAAAACGGGGACCTTGATGTCCAATTTGAAATTAAGAAAAACTTTTTTAAGCCAGATGAAGATTTAGTGTTACATATTAATTTACGGATGCTTTTTATTAAAAATGCGATTTCACATTGACATTTTTCGATTTGGCGCATATAATATATCATATCGAATATATTAAATTTGAGGTGTTGCTATGGACTACTACTTGGAGAACACGAAAGTGTTCAAGGCGTTGGGCGATCCCAAAAGAGCAATGATCGTGGATATGCTCTCCTGCGGAGAACTTTGCGCCTGTATGATTCTGGAGAAGTTTGAAATGTCCCAATCCACACTGTCTCATCACATGAAAATCCTGTGTGAATGTGGGATTGTTAAAGCGCGGGAAGAAGGTAAATGGACATACTATACGCTGGATGATGATACCATCAGCAAAACAAAACAGTTTTTCTGTGCTATCACTTCCAATAAGGAAAATTGTATTTGCAAAGAAAATTCTAATTGTTGTAAGGGGTGTAATGAAAATGAGTAAATGTTGTTGTTCTTCCGGTAGCTGTTGCGAGCCGCAGCCGAAAAAGCCGATTAATATTGATTTTCTATATCTGGACACGACCGTTTGCGGTCGATGCCAGGATACAGAAAAGGCACTGGACGAAGCAGTTTCCAGTGTAGCCGTGGTACTTAATGCGGCGGGATATGAAGTCAAGGTAAACAAAGTAAATATTGCAACGAAGGAATTGGCGATAGAGTATCAATTTATCAGTTCGCCGACCATCCGCGTGAATGGAAATGACATCGCAGTGGAGCTTAAAGAATCACTTTGCGAGGATTGTGGAACGCTTTGCGGGGATAACGTTGACTGCCGTGTATGGGTATATAATGGAGTCGAATATACGTCCCCTCCAAAGGAATTGGTTGTAGATGCCATCCTGCGCGAGGTATATAGCGCTGGGCAACATGAGCCTGAGCACAAAGCCTATCAGCTTCCTGAAAATCTGGAAACATATTTTATGGCCAAGGCACACAAGGATGAAGCTGAACGCCTGGAAAAAGGCGGTAATACGATATGAGCAGAGAAAAAACACAAGGCATTGGATTTTTTGAAAAATATCTGTCCGTCTGGGTACTGCTGTGTATGGCGGCGGGCATTTTGATCGGAAAATTCCTGCCGGGTATTCCCACGGTTCTGGAGAAGCTCCAGCTTGCGGGGCAGAATCTCCCGATTGCCGTATTAATCTGGATCATGATCTACCCCATGATGATTAAGATCGATTTTCAGTCCATAAAGAATGTGGGAAAGCACCCTATTGGGATTCTGATCTCCAGCGGAAGCAGTTGGCTGATCAAGCCGTTTCTCATGTTTGGGTTAGCCACCTTGTTCTTTAAGGTTATTTTTTCGGCATTCCTTCCGGCCGATCTGGCGCAGAATTTTGTTACGGGCGCCGTATTACTTGGAACTGCCCCTTGTACAGCCATGGTGTTTGTGTGGAGCCACCTCAGCAAAGGCGATCCGGCACATACACTTGTTCAGGTATCGGTCAACGACCTGCTAATCCTCGTTCTGTTCGTACCATTAGTGCAATTGCTGCTCGGGGTCAATAATGTTCATATTCCCTGGGATACTCTGGTATTCTCTATCATTTTGTTTGTTGTCATACCTTTGGCCGGGGGTGCTCTTACACGCTTTCTGATGATTCGAAGAAAAGGCGAGCAATATTTAAACGAAAAGTTTCTTCCAAAGTTCGATGGTATAACAACCTTGGGGCTGTTGCTCACTCTGGTTATCATCTTTTCTTTCCAGGGCGATATTATTTTGGAGCAGCCGCTGTACGTTTTATTGATTGCGGTTCCACTGATCCTGCAGAATTTAATTTCCTCAAGCTTTACCTATCTGCTGTGCAAATGGACAAAACAGCCGCATAATATCGCGGCACCTGCTTCCCTGATTGCGGCTTCGGATTTTTTTGAATTATCTGTGGCCGTGGCCATCTCCTTGTTCGGTCCGGATTCTCCAGTCGTTCTTGCCTGTACAGTGGGTGTGCTGACTGAAGTTCCGGTCATGCTTTTACTTGTGCGCTTTATTAACAAAACCCGTCACTGGTTTCCTGAACCGACGGCCGATAATCGATAATCATAATAAAAGGAGTTGTCTGTTATGAAAAAAATGAAAATATTTGAACCCGCCATGTGCTGCCCGACCGGGCTTTGCGGTGTTGGCGTTGATCCTGAACTTCTGCGTATTTCCACAGTGCTGGATACCTTAAAAAAGCACGGCGTGATGGTGGAGCGTTACAATCTGAGCAGTGCGCCGGGAGAGTTTATCACCAACCAGGCGGTTAATGCTTATATAAATGCCAAGGGGCCAGAGGGGCTCCCCGCAATTATTGTAGATGGTGAACTGGTTATCACAGGCCGTTACCCCACCAATGCAGAATTCACGAAGCTGCTTGATCTTCCAGAAGATATGCTAAAAAAGCAAGGTGGGTCCATAAAAGCTAAGGTCACCAAGAAGACTTCCGGCGGCTGTAACTGCAAGGGAGGTTGCTGTTAAAATGGATTTATTCGACCCAAGTAAAATTAAACTAACAAAGTATCTTTTCTATACCGGTAAGGGTGGCGTTGGTAAAACCAGCGTCGCCTGTGCCACCGCAGTTTCTCTTGCGGACAAAGGAAAGCGTGTGCTGCTCATCAGCACCGACCCTGCTTCCAATCTTCAAGACGTATTCTCTATGGAACTGACCAACAAGGGCACTTCTATCCCCAGTGTGCCAAATTTATATGTGGCCAACCTCGATCCCATACAGGCCGCAGCTGAGTATCGGGAGAGCGTAATCGCGCCTTATCGAGGCAAGCTGCCCGTATCCGTCATAGCAAATATGGAGGAGCAGCTTTCCGGCTCCTGCACCATAGAAATAGCGGCGTTTAACGAGTTCTCCAATTTCATAACAGACGAGAAGGTACAGCAGGAGTACGATCATATTATTTTCGATACCGCTCCTACCGGACACACATTGCGTATGCTCCAGCTTCCGTCTGCGTGGAGTAATTTCATTAGCGAAAGCACGCACGGCGCGTCCTGCCTCGGTCAGCTTTCCGGCTTGGAAAGCAAGAAAGCTATTTACAAGCAGGCGGTTGAAACACTGGCAGACGGGAGCCTGACCACGCTGATCCTCGTCACCCGTCCCGAAACCGCGCCGTTCAAGGAAGCGGAGCGGGCTTCCGGTGAACTATCCGCTCTGGGTGTCAACAATCAAATGCTGGTTGTCAACGGTGTGCTGACAGAACATAGCGACGCTTTGTCCACCAGTCTGTATGAAAAGCAGCGGGCGGCCCTTGCCGAAATGCCCGAAAGTCTGCGTACGCTTCTGCTCTATATGGTCCCTTTGCGGGCCTATAACGTCACAGGGATTGAAAACGTACGTGCCCTGCTGAGTACCGACCATGTAACCGCGCACGCAGAGACGTTGAATGCCACGCATATTCCCGTGCTGAACGATGTTATAGACGAACTGGCGGTAGAGGGCAAGCGCGTTATTTTCACAATGGGCAAAGGCGGCGTGGGCAAAACCACCGTTGCCGCCGCCGTCGCGCTAGGCCTTGTGAAACGTGGGAAGAAAGTCCACCTCACTACTACTGACCCCGCCGCACATCTGAAATTCGTACTGGACGAAACCAGCGGCATATCCATGAGTCATATCGACGAAGCCGAAGAACTAAAAAAATATCAGTCCGAGGTGCTATCTAAAGCCCGTGCGTCCGGTATGAGCAACGAGGATATTGCTTATGTAGAAGAAGATCTGCGTTCCCCCTGTACACAAGAGATTGCCGTCTTCCGCGCTTTCGCGGAGATCGTGGAAAAGGCCGATGATCAGGTAGTGGTCATCGATACCGCACCCACCGGGCATACGTTGCTTTTGCTGGAATCTACCCAGAGTTATAACCACGAGATACAGCGTACTAAGGGCGAAATCCCCGAATCGGTCAAGCGGTTGCTACCCAGGCTGAAATCCGACGAAACCGAGGTCATTATAGTGACCCTGCCGGAGGCAACTCCCGTTTATGAGGCCCTGCGGCTGGAGGATGATTTAAAGCGGGCGGGTATCGCCGCCAAATGGTGGGTAGTTAACCAATCACTTTACGGCACGAACACAACCAACCCCATGCTGGCGGCAAAAGCAGCAAGTGAGGTGGAGTGGCTTAACCGTATTGATGAACACGCAAGTGGCAAATTTGCCCTAATTGCGTGGAGTGCCGAGGAAATTAAGGGTGACCGTTTGTTGGCGCTATAAGGTGGCCACAATGATAAAAGTCGCATTTATCTGCGTTCACAATTCCTGCCGCAGCCAGATTGCAGAGGCGCTGGGTCGACATCTTGCCGGCGATGTTTTTGAAAGTTATTCGGCGGGAACAGAGACAAAGCCACAAATAAATCAGGACGCCGTGCGGCTAATGAAGCAGCTTTACGGCATTGACATGGAAGACACGCAGCATAGCAAACTCCTGTCTGACATTCCACCTGTGGATGTTGTAGTAACAATGGGTTGCAATGTTGAATGTCCCTATCTTCCCTGCAAGCGTAGGGAGGATTGGGGGCTGGATGATCCGACAGGAAAAAGTGACGGAGAATTTATTGAGGTTATACGGCGGATTGAAATTAACATCATATTACTCAAGGAAAGACTGAAAACTTTGTGATAGTCAGCTTCATTACCGTTTTGGCTCCGGTTTTTTCTTGACAGCTTTTTGATTTATCGCTTATGGGTGTGCACAAAGCAAACGGAACAAACGGAAACACGGCAAGGGTGTGCATTTTGTATTAAACTCGTGTCCTTCTCCACAACGAATAACCATCAGGGACATAGCTACCTGTGGTTATTCTTTTTTATGAACTGACCGGATGGGCACCGTGCTATCCGGTCAGTTGCATGTGTCCGGAAGATTTCAGGTCCGGTTCTCTTTCCTCAGCTTAATTTGATAAGGGAAAGCCAGGCTGAAAGATACAGAAACGGCTGACAGGAAATGTCGTTTTTTCCAGAGATGAAATAGCTGTGAGTTGTCTTTCTGATTAACCCACCAAACAGTTGGGCAGCTCACGGGTGCAAGCAGTGCTCCCGCGTGGTTATCCCGCAGAATACCAAAGTTGCCGCAGTTCCGGTCTTCATGGTAAATTATGGCGTCAAACACCAGCATGCTGTGAACGGCTTCCCAAAAATCCTCTTGAGCAGAATAAAACCGACCAGGCCTATGGCCGCTAACCCGCATAATACCGTAGGGCAGCGGTCGTTTCTATACCTCATATGGCAATTTGCACCGACGCGTAGCTGACTGCGACACCTTTTCTTGTTTTGACACAGCCGATTCCGGAAAGGCCGGTACCTCAGGTATTTCTATGCAGCCAAGGCGTGTCATGCATCCGGATGCTTTAAACTTGTTAAACTGCTTAGGCACGGTTGTCTACTGTAATTAAGATATTAAAGACCGTTCCCGAATACGCAATACTTAATGTCGTGTTAGCCTTTTGCAGCAGGGTTCCGACGGACACATTATTTCCTTCCGAAGCAATCTCGGAATAGCCCTGATTTTTTAATTCTTCTATATATGCTGCAGACTCATCCATTGAGATCCGTTTCAATACAATCTCATAGCGGCCATCAGCAGAAAAATCACGTATATAATCTATTTCACCGTTGTCGGGCTTGACAATTAGCGCGGTAAAATTGTTTTCCGGCCATTTTGTGACGTAGACTGGCTCGGCGTCTTCTATATGCCACGAAGTCTCGTTGCTTGTGCCCACCGTGCGGTTATGCGAACACCCCACAAGTAGGGCCAGGCCGAACATCATAAGAAGGGCTATGAATTTATAAGGATTATGCTTCATGGTTCCTCCTTCGCTTGCCGCGAATATACCGAATGCTGAGCGCGACGGCTATGACCAGTGCCGCACTGCCAAATGACATAAACAGCAGCGACGGATCAATTGCCCTTCCCTCTATTTGTATAGAAGTCATGCTATTTGCCTGTCCAATTACATTTTCGGGAACGCTGGCTGTACGTATGATTATGCCTAGGGCAAAGGAGATACTCATGATGGTAATGGCAATCCCTATTTGCATGCGTTTTTTTCTTTGCTCCCTTGCTATGCCGTTAATGCCAAACTGCTCATGTATGCTATTTACAAACGCCTTTGCTGACCCTAATCTGTTGATTACTTGTTTTTCAGTTTCCCCATGTTCTTTAGCAGAATCAAAAGCTTCGTTCAAATCTCGGATAAGCTCACACTTTTGCTGACGAGAAACGGCTAATTGCTGCTTAACTTTTTTTATATATTCCGCTCTCATGTTCAAGCCTCCAAATCTTCTACTGTATCAATAAAGCTATTGACAGATACCGTATAGCTCCGCCAAAAAGTAATCAACTCACGCAGAGTTTCCCGACCTTTAGTGGTCAGGGAATAATATTTCTTTTGCCCACCATTTGCTTTTGATGAAGCGATACGGCCTTGGACTAAATCTGCGCTTTGTAGCCGGTATAACATTGGATAAATTGTCCCTTCTTTAGCATAACCGAAGATCTTGCCACCGGTTTCATTTAACTCTGCAATCAGCTCATATCCGTAAGTTTCCTTTTTAGCAATCAGACATAAAAGAATCATTTCAAATGAACCCTTTTTGAATTGCTGAATATATTTACTCTCCCCCATATTCACGGCTCCTTTTCCTATGCAAAGGTACATAGTTATGCTGTATAGTTATACATAGCATAAGGCTTGTTTGTAAATATTGTCAATACCGGTGACCTTTTTCATTTGACTACATCATACATTTCCAGCAGCGGCCGGTTGTCCGGCACCTAAGGCAGCGCCAGGTGCCGGATGGGCAGTAATCCCTCATATCGTCGCTACCTGGCCCGGGAGGCAGCGGGTTAAGCCGGCATTCACCTTCCACAAGCCTGGCTGGCTCTATCAAAAAACCGGCGAAAGAGATGTTTAATCCTTTCTCCGGTTTTATGCGCCAAATGGCCTCGTAAAGGTTAAGCCCCTCACTGGAATAAAGAGAATCACTTCTCTGGGGCTGACCCGGCAAACATATCATCCAGTTTTTGCAGTTGATCCTCCATGCGTAATAGCGATAGCCTTATCCTCAGTGAGCAGCACAGTATCCCCACGCGGTATGAGGAGATCGGAGTTGCGTATAACCGCCACCAGAACACATTCGTCGGGGAGTTTAATATCGCGTAAAGCCTTTCCGGCCATGGAAGACACCGGATCAACCTTGCGCTCCACAAGAGCATACTTGCCTCCGTGTAATTTAAGCAGCGTCATCATGTCACTCATGGACATTTCTTCCGCTACAAGCCGCCCCATCAAATCCGCTTGATTCAAGGCTGCGTCAACGCCCATCACAGGCGTAAACAGCCATGCGTTTTTGGGGTTGTTTACCCGGCCGACGACACGGCTTACCCCATACTCCAGCCGCCCCAGAGTTGCGATGACCAGATTGGTCTCATCAGAGCCGGTCACGGCAGCAAGTACGTCAGTATGCTGAATATCAACACTTTCAAGGAGATTGGGATCAGTACCGCTCCCTTGTATAATCACATTTGCAGGCAAGCTTTTTCGCAGTACGTCAATTCGGGCTGCTTTGGCTTCAATGATTTTAATGTCATGACCGCTCTTGATGAGCAGTGAGGCAAGATAACTGCCCACTTGACCGCCACCAACAATTATGACTTTCATATTCACAGCCCCTTTCCATCGCTCAACCCGAGCAGTTTCATAAGTTGATCTCCGGAGGAGATCGCCACAGCGATATATAGAATATCCCGCCGCTGAAAAACCGTCCCGCTTGTTGGTAAGATGGTTTTATTGCCGCGTTCAATGGCCACTACGTGAATATCTCCTGATACGGTCAGGTCATTGACCTGGCGACCAGCAACCAGAGACGGCACTTCTATCTTTACCAGTTCCATATCTCCATTTCCAAAACTGTATACCGCATCCAGGGGTGTGTAGGTCAGCAGGTCAGCGGCACGCTTGATCCCCCAGGTTGTGGTCGAAAGGGTCTGGATGCCCAGTTGCTTATAAATCTCCGCTTTGTCTGGGTCATACAGACGGGCTACGACTTTGGGCACATGGCAGATCTCCCGGGCAATTCGCGCAATAACCGCGTTGGATTCATCGCTTGTCGTAAACGCCGCCAAAGCGTCACTTTGTTCAATTCTGGCCAGTGTCAGGATGTCCCGGTCGAAACCGATACCTTCTATGGTCTTGCCGCTAAAGTTTTTGCCCAATTGGGCAAAAGCCGTTTTATCTGAGTCAATAACCGTAATGCTATGGCCGGCTTTGCTAAGGGCCAGCGCAAGCCCGGCACCAACGCGCCCGCAGCCTACAATAATCATGTTCATGTTACCGTACCGTCCTTTCAGTCGTCATATGATGCGCTTGTACCTGATCCCATCTTCGGAGTATCCCTTTCCGTAATTCATCGAGAAGCAGCATGACCGGAGGAATTCCAATCAGGAATGCCCATTCCCGCCAGCCTAAAGGAGCGGTATTGAACAGATTGTGCAAATATGGGATAGGAAGATAGACAAGTAATCCCAGCAAGGTAAATTCAACGGCAATGCCAATTAGAATCAGCCTATTACTGAGCAATCCGGCCTTGAAAACCGAAAGGCGTTCTGTCCGGCAGCCGAATACGGCTCCCACCTGTGCCATGACAATGGCCGCAAAGGTCATTGCGGTCGCCATCTGATAGACCATTCCCGAGGCTGCAAGCGGTTTTTCCGGCCATCCGTGCAGATTGTTCAGGAAGAAGTAAGCCGCGGTTCCAAATGCGGCCTCCAGTAGGCCATACCAGCAGAACGCTTTTAGAATAAGCGGACGGCTAAGCAGTGATTCTTTTTGGGAGCGCGGGGGAACATTCATAATACCGGCTTCGGGTTTTTCTACGCCTAAACCCATGGCAGGAACCATATCCGTGCCTAAATCAATGGCCAGCACCTGCATAATGGTAAGCGGCAGTGGAATCACTCCTCCGGAAAAGAGGTATAGCACCATCGGTACAGCCTCGGCCATATTACTGTTGAAGATATAAAGCACAAACTTACGGATATTGTTGTAGACAGCACGCCCCTCTTCAATGGCATTAACGATAGAAGCAAAGTTATCATCGGTTAAGATCATGTCAGCGGCTTCTTTGGCAACGTCTGTCCCCGAAATACCCATGGCTACGCCGATGTCTGCTTTTTTCAAGGCAGGTGAATCGTTGACGCCGTCGCCGGTAACCGCAACAATATGCTTCATTTCCTGGAGGGCATTGACGACCTGAAGCTTTTGTTCCGGCGCGACACGGGCAAAGATCACTTCATCGGCCAAGGCTGCCTTTAATTCACCGGCGCCCATTTTTTCAAGCTCTAGCCCCGTAATAATACGGGGATGATCACCTTTTACAATACCGATACGACGTGCAATGCTCTCCGCCGTTAAGCCATAGTCACCGGTGATCATGATAATCCGGATACCCGCATGGTGGCACTTCTTAACGGCTTCCGCCACCTCGGGTCTGGGAGGATCAACCATGGCAATCAGGCCCAAAAAGGTCAGATCCTTTTCAACCAGGTCAGGGGTATAAGCGCCCAGGCTGGACGGAACATCAGCGCCGGGGGTAATATTTCTGCTGGCAATAGCCAGAACCCGAAGTCCGTTTCTGGCATAATCGTCATTGACGGCCATAATAGCCGCACGATCCTGCTCACGCATTGGAGCGAGGGCGCCATTTTGTTTCTGCTGGGTACATAAGTCCAGAATCTCTTTAGGGGCACCTTTGACAAAGGCCATACGCGTTTTGCCCTGGCCCGGATAGATGGTACTCATGCGCTTGCGGCCGGAATCAAAAGGGAGCTCCCGCAGGCGGGGATAATCAGACCGTAGTGCCTCCAGGTCAAGGCCATATTTTTGCGCGAGGACCAGCAACGCAGCTTCTGTAGGGTCCCCAAGAACCGTAAAGCGAGCGGTATCCCCCTCAGGGGGAAGCAGGCGCGCATTGCAGCATAAGCTGGCAGCGGTGAGAAGCTCGGATAAATCCGGCTTATTTGGTGGTATCTGCTTTCCCGCCAAGCAAATACTGCCGTCTGCAGCGTCATACCCTACGCCGGAAACCTCCATATGGACACCGTTCATCCACAAATTGCTGACGGTCATTTCGTTCTGAGTTAAGGTTCCGGTTTTATCCGTACAGATCACCGTTGTGCAGCCCAACGTTTCTACGGCAGAAAGGCGCTTAATAAGCGCGTTGCGTTTTGCCATACGTTGTACGCCCATAGCAAGAGACAGCGTAACCGTAGGTAAAAGGCCTTCAGGGATAAAGGCAACAATCATGCCCAGGGCAAAGATGAAGGCGGCGACCGGAGCGGTATCCGCCAAAAGAACGGCCAGGAAGAAAATCGCGATGCCGATACCGACTGCAATTTCGGAAACTCTTTTCGTCAGTTTCCCCATTTCCTTTTGCAAAGGGCTGCTTTCTTCTTTCAGGCTCTGGGTCAGGTTGGCAATCTTGCCAAACTCGGTTGACATGCCCGTCGCACAGACAATGGCTTTCCCGGTTCCGGCGGCCACAGTTGTTCCTGCAAATACCATATTGGGCTGCTCGACACGGGTCAGATCATCCCGAAGTACGCTGTCACCGCTTTTGTGCACCGGATGTGACTCGCCGGTCAGCGTGGATTGATTTACCCTGAGATCGTTATCAGCAATTAAACGGGCGTCGGCCGAAATCTTGTCTCCCTCGGCAAGAAGAATGATATCGCCGGGCACCAGATCTTCAGCCAGAAGCTGCTGCTCCTGTCCGCCCCGCAGAACACGCACATTTACGGGCAGCATCTTCTTTAATGCCTCGGTCGCTTTTCCGGCACGGAACTCCTGCCAGAAACTGAATACACCGTTGATGATAATCACCATCCAAATGGCTATAGCAAGTTCCGGCAGCTTCGCTATCAGGGCGACAATACCTGCGACCCATAAAAGGATGGCCATCAGGTGCGTAAAGTTAGAAAGGAACTTAAGCAGCAGGGGTGTCCCCTTTTTTTTCTGCAGGACATTCTTTCCGTATTGCTCCAGCCGGCAAGCGGCCTCTTCATCGGCCAAGCCGCTTCTTTCAGTGTTTAGCGCCTCATATACATCGTCCGGCGATAACTTGTGGATCGTTTTCAACTTGCTAATCTGCAGCGGCTGCGTCTTTTTACTATTCATCACTGTGATTGATTCACTCGCTTTCCAGTCTGTTTCGGTTAACCCAACACGCTGACCTGTTGCTACCGCTTTACAGGTAACCGCAGGTCCTTCTGCGACCTGCAGGTCAACGTTTAAGTGGGCCGTACAGCGTCTGAGGTAACGTTGTTTACAGTATCGCTTCTGGCATTAGCATTGGATTAGGGTTTCAGGGGCCGCATAAAGTGCGCGTTAAGATGACCGCTTTTAACTAAAAAAGCGGGTGGTGCGGTGACGACAGCATAAAAAAGCTCCATGTTGTCACAACATGGAGGAAGCAAAAACCAAGCCCGTTGAGGCAGTCACCAGATGTAAAAGGGTGGCGGTTTATTCAAAACCGCCACCCTCCAGACACAGGCAGGATCTAACCTAAGCTAGTCCGAAGTCGATTTTTCATCGTCACCGACCCGGAGCATCCGATATCCCACACCAATATGAGTCTGAATGTATTTGGATGGTGCTGCCCCTTGCTCAATTTTTTTGCGCAGAGTCGCCATAAAAACGCGGAGCGCAGAAATATCGTTGGCGTAGCTCCCCCAAATCTCATGGAGGATATAATTGTGGGTCAGGACTTTACCGACATTTTTGGCCAGCAGGCACAGGAGTTTATATTCTATCGGCGTCAAGTGCACTTCTTCACTGTCCAGCCACGCGCAGCCCGCAGCATAATCAATTTTTAAGCTTCCGTTAGTGAAGACAGCCGCATCCTTTTGCAGTTTTTCACGGTCATATCTGACTCTACGCAGGCTAACCCGGAGGCGGGCCAGTAGTTCATCTACGCTGAATGGTTTGGTAAGATAATCATCCGCCCCGGCATCTAGTGCATCGATTTTATCTCGGTCTTCACTGCGCGCGCTCACAACAATGATCGGCAGATTAGACCATGCGCGGACTTTCTTAATAACCTCTACACCATCCATATCGGGAAGCCCTAAATCCAGGATCATGATATCCGGCTGCTTTGAAACCGCCTCAAAAATGGAACCCTCGCCTGTTCTGGCCACATGATACTGATACCCTTGTGTCGCTAAAGTGGTCGTGATCAGCTTCTGCACGGCTATATCGTCTTCCACCACCAGGAGCAAAGGTTTATTCATGAATATTCACCTCCTCAGCCTGCAAGGTAAACCCGAACACCGTACCTTGCGGTGTATTGTTTTTAACATATATGCTGCCTCCGTGCGCAGCAATAATCGCTTTGCACAAAGTTAAGCCCAAGCCGAGACCGCGGCGGCTGTCTGTGCTGATGGTTTCTGTTGTAAAGAACATATCAAAGACCTTTGCCTTTGCCTCCTCAGCTATGCCGGAGCCATTATCCGCTATTTCAACCCGGGCGTATTTCCCATCCTTCCTGGCTGAAATCACAATAAGCGAACCTGGCTGAGTATATTGGATCGCGTTGTTAACTATGTTGATCATGACCTGAACGATAAGTCGTGAATCCATTTCCGCCATTAAAAACTCGTCCTCGAAACTCGTTTCAATTATATGTTCCACGCTTTTTTGGTTGATATGATTCAAGGCTTCCCCAATGACCTCCTCCAGCAACTCTGGCTGCATGTTTAAATTCAGAGTCCCGTTATCAATCCGGGTGATAGCTAGCAGGTTTTCTACCAGATTTATCAGCCACATAGCGTCATCATAAATATCCGTATAGAGTCCCTGTTTTTGCTCGTCGCTTAAGATATGGGCATTGCTTCTTAGGATGCCCGCATTGCCAGAAATGCTGGTGAGGGGTGTGCGCAAATCATGAGAAATAGCGCGAAGGAGATTGGCGCGCAGTTGTTCCTGCTGCATCTGCAGCGAAGTCTCTTTTTGGGTTTCGTGCAGCCATTCCTTTTCCAGGGCCAGCGCACACTCTCCCAGCATAGCAATCATCAGATTCTTTTCAAATGCGCCTAACGGAGTGGCCTGATCCATAGCAATTCCCGCCACAGCAAACACTTGATTTTTGCCCCTTACCGCAAGGTAGAGGCATTTTGCGGCAGAAAGCGTGTTAGTTGTAGCACCGGCCCGCTTGTTGTTTTTATATACCCATTCAGCTACCGCCCGCTCATCCGTTCCGGTATAGGCCATGGGGGTAGCCTGTGAACCTTCTTTCAGGAAGACCAGCGGTTCAGACACGGTATTCTGCTGCGCGGCGTAAAAAACGACCGTTTGGTCCAGCAGTTTGACCATTTGCTGCGCGGTTTCGCTCAGGATGGCCGTCTGATCCTTTGCCCGCTGTAATTTGCGGCTGGTTTCCAAAAGAACTTCTGTACGGTAGGCTTGTTGTGCCGCCTGCCGCGCTTGTTCTTTCACCCGCTTGGTCAGCGTGCTGGTAATGATAGCTGACACCAGCATAATCAGAAAGGTAATCGGATAACCCGTACCCAGTGATCGTAACGAAAAATACGGCTCGGTAAAGACAAAATCAAATACCAGCACGCTCACAACAGATGATATGACACTGTATAACTGCCCTTTGGTAATGATTGAATTGATCAGTACACCTAAAATATAAACGGTTATGATGTTGGCTTCGCTGAAACCAAGCGAATCAAACCAAAGTCCAACCAAGGTACAGCCAGCTAAAATCGCTATGGTTTTCAGGGAATCGGTCAGCGAAAACTTTGCGGGCCTTGTGTATCCGGGTAGCCCCAAATGAAAAGAAGGCTGGGTGTCCGGGATGATATAAATATCTATATTGGGCGCAAGCGCAGACAATTTGTCTGCAAAGTTAAGTTTGGTAAGCCAACGCCTGGAGTGATGGGAACGGCCTATGACCAGTTTCGAAACTTTGCTGACTTTAGCGTATTCGGCAATTTGTCCGGGAATGTCCTTTCCATAGACCGTGGCAATCTGGGCACCAAGTTGTTCTGCCAGCCGCAAATTTTCCCGAAGTCTTGTCAGGTTCTTATGTTTCAGTTCCGTGGTTTCGGCGGTCTCCACAAAGAGAGCGGTGAAGGCACCGTGAAAAGCATCGGCCATTCTTGCGGCGGTTCGAATGACTTTGGCGTTGGAGGGAGCAGAAGACAGGCATACCAGTATGTGCTCATTGAAATAGGTATGGTTCTTAGCCGGTTTACAGCTCTGCGTTGCAATCCGGTTGACCTGATCAGCGGTTCGCCGCAAGGCAATTTCGCGTAAGGCAATCAGCTTTTCTTTGATATAGGGATCGGAAAGCACCCTCTGCGCTTGTTCAGCCTGATAAATTTTCCCTTTGTTCAGGCGTTCCAGCAGTTCTTCCGGTTCAATATCAACCACTTCAATTTGGGCGGCGCTGTCAAATGCGCTATCGGGAATGCGTTCACGCACAGTAACGCCTGTGATGGCCGCCACCACATCATTTAAGCTCTCGATATGCTGCACATTGACGGTGGTATAGACATCAATTCCAGCACGCAACAGTTCTTCAACGTCCTGATATCTTTTTTTATGGCGGCAACCTTCGGCATTTGAATGAGCCAACTCATCCACCAGCATAAGGTCCGGTTTTCTCCGGAGGGCCTCGTCCAGGTCAAACTCTTTTAGGCGGATAGTTTGAGACGGGATATCCAAAGGGGGCAGAGACTCCAGGCCTTCCAGCAGGGCGGCCGTTTCCGGCCGGCCATGAGGTTCAATATAACCGGCAACCACATCGACGCCATCTTTTTTCACTTCGCGGGCGTCGCGCAACATGGCACAGGTCTTGCCGACTCCAGCTGCGTAACCGAAGTAAATTTTTAGCCTACCGTGTTTTTTATCAAGCGGTATAGTAGCAAGCTGCTCCAGTAACGATTGGGAATCGGTTTGATGAAGCGCCATCTCAATACGGCCTCCTTCCCTGCGAAATTATGCTTAAGCTTCAGTTTATTACAGCGCAAATTATTATTCCATTAGGTTTTTCTGCCTGGTGTTAAGATTATATAAAGAAGCGTGGGGAGAGCCAAAGCGCGGATCCTTTATTCCAGGAGTTGGCAAATAAGCGAATAAAGCAATAATTGAGACGGGGCAGCTGATGATTCCACCCTCAGGCTGATGGATCGATATAAGTGGCCTTGCCGCACTGCTCGCGGGGCTTAAGCGGATCGCTCCGGTAATGACCCCGAGGCTGAACGTTTTGACGGGTCAAGGCAGCTGGAATTGGAGAAGGCGCGTATAATGACAATCAGCTGCTGATAAGCGGTCAGGGCTGCTGATTCCAGCTGGTTTATGCATAGGTCAGGATTATGAGGATTAGAGAAAGGATCAGTAAAGTATGGATACCGTTTTTGATTTTGTGCTGCCCCAGGGCTATGTCGATCAAACAGGCGCTGTCCACCGGCGTGGCAAAATGCGGCTTGCCACGGCTGGAGATTAAATCACAGCCCTGCGCGAACCCAAAGTCCAGCAAAATAGCGCTTATCTGTCTATTGTCCTCATCTCCAGGGTGATTACGCAGCTGGAAGGTACTCATAAAATAACCCCGGAGTTAGTTGAGGGGCTGTTTACGGCTGATCTGGCTTTTTTACAGGCCATGTATCAGCAGATAAACGCCACCGAGTCTTTGTCCATGACTGTGGTTTGCCCTCACTGTGGTCAATCCCATCAGGTGCAGCTGAATTTTACCGACCAGGCTTAACGGATCAGGCGCCTTTGCGCATCCGGCGGCCGCAGTCCTTTTTCAGTCAGCAGCGGTCCGGTCGCAATGCAGGCAGCAACCGGAGCTGTCCGCTCTTTCCACATAACAGGGATGCGCTAAATATGCCACCCGGTTGCGGCCGCTGTTTTTGGCATGGTACATGGCGTGGTCGGCATCCCGCTGGATATCCGCAATTGACCGGTGATGCGGCATCCTTGAGGCCAGACCTATGCTGACGGTAACCTTGATGCAGCATTGATTAACGGTGGTGCAGCTTGTCTCTACCTGCTGCCGGATCTTTTCTGCAATTATTAAAGCCTGGGCATGACCTGTTTGCGGCAGGAATACGGAAAACTCCTCACCACCTACCCGACCGATAATATCCTGTTCCCGACAGCAGCTTTTGAAGTGCTGCGCGAGCGCTTTTAGCACCTGATCCCCGGCGTCATGTCCCCACTGATCATTAACCAGTTTGAAGTGGTCAAGGTCCAAAAAAAGCACTGAAAAGTCCGCGCCGGTAAGCTCAGCCGCACTCATATATTTATCCGCCGAACGGTAATAAGCTCTGGTATCATCACGTTAGTCAAAGGATCATAACTGGACAGATACAATAGTTTGCGATTACTTTCCTCTAACTCCAGCTCAAGTTTTTTGGTTTTACTGATATTCATGAGCGCCACCATTTCCCCAATGGCATAGCCCTGGGCGTTGCGAAGGGGCTTGACCGCAGCATAATAGGTCTTGCCGTCAATCGTGATCTCATGATCCGGTACGGCTTTTCCTTCATCAAAGGCCGCAAAATCGCGCACAATATTGCGGCCGCTCTCAGCACTAAGCTGCGCAATCTTCAGCCCGATTAAATCCTGTTTTTGCTTGCCGCTGATTGAAGCCAGCGCCTGATTCAGCGCCACATGCTCTCCCTTGCGATCCAGCAGGACCATGGCTACCGGCATAGATTCAAATAATGCCTCTATGGTAATATCTACTCCCATTATTGAAAAAACATCTATCTTGCACCTTCCTGAAGCTAATCGTCAAGGCTCTTTACTACCACAGGCAAGTTTCAAACAGGGTAATAGAGATATCCATGATAACATGTATCTTTTTTAAAAGTAAAGTCTATTAATAGCTTCGGCCACAATCTTACGACATCATGTACAAGCTTTCATTATATAAATGGGAGCAAATCAAAAATGGTTTGTTTGCGCTGGTTTATTAGCTATTCTTAAGATTTACCCAACATATCTCAGCTATAATAATGGACAGTTATTAAGGTTTGTGGTACAACCTCATTCCGACGCCAATCTGATAAGAAAGCGGTAATCTTATGAAAGTCCTGTCGGCCATTGTGCCCTGCTATAATTCTGCAGCCTATATGAATCACTGTATTGATACGCTGTTGTCCGGCGGCCAAGCCGTTGAAATCCTGATTATCGATGACGGCTCAACTGACCAGACAGCGGCCATTGCCGATGCCTACGTCCAGCAGTATCCTGACCGGGTCCGGGCCATCCATCAGGAAAACGCGGGGCACGGCGGCGCGATCAATACGGGTATCCGTCAGGCTCAGGGACATTACATCAAAGTTGTAGACAGTGATGACTGGGTCAGTCCTGACGCCCTCCAACAAATCCTCCGGGAGCTGGAAAGGTTTGTCAGCCAACAACTGGAAATTGATTTATTGATCAGCAACTATGTCTATGAAAAAGTCGGTGTTAAGCATCATGTCATCCAGTATGCCAACGCTTTGCCTGAAAAGCGTATTCTGAGCTGGGACGAAGTCGGGAATTTTCGGATTGGTCAGTACATCCTGATGCATTCGGTCATTTACCGGACAGCCCTGCTGCGGTCCTGCGGCCTGAAGCTGCCTGAGCATACGTTTTATGTTGATAATCTTTTTGTGTATATTCCGCTGCCCAGTGTGCGGTCACTGTATTACCTGAATGTAGATCTGTATCATTATTATATCGGCCGGGCTGACCAATCCGTCCAGGAGCGGACGATGATCCGGCGGATTGACCAGCAGCTGAAAGTTAACCGGCTGATGCTGGTCCAGGTTAACCTGGACCAGGTTGAAAATCCCCATCTGCGGCGGTACATGCTGAATTACCTGGAAATCATAACCACGGTATCCTCGACCTTGCTGATCATATCCGGTACGCCGGAAAATCTGGATAAAATGAAGTCCCTGTGGTCGTTTATCCGCCAACAGGATACCCGGCTATACCGGAAAATGCGTTTCGGCGTCCTGGGGCAGGCTATCCACTTGCCTGGACGGGCCGGGCGCCATCTGGTCCGCCTGGTTTATACCATCAGCCGCAAAACCGTAGGCTTTAACTAAAAGCGCCTGCACGCAGAAGCCACGGTTTCAGAGGCAGGCGCCGCTTAAGCCCGGCCTTAACGCTGGCGTATTGGGGAGATTAATCATGAGTTCCTATACCTTGTCTCTACAACCACCGACAGCGGCGGCTTATGTGCATCTGCGCGAAGTCAGCGGCATGGGCAGCAAAACCCTGGCGCACAGCCGGCAAGCCCTGTCAGCCTCCCTGCTGACTGTATCCATTTACGATGCTGCCAGATTAATCGCCTTTGGACGGGTTGTCGGGGATGGCGCCATTAGTTTTGTGATCAGTGATGTCATGACCGATCCAGCTTACCGCAGGCAGGGCTTAGCTGACCGGATTCTTAGCGAAATGGACCAGTATTTTGAGCGGCAGGCCAGCCAGGATAGTTTTATCTGTCTGATTGCTAATAAACCAGCTGATCATCTGTATTTACGGCATCATTTTACTTATCTTGACCCCGAACGCTGCGGCATGCTGCGCAGTCAGGCAGATTAACCGCCAGTTCTCCTATTTATAAATATGTTTTTAACCGGTAAGTTTAGATAATTATATCGTACTTTTTATATTGACATGAAAGTAGCAATTCTTTATATTTTATCCGTTATGAAATTTGCGCAGCGCCAAGGTTTTGGCTGCCGTTTTAACGAAACGGAAAAATGAGGAGTAAAATCATGAAAGCAGCTCGCTGGTATAACGTTAAGGATGTCCGGGTTGAGGACGTTCCGGAACCTCAGGTAAAAGATGATGGCGTAAAAATCAAGGTCAAATGGTGCGGTATTTGTGGGAGTGATCTGCATGAATATCTGGCCGGCCCGATTTTTATTCCGGTAGGAAAGCCCCATCCGCTGTCCGGTGAACAGGCACCGGTCATTATGGGCCATGAATTCTCAGGAGAAGTCGTAGCAACAGGTAAAGATGTCAGCAAGGTCAAGCCTGGTGACCGGGTGGTTGTAGAACCTATCCTGGCCTGCGGGACCTGCCCGGCCTGCAAGTCCGGAAAGTACCACCTCTGCCCCAGCCTCGGTTTCCATGGTTTAGCCGGCGGCGGCGGAGGTTTTGCAGAGTATACAACCTTTGCGGCTCGTTTTGTACATAAAATTCCCGATTCGCTGAGCTATGAAAAGGCAGCGTTGATCGAGCCCATGTCTGTGGCGCTGCATTCCCTGCAGGTCGGTCATTTTGAAATCGGTCAGTCGGCCATTGTGACTGGCGCCGGCCCTATTGGCCTGGCCACAGTAGAGTGCCTGAAAGCCGCCGGCGCCAAACAGGTTATAATGATTCAGCGCAAATCCATCCGGCAGGAGTACGCCCTGAGGTCTGGCGCTGATGTGGTGCTGGATCCCAACACCTGTGATGTCGTCAGTGAGATTCGCCGTTTAACCGGCGGTATCGGAGCCGATATAGCCTTTGAAACCACGGGTTCCGAGCAGTGCTATAGTCTGGCTTTGGAAGCGATTCGCTTTGATGCCACCCTGGTGGTCACCAGCATTTGGGAGGATGGCATCCGATTTAACCCCAATGCCATTGTCATGACTGAAAAAAAGATCGTCGGCAGCATCTGCTACAACAATGACTTTCCGGCAACCATTGCCATGATGGCAGATGGCCGCATCAAGGCGGAGGGCTATATTACCAAACGCATTGCTTTGGATGATATTGTTGCGGAGGGCTTCGCCACGCTGACCGGTCCGGCTAAAAAGGCACAGGTGAAAATTATCGTGACCCCCGACTCAAGCCTGCTATAAGCTGATCCGCATTTAAGTCAACAGACAGTTGGCAAAACAGCCGGCGCAAGCGTGCCGGCTGTTTTGTATATATTCATTTGTTATACAGTATAACTGGCTGTCATCACAACTTGCAGGCCTTGTTTATCAACTAATTATCTCTTAGCCCGAAGATAATTATGTTTCGTTTTGTTGATTTATCCGGTTGACGCTTTATATTTATGCAATTATAATAAGCAGAATGAAACAGAGCCCTTGTTCAAAAGCGCCGGACAGACAGGTGCGTTTGAGCAGGGCCAATAGGGTGTTAATCCAGGAGGATAATGATGAAAAAGAAAACATTGCTGGCTGGCCTGACGGCCGTTGCCATGACCTTGAGCCTGTTGGCCGGTTGCAGCTCCACTACTGCTGCCACCACAGCTGCCGCTACCAGTAAGGACAGCAGCACCACGGCTGCGGCTGCGACCAGTGCGGGAACGGACAGCAGCACCATGGCTGCAGCTGCGACCAGTGAGGGAACCGATGGCAGCACCACAGCCGCCGCTACGGTAGAAGGCACACCTACGCTTGACGCAATTAAAGCCAGCGGTAAGCTGGTTATGCTGACAAACGCGACCTTCCCGCCTTTTGAGATGGTGGACGGCGACGAAGTCGTTGGGGTTGATGTAGAACTGGCTCAGCGCGTAGCGGACAAAATTGGCGTGGAACTGGAAGTCCAGGACATGAATTTTGACCTGCTTACCAGCGCTTTAGCGGCCGGTAAAGGTGACCTGATCGCCGCCGGCATGTCCATTACCCCGGAACGGCAGGAGGAAGTCGATTTTTCTACGCCTTATGTTGATACCAACCTGCTGATCATTATTCCTAAGGATTCAGCCATCGCCGGTCCGGATGATCTGGCAGGCAAAACGATTGCGGTTCAGGAAACAACCACCAGCGACCTGTACGTAACCGACAATGTAGACAGCAAGGAAGTGCTGCGCTTTAAGAGTGCGGTTGAAGCCGGCAATGCCGTCATTACCGGCAAAGCAGATGCCGCGGTCATTGACGAAATGACCGGCCAGAATGTTGTGAACGCCAATGCGGATGAACTGGCGATTACTGAGGAATCCCTGTCCCATGAGCAATATGCCATGGCAGTTGCCAAAGGTCAGGAAGATCTCCTGGCTGTAATCAATGAGGTTTTGGCTGAAGCCGTGGAAAAAGATGACGTTAACACACTGATCAGCAAATATATGGCTGAATAAATACTCAGTCTAAGGTATCACTGATATGGGTAAAGCCGGTTTGTCTGCAGCCGGCTTTACGTGTATGATAAGCATCATTGTAATGATGGCCGCATCAATTTTAAGGAGCCGGATGTAAGTATATGCGATTGTTTTTGGCCCAATCCCTGTGGAGCGATTTTCAAAAGTCTTTTCTTGATAAAGACCGCTGGCTGATGTATCTGGACGGTCTGAAAATGACCCTGCTGCTGGCCCTGGTAGGCACTGTTGTAGGTATTATCCTGGGTTTGCTGGTAGCCTTGATCAAATACAGTTATAGCACGCGTAAAAAAAACAAACCCTGGCTGACGCTATTGAACTGGTTAGCTAATCTATACACCACAGTCATTCGCGGCACTCCAGTAGTGGTACAGTTGCTGATCCTGTTCAGTTTATCCTTCATGCCCAACGGCGTGCTGGCTTCTTTTATCGGTTTTGGCGTTAACTCTGGTGCTTATGTGGCCGAGGTGTTCCGCAGCGGCATCAACTCAATCGACATGGGGCAAATGGAAGCTGGCCGTTCTTTAGGTTTATCCTCCAGGGCTACGATGCGTTATATTATTTTACCGCAGGCTATTAAAAACATCCTGCCGGCCTTGTTCAATGAATTCATTGCCCTGGTCAAAGAGACCTCTGTCGCCGGTTACATTGCAGTTAATGATCTGACCAAGGTTGCTGACCGCATTAAGGGCATCACCTTTGTTAACCTGCCGCTTTACATTGTCGCGCTGATGTACCTTTGTATTGTCTACCTGCTGACCTTAATCCAAAAACGTATAGAAGTGAGGTACTCCCGCAGTGATAGAAATTAAGCAATTATGCAAAAGCTATGGGAAACTCAGGGTCCTGAATCAAATCAGCGAAGGCATTGAACGCGGTGAAAAAGTAGCGGTTATCGGACCCTCCGGCTCTGGTAAAAGTACCTTTTTGCGCTGCCTGAATCTCCTGGAAAAGCCTGACTCCGGAGAAATCTGGTTTAACGGCAAGAACATCACCGCGGCGGATGTGGATACAGATCAGGTCCGCCAGCATATGGGCATGGTATTCCAGCACTTTAATCTTTTCCCCCATCTGACCATCCGGCAAAACATCACACTGGCGCCGGTAAAATTAAAAAAGCAGTCTCAGGCAGAAGCCGATGAACAGGCCACTCAGCTGCTGGCACGTATTGGCCTGACTGACAAAGCAGACACTTATCCCAATATGCTCTCCGGCGGTCAAAAGCAGCGGGTTGCCATCATCCGGGCTTTGGCCATGAATCCGGAAGTCATGTTGTTTGATGAGCCTACCAGCGCCCTGGATCCGGAAATGATCGGCGAAGTCCTGGATCTGATCAGAGAAGTGGCTGACTCCGGTATGACCATGGTGATTGTCACCCATGAAATGAAATTTGCCCGCGAAGTCGCTTCCCGGGTCCTGTTTATGGATGAAGGAAAAATAAAGGAGCAAAATGATCCGGCCAGGCTATTTGATTCGCCTCAAAATCAGCGGCTGCAGGAGTTTTTATCTAAAGTTTTGTAAGCCGCAGGCGCAGCGATCTGACCTGCTTAGTTTAATCCCACAAAGGCCCGCAGTTCCGGCAATTTAGCGCGGGCCTGCCGGTAGCCTTCATCATAGTTAGCTTCCAGGCGGCTGATGTCCCGGGTATAGCTGTCCACGCTAATGCCGTCGGCATAGATAACCAATGCCTCTCCCCGTTTCTCCATCGCTTCTATTTCGGCTCTCTGCTGATTGTAGCGCTCCGTCCGGCTCAGCAGAGCCGCCAGCTCTCTGGGGTGCGAACCCAGCAACCGGCGGTACAGCTGTATTTGTCGGGCACTCAGCTCTGGCTTACGATAGCCTTTCGGCCGGGTTAAAACCAGTACAAAGCGCCGCAGCCCGTCCTGGCGGGCAATCGACAGCGGTACACTTTCACCCAGACCGCCGTCAACATACGTCACCCCGTCGATCACAGTTTCCGGCATGGTAATGGGCAAGGAGGAGGAAGCTCTCACGCAAAGCATAACTTTATCCAGCGTCGTCATGTCCTCCCGTCCCCAATATTTCATCTGGCCCCGGTCGCGGTCAAAGGCCCCTATTCTGAGTCTGGCCGGATTAGCCTGAAAAGTCTGCATGTCAAAGGGCAGCGCAGCGCCAGGATTGCCTGCCTGACCGTAGATATACTCTGAATCAAAAAAGCCTTTGCCCCTGATAAACGTCCTCAGGCTGCCAAAATGGCGGTCCTGCGCAAAATGTACGAAGCTGCAGTGCACCCGGTAATTATCCCGGCTGAGATAATTGACGGCGTGACTGGAGCCGGCGGAAATGCCGGCCACATAATCAAAGTAAATACCTGCTTCCAGCAGCATACTGACCAGGCCGGCTGTGAAACTGGCTCGCATCCCACCGCCCTCAAAAATTAAGGCGGTGTCATTGACATTACTGTAAAGTTGCTTTGGATCCGTAACTGGTTGCCTCCCCCGCGCTGATGGCCTGATGAGCTGAACTGATCTGTCCGGGCTTATTATAGCTTATAGATAAAAAAGACAACTTGCTCATCTTAAGCAGGCTGTCTATATTGGGCTAAATTAATCAGCAATTCCCCGGGGCGCAAGCTCAACCTGAATCACAGCTGACGACCCGCTGATTACCGGGCAGCCAGCTGTTCCAGCTCGGACCAGTGAGCTTCCAGCTCCCTGACCAGCTTGAATTGAGTCCGGCAGCGATCCAGGTTCTGACCCGGGCGGGAGGTATGAAAATACACATCCCCGTTTAGGTAATCAGTCAAAAACCTGACCCCGCACTCCAGCGTCATCAGCCTGGCGCCATCTCTTAAGTAATAGCGTTCTTCGGCGCTCATGCCTTCAGCACAGCCGGTGGAAAAGCCCTGCAGATAAGTCTGATACCGCGCCAGGGATAGGGTGACCTGAGTCAGGTCCCGCTCATCCTCCGCGGCTGTGGAGGCGCCAAACCGGATAGAATCGCCAAAATCGTGAACCAGCAGCCCCGGCATGACCGTATCCAGATCAATGACGCAAAGCGCGTTTCGGGTCCAGCGGTCCAAAAGGACGTTATTCAGCTTGGTATCATTATGCGTGACCTTAAGCGGCAGCGTACCCTGAGCCTGCAGCTGCTGCAAGAGACCGGCACCGGCTTCTCTGCTCAGCGCAAAATCCAGCTCCGGTCCTACCTGAGCGGCGCGGCCCTGCCGGTCGGCCTGAAGCGCCTGATGCAGTGCCATATAGCGACACGGCGTGTCATGAAAATACGGGATCGTTTCACTGAGCAAGGCGGCGTCAAACTTGGCCAGCTGTTTTTGGAAATGGCCAAAAGCCCAGCCGCTATTATAAAAATCCTGATCATCTCGGGGCTGCTGCAAACATATACTGTCACTGACAAATTCATAGACCCGCCAAAAATCTCCGGCCTCATCCTTATACCAATCCTGTCCGGCTATACTGGGGACAATGGTCAGGACCTCCCGCGGCCGGTCAGGTGACTGCTGCCGCAAGTGATCGGTAACCAGCCGGATGTTTTTCATTACCGCCGGCGGATCCCTGAATACAGCCTGATTGATCTTTTGTAAGATGTATTCGCGCGCACTTTCAGTCACAATCAGACTGGTCTGATTAATGTGCCCTGCGCCAAAAGGTTGCGAAAAAATCACTGCCGCATCAAGTTGAAAATGATAAATTGCCTGGGGGAAATTGTCTGTCATTAACCTTGCCTCCTCGGTACCGTATCGCTCTGATATCCTTAATTAATTAGTTGTAGGAAGGACAGGACTATGATATCATGCCTCCATGAGACGGATATACCTGGGCCCAGCAAATTAGAGGATATGGTAAGTATTTGGTGAATCCATACAATCACCAGAGGAGGAAAGCTTATGGTAGAGCACCTGAGTTCATCTGCATTTGCCGCGTTTGGGGAAATTCTGGATGAAAGAGATGTACCCAAGCTCTTTTTTGGTGCCAAACTGCAGGTTCCCGCAGCGGATTTAACCCGGCAAAAACTGCGGCTGCAGCATATCAGCGTGCCGCTGTTAATCGCCCGGCAAAATGGTATGCCCCTGCTGTACGTGATGCGGAAGAGTAAAGCTCAAAGCGGCGCCCAGCTGCGCTGCTTTTACCTGGACAAACCCGTGCGCCTGAATCCCGGAGCTAAGTTTGCCCTGACGAGTTTAACAGGTCCGGCGGAGATTCTTTTAGGCCAGTCGCTGACTCAGGTCAGTCAGGAGGCCGGGCTGGTCAGTCCGGGCGATCCCTGTGTCGCTTCAGATTTTGACCCGGACCGCCTGTACACCCTTTTTTTTCAGGAAAAGGATCCGGCTTTCTTTTTTGCCGGCGAACAGCACGAGCCTTATGAGTTACTTTATGTTACGTCCGGCTACTTACATCAGGTAGCCGGCGGCGTCGATTTTCCGCTGCAGGAGGGGCAACTGATGATCTGTCAGCCGAATATCTGGCATATGCAATACGCCTCCGGCAATCAGCCGGTTTCCTTCATGACCATATCCTTCAGCCTTCGCAATCCGTCACACCTGCTTGATGAGCTAACCCAGCGCGTGCTTGAGACGGACCGGCGCACCCGGCAGTGCCTGGCCTCCATGATCAGCGAACAGGACAGTCAGTCCTTTGCCTGGGCGGATGTCTGCATGAATTACTTTCGGGAGGCCATTTTGCGGCTGGCCAGACAGGCTTACTTTCAAGAGGATCCGCTGCTCAATCACCTGCCCCCGGAAACCGCGCGGGAAAATCAGCTGGTGGAGTCCGCTCAGCGATACATCAACACGCATTTGTGGCATCATCAGCTCAGAGTACCGGACATCGCCGCGGCCGTCAGCATCAGCAGTTCCTATCTCAGCAGTCTGTTTCGCCGGCATCTGGGGATGTCGCCGGGTAAATATCTCAACCGGGCCCGCTTGTCAGAAAGCCGGCGGCTCCTGAAAGAAGGGTCTTACAGTGTCTCTGAAGTCGCCGATTTACTGGGTTTCTCTACCTTGCAGCATTTTTCCCGTTGTTTCAGTCAGGAGTTTGGGCTGCCCCCCTCCCGCTACGCCCGTGAGTATGCCATGCCTAAGGATGAGCTGGACAGTTCAGCGGATGTCATAGACTGATCTGAGCTTAAGGTCTTGCACGGTCCCCTCTAGGATTTCAACCGTCTTACTGTCGGCATTGAGATCAAAAAAGTTGTCGCTGAGCCTGAGGTCACCGTCAGCGGCATATACCTCCACCCGCTGAGCATAAGCCTGTGCGCTGATGGTAAGCGTTTGCCCATCCCGCACATATGTGAGCTTAGGATCCAGGAAGTGAAAATGCTTAGGCTGGGTAAACAAGACCGTCCCGGCCGATCGCAGCTGACCGGACTGGGTAAAGCTGTAGCTCAGATAGGTGGAGTGGTACGCCAGGTCCGGGAAAGCTAAGGACTCCAGCCAGAGGCTGCTTTGCGCGGCTACCTCAACAGTCTGGCTGCCTTGAGTTATAATCGTGCCGCGGTTATCCCGCAAAGCCCAGCTGGCCCGGCCGGTCACCGGTTCACGGCTTTCATTGCTGACCGCCAGCCGGGCGGAAAACTTTAGCGGCCTGATAGGTTCACTGACGACCGCCGGGCGCTGGTCTGTTTCACCAACTTCTTCGCAGGAGATCAAGACAGGGCTGAAGAAACGCCTGGCCGCATAGTGCAGGGCCTTCCAGCGGCCAAAATAGTCAATGGACGCCCAGGAGGCAACCGGCCAGATATCGTTTAGCTGCCAGTAAATTGCCCCCATGCAGCGGCCGCGGTTACGCCGCCAATGCTCCACCCCATAGCGGATGGCGTCAGCCTGCATTAACTGACTGGCGTAGACCAGCAGCTCCAGGTTGCCCGGATATAAGTAGGTTTGGCTGAGGTAACTGAGAATCTTGCCGTTTGCGCCTTCATTGCGCTGGTGCAGCTCCATAATGCGGGAAAATACATTGCGATCCTGGGGACGGGTAAAGCTTTCAATCGTCCGCATACCCGGAAAAGCCTGAAAGCCAAATTCAGAAACATAGCGAAAGAAGAAGGAGCGATAAGCAGTATAGGGCTGACTGCCGTGCCAGACCTCCCAATAATGCACATCGCCGCGATCAGGATCATTAGGCGCGTCAAAGCCTCCGCCAGACGAGGGCGAAGCCGGCCAGTAAAACGTATCCGGATCCAGTTCTCTCAGCATTTCCGGCAGAATGTGTTCAAACATGCGGATATAGTCCGAGCGGGTCTTGCAGGTTCCGTCATAGGTACCCTGAGCCTGAAACATTTCCATTTCATTATTGCCACACCACAGGCCTAAAGCCGCATGATGTCTCAGCCGGCGGATATTATCCCGGAATTCTGCCTTAATGGAAGCTTCAAAGGCTTCGGTCAGATGGTAATTGGCGCAGGCAAACATAAAGTCCTGCCATACGACCAGGCCTAACTCATCACAGCTGTCATAAAAGAAATCATCCGGATAATACCCGCCGCCCCACACCCTGATGCTGTTGAAGTTAGCCTCTTTGCATTGAGTAAGCAGCCGGCGGGTCCTGGCCGGGGTCACGCGGGACAGCAGGTTGTCCTCCGGGATATAGTCTGCGCCCATGGCAAAATAAGGCACGCCATTACAGCATTGGGTAAAGCTCTCCCCGTACTGGTCTTTTACCCGCTGGACGGTGAGCTGACGCAAGCCGATCCTAAGCGTTTTTTGATCCAGGCACCGGCCATCCGGAGCCAGGAGCCTGGCGGAGATGGTGTATAGCGGCTGCTCTCCCAAACCATTGGGCCACCAAAGCTCCGGCTCAGGGACCAGAAAGTCCTGCTGCGGCTGCAGCGACAGCCGGCAGCCTTGCGGCGTCAGCAGATTCAGCTGCAGGTCATTTTCCGCCGCGCCCTGACAAACGGCAGCACAGTTAAGCCATACCTGGCCGTCGCGGTGGCTTTGGCGAATATGCAAATCCTCAATTTGGCCGCCTTCATCACCCTGTAAATAAATACTGCGCCAGATGCCTTCGTCTGGCAGCCTGGGGCCCCAATCCCAGCCAAACATACAGTGGGCCTTGCGTAAATGGGGAAACCCTGCCATGGCATGCTGTGATCCGCCAAGATAATCCGCCTGATTGGCCTGCCGGATCCAGCGCACCGGAGAGCGAAAGACAATACTAATGGTATTCTCTCCTGCCCTGAGCTGCTCTCCGGCCGCAAATTGCCAGCGGCGGTGCATGTTATCTGCGGTCCCAATCAGCTGACCGTTCAGGCTGATTTCAGCCAGGGTATCCAGGCCCTCACAACAGAGGCTGATCTGCTTGGCCTGGCGGATGAAGTGCTCCGACACGGTAAAGCTGCGGCTAAAGCAGCTATCGTTTTGCATCAGGTCCAGCGCCTGCTGTTCATTATCCTGGTCATAGGGGTCAGGCATGAGGCCGGCGTTCAGCAAAAAAGAATATACAGATCCCGGGATCTTACCCTGACAAGTCTGATTCTGAAAGGCCAGGGTCCAGGTGCCATCTAAGCTTTGTTTCAACATACTGAATATCTCCTGTTATCGTTTGAGGAAGGGAGTCTTAGCACCCGGCCGGCGCAGCCGGACAAACCCGGGCGATGGTTTGCCGGATGTAGGCGGCAGAGGCCTGCAGCAATGCCTGTTCCTGCTCGTTCAGGTTGACCGGTAAAGTTTGCGCTACCCCCTGGCGGCCGATAACAGAGGGTACACTGAGTGCCACATCACCGTCAAAGCCATAGCAGCCATATAAGGTTCTGGAAACCGGATAAATAGTCCGTTCATCCAGTAAAACTGCCTGGGCTAAAGTAATGGCCGACTGCGCCACGCCGGCATTTGTCCAGCCCTTGCTGTTCAGCACCTCAAAGGCCATTTTGACGACAGCTTTTCTGGTACTGTCTGCCGCTAAAGCGGTGGTGCCGGGAAAGAACCGCGGTAGCTGGCTGACCGGGATCCCCTGGATGTTCAAATGGCTGAGGACAGGAAAGGCAGTCGCGCCATGCTCACCCATCATATAGCCGCAGACACTCTTGGGATCCACTTTATAGTAATCGGCCACATATTTACGCAGCCGGGCTGAATCCAGCATCGTGCCGGTACCAAAGAGTCTGCCCCGGGGATAATTAAATTCAGTTTCAGCTATGTAAACCATGGTATCCAGCGGATTGGTGATCAGGATGACCACTGCCTCCCGGGTGTATTGCACCAGCTGGCCCATCACTTCGCGGATCACCCCGGCGTTAACCACCGCTAAACCTGCCCGGTCCGGCTGGGCTTCAGGATTAGCCGGATCTTTCAGGATACTGGGGCCGGCAGCAATAATGATGACATCCGCATCGGCACAATCGCGGTAAGTCCCCGCATGGACGTCAATATTGCTCATATAGGTCAGCGCCGTAGCCTGAGCCTGGTCCATAGCCTCCCCCCGGGCTACCTGCTCCTGCCGGTCGATAAGCGCGATCTCCGCAAACAGCCGCAGTTTCATGGCGTCAGCTAAAACATAAGAGCCGACATGCCCTACCCCAATAATCACTAACTTGTGAAGCCTCATTTTGCGTTTCCTCCTCTGGTGAGCGGCAAAAATGCTGAGTAAACCAGCGCTGAACCCGTTTTCATTAAACTAGATTATAGCTAAACTACCGGTCCCTGAGCAGCTGATTTTAACCTGACAAATATTTGACACCTGATTGTAATTAAAAGGTATGTCCAGCAATTGTATTTGCGCTTACCATCCTATACAATATCTTGTGCTTCACCTGGTACTTTACCAGGTACTTTGCGGAAGCAGCACCCTGCCGGAAGACTGCACCCAGGCCGTGTGGCCTGACAAATTGAAGGAGTATGATCATGCCGCCAGTAACAGATCAGACTGTACAGCTGCTAAAACCTGCCGCCGTGCTCAAGCGTGACGGCCGCACAGCTGTGTTTGATAAGCAAAAAATCGTTGTGGCAATTGAAAAAGCCATGCAATCGCCGCAAGGCCGATATGTTCCGGGCCAGGCTGCAGCCGTGGCCGAGCAGATTGAGCAGCTGGCCTGCCGCTGCCGCAGCGGAGAAATATCCATTTATCAAATTGAGGATGCGGTTTACTATGCGTTAATTGATTTTGGCAATCCTCAGACTGCCAAGGCTTATGAAAGCTATAAAGCTGTCCAAAGCTATAAGCGGCAGGTCAATACCACGGATGACAGCATCTTGCAGCTGCTTGAAGCCTGCAATTTTGAGGTCATGGATGAGAACTCCAATAAAAACGCGCACATTGTGGCGACCCAGCGGGATTTGATTGCCGGGGAGGTATCAAAAGATATCTCCAAGCGCAAACTACTGCCCACGGATGTGTTGGAAGCGCATGAAACCGGCGCCATCCATTTGCATGATCTGGATTATCTCATTCAGCCCATGTTTAATTGCTGCCTGATCAATCTGGAAGACATGCTGAAAAACGGCACCGTCATTAACGGCAAAAAAATTGATTCCCCCAAATCCTTTCAGGTAGCCTGCACGGTCACCACACAGATCATAGCTCAAGTAGCCAGCGCGCAATACGGCGGCCAGTCCATCAATGGCGTAGACCGCATCCTGGCGCCGTATGTCCACAAGTCGTGGCTTAAATATAAGGCTCAGGCTCTGTATGAGCAAAAAGAAATCTACGGCCTGGCGCCTGACGAAACCGCGGCCGAGCGGATTGCCTGGGAACGCACCCGCAAAGAAGTCAAGGATGGTGTGCAGACAATTCAATATCAAATTAACACCCTGATGACCACTAACGGCCAGTCTCCCTTTGTGACCCTGTTTATGTACTTTCTGCCGGAAGATCCCTTGGCCCGTGAAGCCGCGCTGATTGATGAAGAGATCTTGACTCAGCGGCTGGCCGGTATTAAAAATCAATCCAATGTTTATGTCACCCCGGCCTTTCCCAAACTGATTTATGTCCTGGATGAGCATAATATTCATGAAACCAGCCCTTATTACTATCTGACCCGCCTGGCTGCGCGCTGCACGGCAGCCCGCATGTATCCGGACTACATCAGCGCCAAAAAAATGAAAGAGCTGTACCAGGGCAATGTCTTTAGTCCTATGGGCTGCCGGGCCTTTTTAACCCCCTGGAAAAACGCACAGGGCGCCTATCAATTTGACGGCCGCTTTAATCAGGGAGTGGTTACAATTAATCTGCCTCAAATTGGCCTGCTGACCCCGGGCGATGAAGCGGCCTTTTTTGAGTTACTGGACAAGCGCCTGGCCATGGTTCGCAAAGCACTGCTGATCCGGCACGAGCTGCTTAAGGACGTCACCAGTGACGTCTCCCCGATCCATTGGCAGGATGGCGCGATTGCCCGCTTAAAGCCGGGCGAAAAAATCGCCCCCTATCTGACCGGCGGTTACTCCACCTTGACGATTGGTTATATCGGTATTTATGAAGCCGCCATGCTGGTGACCGGCCATTCCCATACCTCAGCGGCGGGCAGAGCTTTCGGCCTTAAAATCATGGATTGTCTGAACCAAAAAAAGGATGCCTGGACCCGCGAAACCGGGGTACAGTTTGCAGTCTACGGCACCCCGGCGGAAAGCCTGACCCACCGCTTCTGCAGCATTGACCGCAAACGTTTTGGTCAGGTAAAGGATGTGACCGATAAAGGCTACTACACCAATAGTTATCATGTGGATGTCCGGGAAAAGATCGATGTATTCAGCAAATTCCGCTTTGAACAGCAGTTCCAGGAAAAATCTACCGGCGGCATGATTTCTTATGTGGAAATCCCCAACATGAAACACAACACTGAGGCCATAGAACAGATTATTCGCTTTATGTATGACAACATTATGTACGGTGAGTTTAACACTAAATCGGATTACTGCCATGACTGTGGTTTTGACGGTGAAATCAAAGTGAATGCAGAGGGTCAATGGGAATGTCCGCAATGCCACAATCAGAATCGCGACCGTTTGACGGTCATCCGCCGCACCTGTGGTTATTTGGGAGAAAACTTTTGGAATGAAGGCCGCACCAAAGAAATTAACGCCAGGGTGCTGCACATTTGAGCCCGGCTGTCAGGAAAGGCAAATGATGTACTATGCGCAACTGAGAAAACCGGATATCGCCAATGGCGAAGGGATCAGGGTCAGCCTTTTTGTCAGCGGCTGCACCCTGCGCTGCCCGGAATGTTTTAATCAGGCTTATCAGAATTTTCATTTTGGCCAACCCTGGACCAGCGCGGAAAGCCAGCAGTTGCTGGCCTGGCTGCAGGATCCGCTCATCAAGGGGCTGACCGTCCTGGGCGGGGAGCCTTTTCAAAATACCGAAGGTCTGCGGCCCTTACTGACCCAGGTCAGGCAGCAGTTCAGCGCGGACTGGGAGCAGGCCTGTGCTCGGGGGCTGGCCAGCCAGGATCCCTATGCCTGTCAGAAAAACATCTGGATTTACAGCGGCTATACGTTTGAAGCCTTGCTTGAAGATCCCCGGCGGCTGGATCTGCTCAAACTGTGTGATGTGCTGGTAGACGGCCCCTTTGTCCCCGCCCTGCACAGTCCGTCCCTGAGTTTTAGAGGCAGCAAAAATCAGCGGCTGCTGGATGTGCCGGCCTCCCTGCGGCAAAGGCAAGCGGTTTTATATCGTCCGGAGCGCTATATCTGACCCCCTTTCTGGCGGCGCTTCCCTCAGCTCAGCCGTTTAGGCTGGTATTTATTGAGAATAATTCTTCTTTACAAGCAACGGTTTTAGGGTATAATAAAGTAAGCTAATGCTAACCGCATTGCTTTTTACTAAAGTACGGACAAGTAAATGAACAGGAGGTCATCCACATGTCATTAATCCACAAAAAAGTCGCACCCTTCAGTGTGCATGCTTATCAGAATGATCAGTTTATTGATGTGACCGAACAGGATTTGCTGGGCCATTGGTCGGTCATGGTGTTTTATCCAGCGGACTTTACGTTTGTCTGTCCCACTGAGCTGGGCGACCTGGCGGAAAATTATGAAGCTTTTAAAAAAATAAATTGCGAGGTCTACTCCGTTTCAACTGACAGTCACTTTACCCACAAAGCCTGGCACGATGAGTCTGACACCGTCCGTCAGGTCCAATATCCCATGCTGGGAGATCCGGGCGCGGTCCTGGCCCGCGATTTTGAGGTCCTGGTAGAAAAGGACTGGCAGGCCTTGAGAGGGAGCTTTGTCATCAATCCGGAGGGAGAAATCGTGGCCTATGAAGTTAACGATACCAGTATTGGCCGGGATTCTTCTGAACTGCTGCGTAAGGTTGAAGCCGCGCAGTTTGTCGCCGAAAACGGCGATCAGGTTTGCCCCGCCCGCTGGAAACCGGGCCAGAAGACCTTGAAACCAGGTTATGATCTGGTTGGAAAAATCTAAGCAGCTTGCTTAGAACCTGCCTGCTAAGCAGGCCAGTGCGGCCGCGCCGGTTTATGGATTAACCGGTGCGGCCGTCTGACTATTCTTCTTTTGGGGGAGCGCACAAGCCCATTTTTTGGGGGAGGGCACAGCCCAATCAGAGCAGGCCCATAAATCTGACCTCATAAGGCTGGAGCTTAAGTTGCGCCGTATAGGTTTTTGCACTTTCAAGATCCCTCAGATTTTGGCTGAGCCTTAGCAGCACCTCATGTTGATTATAGTTTTGTAAGATAATCACCTGGCCCTGCTGGCTTTCTCTCAGGCCGGCGGTCACGCCATGGGGTAAAGTCTGACCCGGCAAGGCTTGTTTTAGCTTCAACCTGGTCTGCAGCTGCTCATAAAAGTCCAGGTAAAAAGCAGGCTCCGCCCGGCTGGCCAGATAGTAAGCCTGACCCTGGCCAAAGGCGTGGCGCGTCAGTACCGCTTCCCCCTGATAAAAGTCCTGTTCATAAACAGCCAGCACATCAGCCTCATGGACCTGCACGCGGTCGCACAGGTCTGTCAGCTGATAGGTGCGGCCGTTCCAGCTCATAAGGTTATGCTCTGTATCTGTCAGTGCGTCTATTTCCTCTGAACGCAGGCCAAATAAGTCCATCAGGCCGTGCGGCGTCCCCCCCAGATAACAGAGGTCATCGCGGTTGACGATGCCGCTCCAGTAAGTACCCACCAGGGTGCCGCCCTGCGCTACAAAATCACAGAGTTTAGTCTCAATATCCGAGCGGGTTAAATAGAGCAGGGGCGCTACGACCAGACGATAGCGGTCCAGGGCAGTCTCAGGATCAATAATATCGACCGGTATACCCTGCTGCCAGAACGCGCGATAATGATCTTTCACGGTTTCCACATAATGCATGCCGATATTTCTGGGGCCGGCAGAGTTTTCCAGGGCCCAGCGGTTTTCCCAGTCAAATAAAAGCGCGACTTCAGGCCTGACGTCGCTGTGCAGCAGCGGCGGTCGCAGCTGGCTTAACTGTTTCAGCCTTAAGCCCAGCTGACTGACTTCCTTAAAGACCCGGGTATCCGCCTTGCCATAGTGATCCACCACGGCGCCATGAAATTTTTCCGTACCGCCCCGCCCCTTGCGCCATTGAAAGTATTGTACGGAATCAGATCCGTGCGCGATGGCTTGCAGGGAGGCTAACATGTGCATGCCGGGCTTTTTCAATTTGGAAACAGGTTTCCAGTTCAGCGAACTGGGCGTGCTTTCCATCAGCAAAAAGGGCTCACGCTTGATGGAGCGCATCAGATCATGCGCCATGGCCGCGCTGATTGCCGTTTCCGTATCATCCGCCTGCATGTTCCAGTCCGGGTAGTTATCCCAGGATACAATATCCAAAACGTCTCTGAATTTATAATAATTCAGCACGGGCGAAAAGCCCATTAAGTTGGTGGTAACCGGCAGCTTTGAACCGCCATCCCGCAGCGCTTTTACTTCCTGTCGGCAAAAATCTACCGTTTGATCTGTTGTGAAGCGCTCCCAGGCCAGCTTCAGCCCCAGTGTACTTTGCTCGCCGTCCGTAAACGGCGGTTCGATCTGCTCCCAGGAGGTATAGGTATGGCTCCAGAAAGCCGTCCACCATTCATGGTTCAGGCGTTCCAGGCTGCCGTAAGTCTCCTTCAACCATGCGCAGAAGGCTTGCCGGCAGTGTTCGCAGTAGCAGCTGCCGCTGTATTCATTGGACAGATGCCACAGGATCACCGCCGGATCATCCCTGAAGGTCTCCGCCAGCCGGCGATTCATCTGGTAGACCTTTGCCCGGTAAACCGGTGAGGACAGGCAGTGATTATGCCGCTCCCCCATATGATTCCGCTGCCCGCCGGCATTGACCCTGAGCACCTCCGGATAGCGCTGGGCCAGCCAGGCCGGCCTGGCGCCGCTAGGCGTAGCCAAGATAGTGTAAACACCGTTGTCATACAGCCGCTTCACCACCGTTTTAAGCCAGTCCATCCGGTAAACGCCTTCTTCCGGCTCTAACGCGGTCCAGGCAAAAATGCCTACTGAAACACAATTAATCTGCGCCTGGCGCATCAGCTCCAGATCCTGCTCCAGAATATCCGGCCGGTCCAGCCACTGATCCGGATTGTAATCGCCGCCATGTAAAAAGGCTTGATCAAGAATATGCATTGGATCCTCCTCAAGGCAAATGGATGAACCGCATCAGGTCTTAACCATTGATGGGTCGGTATGTTTTATTCTAGCATGAAAGCGCTGTTCCATGTATTTTAACAGTTGCTTACCGTCCTGAGCGGTCAGTTGGTCCGGGATGGTGTGGACGCTTATACCTGCAGGTCCGGTGGAATTAAGCGGCTTGATTGCCGCAAAGCCCGTACCGGCAGCCTGGCTTTCACCCAGCAGCCACTCTGCCGTCTCCACCTGGCAGCTTTGCCGCAATTGTCTGCTAGCAGCCAGCGCCGCTCCCCCCAGCGTTTGGGGACTGGTGATTGTGCAGAGGCTCAGGTCAGGCTGCCCCGCAAGCTCCAGGGGGGTCTGCCGGGTCATGACCTGAGCTGGCAGCAGTTGCTTTACCACCCCGGTTATTGACGCGGACGGCAGGATCAGCAGATACGACAGCACTTCATAGCCGCATAAGTCAGGCTGATACAACAAGGAATGGTGCAGTGGCGAACGTTTAATCAGGCTGATCAGATACCGGCTGCCTGCGGTCGGTTCACCCCAATAGCAAAGATAGAGATCCCGGCGGCTGAGCAGCACCGCAAAGTAGCCGGTCAGTTGTTTTTGCGCCAGGGCCAGACTCAATTTATGTTGTAAGGCTGCACCGGCTGCCGGGTCAAAGGGTATTGCATCCAGCACCATTTGCCGGGCCGGGTCAAACAGAACCGCGCCATTCAAGGCCAGGAACGGCAGTTTCAGCGGCAGCGCGGGCCAGAGCGCGGCAAAGGCTGCCGGGGTCCAGTCCGTCTGATAGGTGACCTGACAGCCTTCTTCTCTAAGCCGGTCGAGCCGGATCTGTTCGCGTTTATGGTTTTGCAGGACCCAGACCGCCTGATCTCCCAGCACAAACAAATGATCTTTGTTCCTGTGTCTGGGCAGCCAGGTACCGTTCAGCAGCAAAGCAATAAAGATACCAAACAGGGTCAGCAAGACCCGGTACACGACAAAGTAAAAAGGATTTTCATCCTGATAATGGGCCAGGGTGATCGAGAAGAAGACGACGCAGGAGAAATAGCTGATGTTAGGCCGCCTGATCATTAAGGTAAACAAGACGATCGGGATGGTGAACAGGGTGACAATAGCATAATGAATCAGCCGATTCTCTAAAAGAAAGCCACGGTCCAGATAGAGGATGATCAGAGAAAACGAGCCGCCGACAAAGGTACCTAACGTGCGGGTTTTAGCGTTTTTTCTTGTATCGCCGTGAGTCTGCTGCATGACCATCATAGCCGCGATGGCGGCATAAAACGGCGATACCCCCGCCCAAAAGCTGGCTAAGCAGCACAGGCCAACCGCAATGACTGATTTAACGGTCCGCAAGCCGATATTGACTGGCCTTCTGCCGTCTGGGTGCAGCGGACGAACCGGGTTCTCCGGCTGACGGCGGGCGGCGGCCTGATTTTGAATCTGCGTCATCATAGACTTTATTTATGCTAAACCGCGGGCAAAATAAGCAGGCGCGGCTCCTCCTTCTCTTAACTTCGCCTGAGCCAGGCATCAGGCATGATTATATGGAATCTGCTGTAAGCCCAGATAGCCGCTGAGCGTACCGTTGAGCAGCCGGCTGACGGCTCCCTGCAGGCAATCTGGTTTCAGGCGGATGTGATCAGCCTGTTCCAGGGGAAGCCATTCACTGATAAGCTGCATACGGTCAGTCTCAGAAGGCGTCTGTCTGGCTCTGGCTTTGGGCCGGCACAAAAAGATGTGATAAAGCTTGTGGGTATATTCCGGATACTGCCGGTTAAACCAGGCATCCAGACATTGGACTTCACAGACTGCCAGCAGTTGCTCAGTCTCGACGCTGTAACCGGTTTCCTCCAGCATTTCCCGTTCCAGCGCTGCCGAAAGCGATTCATCCTCCAGCTGGCCTCCGCCCGGCAGCGTATAATACTGGCCGTTAAAAGGATCCTCACACAAGTTTAATAAAACGCGCTGACCATCAAATAATATACCCTTAGCCGTACTGCGAATCATATGAGTCACCGCTCTCCTGAACCTTGGTCCTGGCTGCCGGCGCCCTGAGCTAAGGCCTGCTTAAGTTCAGTTAAGTCGGCAAAGGCTCTGGCCCGGGCCAGCATTTGCGCCGGAAAAGCCTCCAGCGGGATCAGGTCCGGTACAACAGCTAACTGCAGGCCGGCTGCTAAAGCGGCAGCCGCCCCGTTTGGCGAATCCTCAATGGCCAGGCAGTTTTCAGGCCGGGTCTTGAGTAGGCGGCTGGCGGCCAGATAAATATCCGGCGCCGGTTTGCCCCGGTGGATCTGGTTGCCGCAGATACGCTGAGTAAAGGCCTGCGCCAGGCCGCCGCGGGCCAGGCAAAAATCAGTCCGGGCCTGATCACTGCTGGTTGCTACACAATAGGGCCAGCCCGCAGCCTTAAGCCATTGCTGCAGCTGACCCAGCCCTGGTTTAATGGGTATGCCGTCAGCCTCGATAAGCTGATTCAACCGCAGATTCATTTGTTTGCGGGCTTGCGGGTAGTTAAAATCCGGTCCCAGGGCTTGCGTCAAAACCTCGCCCGCGCTGCGGGTGTTTAAGCCCAAAAGGCGCAGGCACAGACTGCGGCTCAGGGGCCAGCCAGACTCGGCGCCGACTTGCATCCAGGCCCGGACAGCCAGTTGTTCGGTGTCAAACATAACCCCGTCCATATCAAAAACGACAGCTTTAATCACACTCATGATCAAACTCCCTTACTGCCTGATCTTAGCACACTTCCCGTCTGGGACGGCTATTCTGCAAGTTAACCGTAATATCCGTTCATAAGTCTCACAATTAACAGCTGAATCAGCTGGTTTTGTTTAGATTCGTTCATAATTACGGCTGAATCTTGCTGCAAGTCAAAATAATAATCTTGCGCGCCGGCTTTTATTTTATACTATTTCAGTCCGTATTTCATAACTGATTAGGAGGTTTCCCCCGCCCCGGATGCCAGCGGCATCGCCGACGGTCTGATTAATCAGCCTGCGCGGACCGACTTTTTCAAATATATGGAGGTTAACCCATGAATCTGCGCAAACCAAATGCCAATGATGCAACCCGTTCAGCTAACCGCTCCCGGGACGTATCGCCTGCCAGCGGTCTTTGCTCCCGCTGTGTTGACGGCTGCCGCGGAAATTGTGACGTCTTTCAGTCCACTTTTCGAGGCAGAGAGCTGATCTATCCCGGTCCTTACGGTGAAGTGTCCGCCGGCTCTGATAAGGACTATCCGGTTGATTACTCTCACTTAAACATTCAGGGCTACGCCAGCGGCGCGCGCGGCCTGCCTGAAGGAGTGGCGGCCACGTCCGACACCGCCCTGTTTCCGGATGTGGATACCACGACCGCTTACGGCTGGGACCAAAAGGTCAAAATGTCTGTTCCTGTTTTTACCGGTGCTTTAGGTTCCACTGAAATCGCCCGTAAAAACTGGGAACATTTTGCCATTGGTGCGGCGCTGGCGGGGATCACGATTGTCTGCGGTGAAAATGTCTGCGGCATTGATCCGGGGCTTGAGCTGGATCAACATCACAAGGTTATCAAAGCTCCGGACATGGACCGGCGGATTGAGGCCTACCGCCGCTATCACAACGGTAACGGGGAAATGCTGATTCAGATGAATGTGGAGGATGCCCGTTTAGGTGTTGCGGAGTACATCATCAATCGACATCACATTGACACCATTGAGCTTAAGTGGGGTCAGGGCGCCAAATGTATCGGGGGCGAAATCAAAGTCGCGTCCCTGGAGCGCGCGCTGGAGCTGCAAAAGCGCGGCTACATTGTTACGCCAGATCCTTCCGACCCGATCAATCAGGCGGCCTTTAAAGCCGGCGCGATTCATGAATTTGAGCGCCACAGCCGTTTGGGGTTTGTTGATGAAGCAGACTTTCTGGAGACCGTAGATCAGCTGCATAAGCTGGGTTACCGCCGGGTGACACTAAAGACCGGTGCCTACAGTCTCAATGAACTGGCCAAAGCCCTGAAATGGGGATCTGAAGCCAGGATCGATTTGCTGACCATTGACGGGGCCGGCGGAGGTACCGGGATGAGCCCCTGGCGGATGATGGAAGAATGGGGGGTTCCCTCCCTGTACTTGCACAGCGCGGCTTATGAATTTGCTCAAATTCTCAGCCAGCGTGGCCTGCGTGTGCCGGACCTGGCTTTTGCCGGCGGCTTTAGTTCAGAAGATGGTATATATAAGGCTCTGGCTTTAGGCAGTCCTTATGTCAAAGCCGTCTGCATGGGCCGGGCTTTGATGATCCCTGGCATGGTTGGCAAAAATATCGGTACCTGGCTGAAAGACGGCAGTCTGCCCAAAACAATTTCCGCCTATGGAAATACGCCGGAAGAGATCTTTGCGGACTACGAAAAGGTGCGGGATCTGGTGGGCAATGATGAAATCAAAAGCATTCCGCTGGGCGCCATCGGCCTTTACAGTTACGTGGATAAACTGAAAGTCGGGCTGCAGCAGCTAATGGCCGGGTCCCGCGCCTTCAGCGTCCCCGCGATCAGCCGCCGGGAGCTGATGTCGCTGACTCATGATTGCCAGGAAGTCACCGGCATTCCTTACCTGATGGATTGCTACCGGGCTGAAGCCCTGGAGATTCTGAAGCATTAAGTCCTCACTTTGGGTCCGGTCATCCGGGTTACAACTGAATTCAGCCGCCGCCGGTTAATATACCGGCGGCGGCGTTTTTGTACCGCCGGGGGCTGCCGGCTGGCCAGGAGACGCATATGGGAGCTACCGGATCAGGGCTTATCGGCCGCGGCGTCCGGCTGTAACTTGTGCCTGCACCGCGGTTAAAAAGTCCCGGGCCAGATTAAGGCAGACCGTCTTGCGGTATGATGCTGTCGACCGCTGATCAGTAATGGGACGTAAAAGCGCCGCATAAGCCTGCACCGCAGCCTCCGGATCATAGCTGCCGTTTATGATCTTCGCTTCAATAAGACTGTCGCGAACCACTGTGACGCCTACAGATCCAAAGGCTAAGGCCAGCCGCTGCAGCTGACCCTGACTGACTGAAGCCGCGCCGGCAAAGGAAAGCTTGGCGATGGCCTGTGCCTTACGGGACGCGATTTTTTCATAATAAGTCAGCGTATCGTGAGTTTGGGGAATTAAAATCTCAATTAACAGTTCCTCTGGCCGGCGGCAGGTCCGCCGTACACCCTGAATAAACTGTCGCAGGGGCAGTATGCGATAGCCAATGGTCGGGGTTAAGTTCTGGCAGTCCCGGACGGCTGGCTCCAGCCTGGCCAGCCTGACGCTGGCATCAAGCGCATAAAGCACGGGCAGTGTGTCCCCGGCCGGCGAAGCGTTACATATATTTCCCCCCAGGGTTCCCAGATTTCTGATGGGCGGCGCCGCGACCTGGCGGCAGGCCTGCAGCAGAATATCCGGCAGCCTGACTGCGGTCTGAGTTAATAAAGCCTGATAGGTAACCGCGCTGCCAATAACAAAATACTGGTCAGTTGTGCAGATCTGGTTTAATTCAGGCAGCTGCCGCAAAAATAAGTAAGCTGCCTCCGCCTGGGGATGAACCATGATATCGGTGCCGCCGGCATAGGGGATCACCGTTTTTTCCTGTAACAGCCTCAGTGCCTCGCCCAAATCTGCAGGGACATAAGCATTCACCATAAGCCCGCCCCCTTTTGGGCCGCGGTACTGACCGCCTGCACCAGCGCCTGGTATCCGGTGCAACGGCACAGATTTCCTGACAGGCCCTGCCGGATTTCTTCCGGTGACGGGTGAGGATGTTCGCTCAGTAGCGCTTCCGTGGCTAAAACCATACCCGGCGTGCAAAATCCGCATTGGACTGCAGCCATCTCCGCAAAAGCTTCGTCCAGGACCGCAAAACGCTCTGTCTTGCGGTACCCCTCAATTGTCAGTACCGCCTGGTGCGCAATCGATCCGACCGCTACCAGGCAGGATGTCACCAGACGGCCGTTGATCAGGACGGCGCAGGCACCGCATTCGCCTTCCTTACAGCCACATTTGGTACCGGTCAGATGAAATTCCTGCCGCAGCACATCCAGCAGCCTTGTCCCCGGTGCGGAAAGGGAGCGGACTGGCCGGTCATTTAAGATGAACGGGATTCCCGTCTGTACGTTAATAATCTGCATGCCAGTTACCCCTTTCTTTGCCTTGGATCAGCCGGTTGGCTTTCCGCCTCAGACTTTGACTGCCAAGTCCAGGTATCAAAGTCAGGGTGCAGATGGCCGTCGGCATCGCTTAAGCGGTCCAGTACATCTTCCGCCGTAAAGGGCACATGCTCCAGGCGGCCGCAGTTCATAGCCTGCTCCAGAGCTTCCAGATAGGCGGGGGCTACGCCCACCATAGGCATTTCTCCGGCGCCCTTAGCGCCGTATGGCCCATGGGAAAAGGGGTTGTTGACCAGGTCTGTGACCAGATTAGGTACATCTGCCGCCGTAGGAATTATATAATCAGTAAAGCTGGTTTGCTGGGGCACTCCCGCGGGCGAATAGGTCAGGTGCTCCATGCAGGCGTAACCCAGGCCCTGCAAAAAGCCGCCCTGCATCTGGCCCTGGACAATATTGTAATCAATCGGCACACCCACATCAAAGATACCCCAGGCGCCCAAAATGTCCGCCGTTCCGGTCAGGCGGTCCAGTTCCAGTTCTACGACACTGACCGCCCAGGAATAAGTGGGATAGGCATCGCCCGCAAAACGGTCCATATCAAACGGGATCATGTATTCCGGATGCTGGTAATGCTCTTCGATCACCTGTTCCTTACCAGGTTCCCATACCTGCTTCAGCCTGGCCGCCGCCTGCGCTAATAACTGACCTACGGTCATGAGCGACCGGCTGGCCACCGTAGGGCCGGAGTCCGGCACCTTATCCGTATCCGGATTGTTCACAATGATCTGCTCCAGCGGCAGCGCCAGTTGGTCCGCTACAATCTTGGCAAACGTGGTCTTAATCCCCTGGCCGATATCCGCGTTGCTGGCCAGTACCTCTACCCGGTCATCCGTCCGTTTTTTGAGCTTTACCACCGCCTTAATAAAGTCCCGCTCACTGTTGCCGGTAAAGCCACAGCCATGGTAAATCAGGGCAATCCCAATCCCCCTGCGGTAGCGCTGAGCCGTCTGCCGGGCATAGGCCTGCCGCTTTTCGCGGTAATGTGACAGCTCTTCGGCCCGCTTAATCAAGTCCGGCAGGGAGACATAAAAGTGGTAACGCCCTCCTGTACTGGTCTCATCACCCTGGCTGACCAGCTGCCTGGCTTTGAACGCCAGGGGTTCCTGGTTTAAGGCAGCGGCGATATGTGACATCATCATTTCTACCGCAAAAAATGTCTGCGGCGCGCCAAAGCCGCGGAAGGCCCCATTAGGGACCGTGTTGGTTTTTCTGGCCTGACCGTGAACCCGCAGGTTTGGTATCCGGTAAACGCCCGGCGCGCCAATGATCCCGCGCTGTAACACGACCGGAGACAAGGTGGTATAAGCGCCGCTGTCCATCAGGACATCAATATCCATGGCCGTAACCTGGCCGGCTTTAACCGCAACCTTGTAGTGACAGCGGGAAGGGTGGCGTTTCGTGGTCGTGGCCATGTCTTCTCTCCGGTTAAGGATACATTTGACCGGCCGGCCGGTCTTCAGGGCAGCTACGGCCAGCTGGCAGGCCAGTACGGAAGGATAATCCTCCTTGCCGCCAAAGCCGCCGCCGGTTACCTCCTGCACCACCTGGACCTGGTCGGCTGCTTCTCCCAGGGCCCTGACCAGAGCGGTTTTGACATAGTAAGGGCACTGCATGGAACCGCGCACGGTCATTTTTCGGTTGCCGGGGATAGCAATCAGACCATTGGGCTCAAGGTAGGCTTGTTCCTGCAGGCCGGTATGAAAGGTTTCACTGAAAATATGATCAGCTTCCGCAAAGGCCTGTTCCACCTGGCCATGGCCGTAATGATAGTCAAAAAAGACTTGCTGACTAAGCTGCGGATCCAAAACCGGCGTAAGCTCCTGATAGTCAATCTGAATCCGGCTCAGTAAATTCTGCAGTTCTTGCTCGTCCGGGCCCACCAGCATCAGGATGACGTCGCCCACATACGCCACCTCATCTTTTGCAAATATTGGCATATCATCCTGCACAATGTGAATCTGATTCCGGGCCGGCGCATCCCGCCAGTCAACCACCGTAACCTCAGGCGGCAGCTTAGGCAGCCGGATAGACCTGATACGGGCACGGGCCCTGTCTGAATGCAGCAAGCGCCCGTAAAGCAGGCCTTCTATTACCAGATCATCTACATATAAAGCTTCACCGCGCATTTTTTCACGGTGGTCAAGCTTAGGTACCGAGCGGCTGATTTTGCTTGGCAATTGTGGTTCACCCCCCGGGAAAGCCGCGGCCGGGGTTTACCGGCAGCCTGCCCTCTCTTAAATGTTTTGGCTATTCTACTGCAAGTTAAACCTTCCTGCAATGCATTTTGGCTACTGATTACTGCTGATTGAATCGCCTGTTTTTTGAAAATAGCAGGTAATATGGCAGGATTAAACGCCGGGAGGACTGTGGTTTTTTACCGATGGCTTATGTTTAAAGCCAACGCCACATGCTACAATAAGGCCAAATAACTGGAGGTTATGGTATGGGAACAACGTTTATGGGCATCCTCATTCCCTTTGTCGGCACCACGTTGGGGGCAGCTTGTGTCTACTTGATGAAGGGAGAGTTAAATGTCAGACTTCAAAAGTCGCTGACCGGTTTTGCCGCCGGGGTCATGGTGGCAGCTTCTGTCTGGTCCTTACTGATTCCTGCCATGGATATGGCGGCCGGACTGGGGAAAGCGCGGGTGATACCCGCGGCCGTCGGGTTCATTTTCGGTATTCTGTTTTTATTGCTGCTGGATCACATCATTCCGCATCTGCACACCCCGCAGGATCAGCCGGAGGGACCTAAAACCAACTGGAAAAAGAACACCATGCTGATATTGGCCGTTACCATTCATAATATTCCGGAGGGTATGGCGGTGGGCGTTGTCTTTGCCGGGATGCTGGCTGATCAGCAAAATATCAGTCTGGCGGCAGCCTTTGCACTGTCCATTGGCATCGCCATCCAGAACTTTCCGGAAGGCGCCATCATCTCCATGCCGCTACGTTCCTCCGGAATTGGCAAACACAAGGCCTTTATCAGTGGCACCCTGTCCGGTATTGTGGAACCGGTAGCGGCAGTGCTGACCCTGCTCCTGTCCCGCATTCTGGTGCCAGTCATGCCTTATCTGCTGGCTTTTGCCGCCGGAGCCATGATTTACGTGGTGGTTGAGGAGCTGATACCTGAGGGCGCCAGCGGTAAACACTCAAATCACAGTACAATTGGCTTTGCGGTTGGTTTTGTGGTCATGATGCTCTTAGATGTCCTGCTCTCCTGAACCCAGCGGCGGAGCAGTTGGCGCAGAGGCGGCCAGCCCGATCGGGAGCGCCTGTCATCCAAGCCGCCGCCACCAGTAAGCCCTGCCCGATAAAAGGTAGATTGCGCAGCAGAGGGAGTCCGGGCCAGGCAGGCGGCCGCTCGCCTGACCAGTGATTTTGCGGCAGCAGGCAAAGCAGGAGCCGCGGCAGGAGCAGGCATAAAAACAGCGGCATAAGCTTAGCCATCCGGTTCAGCTGATAACGCGCCAAAGCGGTTTGCCAAAATGAGATAAACAAAACTAAGGGTCAGAGAAGTCATTAGCTTACCCCGACCCAGGGCGCGTTTATAACGTTCCGGGCCGCCATGCCAGAGCGCCCAGCCCCGGGGAAGCAGGTGCAAGGCGTCGCCTGATGCCAGCAAGGCCGCCGCCCCGGGGCTGGGCCTGAGAGCAGCTCTTAACCGCCGGCCAGGTAACAAACCGGCACAGGGTCGGGTTTACCGCCGATGCCCTTGGCAACAGACCGACGCTTGGATTATAGTAGCTTAGCGATCATGTGATCCCTGGCAGAACCGTGGTCCAGCACCAAGTAGATGAGGATATGACTTATGTCTGAGCTGAGCAATTCTGATGTGCTGAATTCAACGCAACCGCCTCCTGAGGTTACGGTAGTAGCTGCCCTGGTCCAGGAAAACGGACGCTATCTGGTTGACCGCCGGCCCGCGGGTAAAGCCCGGGCGGGCTTATGGGAGTTTATCGGGGGCAAGGTTGAGCCTGGCGAAACAGATGCCGCCGCTTTGCAGCGGGAGTGCCGCGAGGAAGTAGCCGCTTTGATTGAGGTGGGCGCGCTGGCCTGCCAGCTCACCCACCACTATCCGGATTTAACCGTCAGGCTGAAGGTCTATCACTGTAAGCTAGGCTCTGCAGTCCAGGCCCAGGAAGGTCAGCAGCTCTGCTGGGCAACAATCGCCGAGCTGAACACCCTGCCCTTTTGCCCTGCGGATAAGCCCCTGATCCGGCAGTTAACCGAGCTGGCCGCCCCCCGGCAGGCCGGGCTCACCCGGGCGGAGGATAGCTCTGATGAAACCTAAAAAGTTCGGTAGTCTCAGGCGCAGCCGGAGCAAATCTCTGGGCGGCTGGCTGGTGCTGTTCTTTGCGTTAGCCGTGGTGAGCTACTATATCTTAGGACCATCCCGCGGCTTTTTAACCGCTGACTGCACGGACACGATCGTTTGGGTCCAGGCCAGCCTAGACGCCGGCAGAGTTTTTAACCCGGATTTCAGCTACGCGGCTTTACTGCCCTTTGGCGCGGGGATATGGTATGTGCCACTGATCTGGCTGTTTGGCTATAATCTTGCGGTACAGCTGGCCGGGCTGCTTATTTTTCTTGCGTTACTGACAGCAGCGCTGCTGTTTTTCTTCCATGAGGCCGGACTGTCATTCTCGCGGACCTGCGGACTGACAGCCGCGACCCTCCTGCTCTTATCTGCCAGTGATAAGCTGAGGGAGATTTTCTGGGGGCATGTCATCTATTACAGTCTTTCTTTGCTGCTCTTATTAGTCGGGGCGGCGCTATTGTTGCGGCTGGAAAAGCTGGCTGCCAGGCCGGCCCGGCGCGGTCAGGCCATCGGCCTGACCGCCGCGGCCTTTTTCCTGCTAAGTGCCGGCGCTGCCACCAATGGCGTCCAGGGCCTGGCCATGTTTCATTTTCCGTTATTCCTGGGCCTGCTCTGGCTGCATCGGCCCCGGCCCGGCCAGGCACCGCGCCGGCACCTGGCGGCAAACCAGCGGTCCGGCCGCTCACCCCAGGCTGATCGCTTTTGGTTTGAGCTGTCTCTGGGCCTGTCTTCTGCCGCTTTGGGGCTGCTGGTATTGCTGTATCTGCGCCGGGGGGGCATCAGCGCGCCTTACGCAGACGCTTACTCCCAGCTATCTGCCCCTTCCGAATGGCTGAGTCATCTAGCGGTGTTTCCCAGACGTTACCTGGAACTTATGGCCGTCAGCCTTGATCCGCTGCTCTTTGCTTCAGTCAGTGACAGTCTGATCAATCTGCTGCGGGGCTTATCAGCGCTGATCCTATTGCTGTTACCGCTGTGGCTGGTGATACGTTTTCGCCGGCAGAGCCCGTCCCTGCAGTTTTTGCTGGTACTGCATGCCGGTATGGTCCTGATCATTGGCAGCGCTTTTATTTTTGGGCAGGTTTCTAATGCAGCCTGGCGGCTCATTCCCGCGGTCGCTACCGGCCTGCTCTGCTGTTTGTTTAAACTGGGAGAGATCTCATTCAGCCCGGCTGTCGTTCATGCCGCCGGGGCTAAGTTAAAAACGACTGCCGCGGCCGTTGTGCTGGTCATTTTGCTGGCCGCCGCGGGCGCTAACGCCTGGACTATGCTCAGACTACCCTGGGACTATGGTCAGGACAATAATCTGTGGCAGTTGACCCAGGCGCTGGAAGCAGACGGCGTGACCCAGGGATATGCCAGTTTCTGGCAGGCTAATGCCGTGACGTTACTGAGCGGTGAAACCGTCCTGTCACGCACGGTGACCATCAATGAGTCCGGCGTGGCAATCCGCACTTATCAAAGCAATTTAAAGTGGTATCAGACCGACGATCCGACGGCGGCCTGCTTTTTAGTGCTTACCCCCCAGGAAGAGCAAGCTTTACAGCAAAGCCAGGACTGGCAGACCTTACAGCCCGCTCTGATCCGGCTCTATCAGGCCGGAGATTTTACGGTCATGGTCTTTGACCGGGACCTTTGGCAACTAATTGAACCGGTTTACGACAGCCAGGGCTAGACGCACCGGGCGGAACTCAGTCCCGCGCCAAATCCGACATAAAGCTGAGGGCGTCCTTGACCCAGCGGGCGTTTTTAGCCGCGGATTGATGCTGCTGCCACACCGAAGCCTCACCCCATTCTTGCTCCCGGGCCAGACCCAGGCCGTGCCTGCCATATGGATAAATGTGCAATTCATAAGGTACCCCGTACCGGGCCAGGCCTTCCGCCATAGCCATAGCGCCGGACGCCGGCACCACCTGATCCGCCGCGGTGTGCCAGATAAAGCAGGGTACCGTCTGCCGGTCAATCCAGGTAACCGGGCTGTACTGACGCATAAATTCCGGATCCGGTACAGCTGATCCGCTGAGGGTCTGACTGAACAGCTGTATTTCTGCTTCTGCTCCGGGTATCCGGGCTGCCAGCTGCAGCAAAAGGTTCAGGTCCGTCGGAGCATAGCACAGGACCGCCGCCTGAGGCCGCAAGGCTGCCGGGGTGGCGCCCAGGCAGGCCGCCAGCCATTCATGATGCCAGCAGGTGGCATATAACGCGCATAAGTGGCCGCCGGCAGAAAAGCCGGCTATGCTGATCCGCTCCGGGTCAAGTCCCCAGGCAGCCGCCTCCCGTTTAAGTCTTAAAACCGCTTTGCCAAGCGTCAATAACTGATTAGGCGCCATCGTCTCCTTAGACAGGCCAACATGATAACGCAGCACAAAAGCCTGCCAGCCGGCGGCTAAAAATTGCAGCGCGACCGGTTCACCCTCATGGGCGGCCAGATGCTGATATGAACCGCCGGGGCAGACAATAATCGCCGGCCGCAACTCTGACCGGCCGGCTTCATTTTGCAGATAGGCCTCCAGGCAAATGTCAGGGATTGCCGGATCCAGTTGAAGACTAAACTGGCGCATGAACTGACCTCCTCAACGCTTATTCATGGATAGCATATACCCTGATATAGGGATTTGCAACGCCAGCCCGGCCGGGCCGGGGTCACATCGTCTGCGTAGCTGATCTCAGGACGCTGTCCCGCTTTGGCCAGGCAGAATCCCGGCCCTGTACCCGCCGCCGTTTGACGCCCGCGGACGCTCCCGGGGCACGCCGGCCGATCCGGTCCCGGCTCCGGTCCGGGTAAGCAATCAGGCCCGGCAGGGCCACCTGTCAGCCGGCTTAACCGCAGTTGCTGCAAGTTTCATTATTTCTTCTTGCATTTTCCATTTACAAACACAAAGTGTTGTGTATAATTCTATACAATTATACGAGCATCCAAGGAGGACCTTATGCTGAGATTTAGTGAAGACACCCATTTACTGGAACAGCACGCTTACCGTTACGCTTTACAGGACATTCCTGAACCCAATCTTTACCGTGACTTATTTCCCTATCAGGAAGTGCCTAAAATTCCCTTTAACCATCGCCTGGTCCCCATGGATATGCCTGCAGAGATTTTCATGACGGACACGACCTTCAGAGATGGCCAGCAGTCCCGGGAACCCTATACAGTTGAGCAGATCGTGACATTGTTTGACATGATGCACCGGCTGGGCGGCCCGCAGGGCCTGATCAGACAGACCGAGTTTTTTGCTTACAGCCAGCGGGACCGGGAAGCCATTGCCAAATGCAAGGAGAAAGATTATCGCTTTCCTGAAGTCACCGTTTGGATCAGAGCAAATGAAAAGGATTTCCAGCTGGTAAAGGATCTGGACATTAAAGAAGTCGGGATTCTGGTCAGCTGTTCGGATTATCATATCTTCAAAAAACTGCATATGAGCCGCCAGGAAGCCATGGAACACTACCTAAGCGTCGTCAGACAGGCTTTGGATGCGGGGCTTCGCCCCCGCTGTCACCTTGAAGACATAACCCGGGCAGATTTTTACGGCTTTGTGGTTCCGTTTGTGGATGCACTGATGGCTTTAGGTAAAGAAGCCGCTACCCCGATTAAGATCCGTGCCTGTGACACCCTGGGCCTGGGCGTGCCTTTTCCGGGTGTCGCCATGCCCCGCAGTGTCCCCGGCATACTTTACGGGCTCAGGCACTATGCAGAAGTCCCCTCCGGCTTATTGGAATGGCATGGTCATAATGACTTTGGCCTGGGGGTGGCTAACGCCTGTACAGCCTGGCTGTACGGCGCGGGAGCGGTCAACTGTTCCCTGCTGGGTGTAGGTGAAAGGACCGGCAATGTCCCGCTGGAGACGATGGCCATGCTGTACAGTTCCTTCCGCGGAACAGCCAATGGCATGAATCTGGATGTCATAACGGAGATCGCGCAGTATTATGAAAAAGCAATTGGCTATCATATCCCGCCTATGACGCCTTTTGTCGGGCAGGACTTTAATGTTACCCGTGCCGGCATTCATGCTGACGGCCTGCTGAAAAACGAGGAGATTTACAACATTTTTGATACCGGCAAGATTTTACACCGCAGCGCTGCGGTAGCCGTCTCCAACGTTTCCGGCGCGGCAGGCCTGGCCTTTTGGCTCAATCAGCATTACGGTAAAGAAGGGACTGCCGCGGTCAGCAAAACCGATAGCCTGGTAACTAAGCTGAAAGACTGGGTTGATCAGCAGTATGCTGACGGGCGGGTCACCGCGTTAAGTGATGCGGAAATGGAACAGGCGGTAACAGCTTTGGGGGACAGCCGCTTTACCGCGGTGTAAACTGTCCGCACCTGGGGCTGCCCGCCCGGAGGAAGCCCGCGCCTTGATGCCGCCGCGCATCCGTCACGCGTTTACTTTAACCGCGACAGCAGCCCGGCCGCCAGGCGATCAGGTATAAGCAGATAAAGCAGGAGTTGACGAATGAAACGTCTGGACAACAGTAATTTACGGCGCAGTTCACTGACCGACAGGGTTTATGACGAACTGCAAAACAGCATCCTTAATGGTGATTTTGCTCCCGGCGACGCGCTGCCGGAACTGACGCTGTCTGAAATGCTGGGGGTCAGCCGCACACCGGTACGTGAGGCGGTCGCCCGCCTGGAAAGCGAAGGTCTGGTCCGCACCCTGCCCAACCGGGGCACGGTTGTGGTTGGTATCTCTGAAAAAGATATTGATGATATTTTTACTATTCGCACCCTGGTGGAAGGCCTGGCCGCCCGCTGGGCCGCCGCCAGAATTACCCCTGAGCAACTGGACGATCTCAAACAGATTGTAGAGTTGCAGGAGTTTTATGTGGAAAAAAATGATCCGGTCCAGATTTATCAGCTGGATTCCCGCTTTCATGCCCTGCTGTATCAGGCCTGCGGCAGTCATGTTTTGCGGCAGCTTTTATCCAACCTGCACCACTACATCCAAAAAGCGCGGGAGCTGTCCCTGGAAAAGCCAGAAAGAGCTATCCCCTCCGTTCATGAGCACCGGGATATTCTGGAAGCGATTGCCGCTCATGATGGCTTACTGGCGGAGCGTTTGACCAGCCAGCACATCCATAACGCCCATCAGAACATTTTAAAAATGATCTGACCTGAAGCTTGCCGCTTAGCCCCGGCTTTGATTGAGTTCCTCTACCAGTTGTTCCAGCTCAGCCCGCCCGACACTGCCAAAGCTTTGCAATTGCCGTAACGGCATGTCCCGCAGCATCGCGGCGATCATGTCTTCAGAGATGGCGGACTGAGCCACTGACTGGCTGTCCGGCTCCGTTGCTGGCGCGTCAGTCATACCCAGGAGGCCGCCCTGGGCCAGATGCTGGCTCCGGAAGGCCTGCAGTACGGCGGCCGCCGCGGGATCAGCCATAATATCACCAAAGGTAGAGTTCAGATGATAGGGCCTGAACCTGGGCGCAGTGCTATGGACAAAGACGCTGACGGCTGCCAGCGGCAAGGCCGCATGCCGGCAGATCTGGATTTGATAGGCGCCGCTTTCCACCAGCCAGTCCTGGCGTGCTTCGGACCAATAGGCAAAGGCCCGTTGATCCAGGGCAAATGAAACCGTACCCGTCTCCCCTGGCTGCAAGAAAATTTTATCAAACGCTTTCAGCTCCCGGACGGGCCTGCAAACCTGGCCCTGAGGCGGTGCTACGTACAACTGCACCACTTCCTGACCCGGGCGCTGCCCGATATTGCTGACATTTACCGCAACATGCAGGGTTTCCTGATCCGTCAGGTCCTTTTTGTCCACGCTCAGGCCATCATAGCGAAACTCGGTGTAAGACAGGCCATAACCAAAGGGAAACAGGACCGGCTGATTTTTGCTGCTGTAATACCGGTACCCTACAAAAACCCCTTCGCGATAAGCGCTGATATCACTGCGGGGATTAAAGGACAAATAGGCCGGCGTGTCCTCCAACCTCAGGGGGAACGTCTCCGCCAGCCGGCCACTGGGGTTGACCCGGCCGTACAGGACGTTGAAGACCGCCGCACCAACAGCCTGTCCGCCTAAATAAGCTTCCAGCACCGCTTTGACCTGATTCAACCAGGGCATAAGTATACTGGAGCCATTATGCAGCACGACGATGGTGTTAGGTTGAACTTTGGCAACGGCTTCAATCAATTGATTTTGATTTTCAGGCATATTTAAGTGGGTGCGGTCATAGCCTTCTGATTCATAACGCTCCGGCAAGCCGGCAAAGATGACGGCTGCCTGGGCGGTCTGAGCCAGCGCCACAGCCTCCTGCACCAATTTAGGATCCCCCTGATCCTGATCATCATGAAACCCTTCGGCAAACAGGACCTTAGCCTGGCCTGCCGCCGCCTCCAAAGCGGATTCAACCCGGTAACTATTAATATGGGAGCTGCCGCCGCCCTGATAGCGCGGGGCTCTGGCATACTGACCAATGAAGGCGACCGGTTGCCTGCTGTCCAGCGGCAGGATGCCGCCGGCATTTTTGAGCAAGACCATGCTGTCCTCCTCAATCTGGCGGCTGATAGCATGATCCCGGTCATAATTAAAGGCTGGCTCAGGCTCCCTGAGTCCCTCGGTGAAACGATAGATGATGGTCAGGATCCGTTCGCAGGCCTGATCGAGCGTGGTTTCACTGAGTGTCCCCTGCTCCACGGCATCAATCAAGCGCTGTTGATTAGACAGGCTGGGACCAGGCATCTCCAGATCCAAACCGGCCTGAATGGACTTAATCCGGTCATTGACCGCGCCCCAGTCACTCATGACATAACCGTCAAAGCCCCATTCATCTCTTAAGATCCGCTGGAGGAACAGGGGATTTTCTGAGGCATAGGTACCGTTAATCCGGTTATAGGAGCACATAACCGTCCAGGGCCGGGCCTGCTTAACCGCTATTTCAAAGGCGGTCAGATAAATCTCCCTCAGGGTCCGTTCATCTGCCTCAGAGCTGTTGGTCATCCGGCGGCTCTCCTGATTGTTGGCTAAAAAGTGCTTGATACTGGTGCCCACGCCTTTGCTCTGGACGCCGCGGATCAAAGCTGCGGCCAGATTGCCGGCCAGCAGCGGATCTTCAGAGTAATATTCAAAGTTCCGTCCGCATAAAGGCGTGCGCTTGATATTCATGGCCGGGCCCAATATGGTACTAACTGACATGGCCTGACATTCCTCACCCAGGGTCTCCCCCAGGCGCCTGGCGGTTTTGCGGCTAAAACTGCTGGCGGTGGCACAGCCGGCCGGAAAGCACACAGCCCTGATACTTTGATTGACCCCCAGATAGTCGCCCAGGTTTTCCTGCCGGCGCAAACCGTGAGGGCCGTCTGACACACAAACTTTGGGAATCTTCAACCGGTCACACCCGCCAATATTCCAAAAGTCCCGGCCGGTACAGATGGCTGCCTTTTCCGCTATAGTCAGTTCCCGGACCAGTTTGGTAATTGCTGGTTTATCCATTTACTTACTCCTTTTCCTGCGCGGGGTTTGCGGCCAGGTCTTCAGCTTTTATGTCGCCCGCGCTGTCAAACGATGGGTTCAGAGACTGAACCGCTCTGGTTTTATTTATAGATATATTATATATATTGTTTTTGCTTATGCACTTAAGCATAAGGTATCAATATCCGGACGGAATTGCAATAGCCGTGCCCGGGCAACAAATATGAAGATACCGGCCGCTTACGTTACCGGGAGCAGCAGCAGCTGGCGTTATACTCTGCTCAGAACATTTAACAGTTACGCACCTGATCCTGACCTCAGGTTAGGACAACCGCACAGAATGATCCTTTATGAGCAATCGTTGCGCTCAGCCAGTTGTTTATGGGTTAGAATTGATAGGTAATGATCAATTGGCCGGAGGACAACAAAAATCTGGAGGGAAATAAAATGAAGATGAATATGAGGAAATGCGCTATGATCGGCTGCGGCTTTGTTGGCTCATCCTCAGCCTTTAGCCTGCTGCAGTCGGGCCTTTTTTCTGAGATGGTCCTGATTGACGTCAACCAGGCCCGGGCGGAAGGAGAAGCTATGGACTTAAGCCACGGCCTGCCTTTTGCCCGGCCCATGGATATCTATGCCGGATCTTATGACGATATTGCGGACTGCGGCATTATTATTGTCACGGCTGGCGCTAATCAAAAACCTGGCGAAAGCCGTCTGGATCTGGTGCAAAAAAACACCGCCATTTTTAAGTCCATCATTCCTGAAATCAGCCGGCGTCATTTTGAGGGAATTCTGCTGATTGTCTCTAACCCCGTGGACATATTAACTTATGTGGCCCTCAAGCTCTCCGGTTTACCGGCGCACCGGGTTATCGGTTCAGGTACGGTATTGGATTCAGGCCGGCTCAAGTATTTGCTGGGCCGCAAGCTGAAGGTGGATAGCCGCAGCGTCCATGCCAATATCATCGGTGAGCATGGCGACAGTGAGCTGGCGGTGTGGAGCAGCGCCAACGTCTCCGGTGTACCCCTGGAGCACTTCAGCAAACTCAGAGGCGATACGGAGACCCCCAGAGAACTGGAGCACCTCTATGAAGATGTCAGAGACAGTGCCGATGCCATTATCCGCAAGAAAGGCGCCAGTTACTATGGCATTGCCCTGGCTGTCCGTCGCATTACGGAATGTATCATCCGGGATGAACACTCCATTCTGCCGGTTTCCAGCCTGGTTCCGGGAATCTACGGCCTGCAGGATCTTTGCCTGAGTCTCCCGACCGTTGTCGGAGCAGAGGGGATTGAACAGGTACTGGATATTGAACTGAATCAGGAGGAAGAACAGGAACTTAAGCGCAGCGCTGCCACCATTAAGGAAGTTTTAAGCCAGCTGAAACTTTAAACTGCCGCCGGCCCGGCCTGACTGCTGTCCTGAAGCGTAACAGGGCAGCAGTTTTGGTCTCACCCGTTGTGGGCCCCAATGTGGTATAAGTATAATAACTGTGGCAGTTACTTATAATCCGGGCAAGAGGAGGACGACAATCATGAACAAATTCATCCTGTGTGTGGCCTATCTGTTCAGCATTGGTCTGCTCTCCAATCTGTTAGGGGATTTTATCCCCCGCAACCGAATGGATTATGCCAAAAAATGCTATCAGGCCCGGTCCTGGGAAAAAGACGGCCGGATATATGATCATTTAGCTATCCGGAAATGGAAAGACCGGGTACCTGACATGAGTAAGGTTCGCAGCAAAATGCTCCCCAAAAGGTTAAGTGAAAACCGCTCCAGCCAATCGCTGGACCGCCTGATCCGGGAAACCTGCGTCGCTGAAACGGTGCACAAAGCACTTATTTTACTGGGTTCAGGCTGTATACTTATATGGCGGAGTAAAGGCGGGGTGCTCCTGGCCGTGCTCTGGGCCTTAGGTAATTGCCTGTATATTATGATACAGCGCTATAACCGTCCCCGGCTGATTCGTCTGCTGGCTCAATCCGGCAGCAAAATCAGCCATTAAGAAAGGACGTACATGAAAGCACTAATTTTGACCTGCAACACTGGCGAAGGCCATAATTCTGCTGCAGCGGCTATCAGTCAGGAAATGGCCCGTCAGCAGATCAGCTGTGATACCGCTGACGCCTTAAGCTTTATATCTGAGCGCCTGTCTAAAATTGTCTGCACGTGCCACAAACATGTTTACCGGCATATTCCTCAGGCCTTTCGCGCCGGTTATGGTTATTCTGAAAAACATGAAGCGCTGTTTTCTGACCGCAGCTTAATTTACCGGGCTTTAGCGTCCGGCACGGATAATTTGCGTGATTTTGTGGAGACCGGTGACTATAACCTGTTAATTTGCGTCCATGTATTTTCAGCCTTAATGGCCAGTGAACTGCAGCGGCGTTGTGAGCTGCCGGTCAAAACGATGTTCATCTCTACTGACTATACTTGCAGCCCTTCTATGGCAGAGAGTCAAATGGATCTCTATTGTATTGGACATCGGGACCTGGCCCAAGAATATGCCGATAACGGCGTTGATCCGGCCAGGCTTTTTGCTTCTGGCATCCCGGTCCGACAGGCGTTTACCCAGGCACCGGAACGCGGTCTGGCCAGGCACAGCCTGGAGCTCCCGCCGGAGGGTAAAAGTCTGGTCATAATGGGAGGCAGTATGGGGGCGGGGCCGGTAGAAGAATTAACCCTCAGGTTGCTTGAGCTGTTGCCACTGGATTGCGACCTGACCGTTATCTGCGGCAATAGCAGCCGCCTGTTTGAAAAAATGAACGCCATTGAAGCCAAAGGCCTGCGGGTTCTTGGCTTCACCCAGCAAATGCCACAGATTATGGCAGCGGCTGACTTATTCCTGACCAAACCCGGCGGTTTAAGTATCTCAGAAGCGGCTTGCTGCCACTTGCCCATGCTCTGTATGGATGTGGTTGGAGGCTGCGAGCTGCGCAATCTGGATTTTTTTAAAGCCCACGGTTGGGCCGACAGCCGGCCCGATACGGATGAGCTGGCTCAGACTGCCGTGGCCTGGCTTACCGATCCGGCCATCCTGGCGCAAAAAAAGCAGCGGTTGGAACGGGATTTCCGGGTCAGCGCAGCTGAATGTATCGTTTCAGCCGCCAGAGAACTGGCCGCCGGCCGCCGGGCTGCGCTGGCGGAAATGCAACAGCTGCGGCTGGCAGAGTAACCCTGGTTCAGCAGTTGATTTGTTAATCAAAATTTAATGCCACAAACGCTCCGGGCAAGGTAAAATGCAACTCAGCTGGTGGCCGGGTACCCTTGCGCCTGGGCATAAGGAAGGAATTCAAACGCCTATATGGTAAATTACAGAGACTTAAGACTGAGCAATATCAACAGCGAGCGCTTCAAACATGTAAAGCTGCTGCTGTTCTGGCCGCTGTTTGGCCTGTTCTTTTTTGCGGTAGAGCGGATATTCCCCAACCGCAACTGGCATTATGTATATGTCCCGCTGGACGATCGGATCCCTTTTTGTGAGTGGTTTATCATCCCATATCTGTTCTGGTTTGTCTATTTGATTGGCACACTGGCTTATACCTTCTTTTTTGATGTACCCGCTTTTAAAAAGATGATGCACTTTGTCATCATTACCTATGGGGCGGCCATGCTGATTTACCTGTTCTTCCCCACGGCTCAGGCCCTGCGGCCGCAAAGCTTCAGCAGAGACAACCTTCTGACCCGGATTGTCGGCGGCTTATATCAGTTTGACACCAACACCAATGTCTGCCCGTCCCTGCATGTCATTGGATCGGCAGCCGCTTTGTTTGCCGGGCTGGATACCAGGCGCTTCCAAAAATGGGGCTGGAAGGCAGCCTACATCATTGCAGGCTTTCTGATCAGCATCTCAACCGTTTTTCTAAAGCAGCATTCTGTCATTGACCTGCTGGTGGCCCTGCCCATTTGCCTGATAGGCTATGCCGCCGCCTACGCGCGCTGCCGGCGGCACAGCCAAACGCCTGAGGTGGCCGCAGATCAGGACTAACGCCTGGTTAAGCCGCAGATTAAGGCGGCGGCTGAAAGCACGGCGCCGGCCACCCAGTAGAGTGTGAGCAGGCCTGACTGCGTGCCGTAGATTTCCAATACGCCCTGCAAAAAACCGCCTGTACTGAAAGTGCAAACCGCCCACAGCCGCAGCCGGTCAGACCAGGGATAGCGGTCTTGTCCCTGGCGGAGCAGCAGGGCTTCCACCAGTTCCCCCAGTAAGAGCGGATACAGCCCAATGCTGAGCATCACAAGCGAGATTACGCCGTGGCTGAAGCTTTCATAAAGCAGCGCCAGCCCCGTATTGATTACCGCAGCCACGGCGTAATGCCAGACTGCTTTTTGTCGGCCCTGGCCGGTCTGCTTAGTCTTGTCAGCCCACATAAAGAATATCACTTACCTTTCTTTCCTTAAAAACCCGGCCGTCGGAGGTGGGGTTGTTAATCACCTGGCCGTTAAAGTAGAGCGTGGCGGATCCGCCCCCGTCCAGATTGTAAGCCGTCTGAACCTGTAAGGTCTGCATAAATTCTGCTAATTGATACAAACTGACCCCCTGACTGGCGGAACTGCGCCCATCCACCACCACCATAACGTAGTGCAGCGCAGATATCTGCCCTACCGCACTGCGCGGGTTTAATTGCCCCCGGGCCTGGTTACCTCAGTATCCTCATCAACCGTAAGCTGGCCTGCTGACAAGAGTGCCGGGCCAAACGACAGGCCTTGCTGAATCTGCTGCTCAGAGAGCCACTGGTCACTAAGCTCAGTTTCCGGCTTCAGCAGCCAGGTCCCGTCCGTCTGGATCAGCAGATCGGTTTGCTCTGAGTCGTTGCCGGCACTGCGGTACAGCACGCCGTTACGCAGAACCAGCCCGCTGCGGGCACTGTAATAGTCTCCGTTTATGGCCAGGACCGCGTTGTTTGCCTGTGCAATCTCAGAGGTAGCCGCCGTTATATTCTTACCGTAGGTATCATCTGCCAGGGCGGTTTTCAGATAGCTGGCATCATTGAGGACGATGTCCGCGACATAAATGTCACTGTCATACGCTCTGTATTGACTGATCTGGATGGTGAAGCGATCATCCTGATAAAAGCTGGCACTGCTTTGTGCCGTGCCGGCTGTGGTCTGGTCACTGCTCCCCGTCTGGCTCAGCTGGTTTTCCGCAGCTGCAGTCGTCGTGCTGTCAGCGTCACTTACCTGCGCATAACTGCGCGGAATGACAAATGTATCCAGAAGCAGATAGGCTGCGGACAGCCCTAATAAAAGCAGGTAGGCCAAGCTAAAAAGCCGCCCTGCGCCAAGTTTTTTCATCCCGGCTCCTTTACTGTAACCCCCTGTATCACAACCTGACTTAACGGCCTGGGGTTATTGTAAGTATAGCTGCCCGAGCTTAAATATAAATTAGTCTGCAAGCCGCTGGCAGCTTAGCGGCGGCTTTAGGCCCAGCCCCAGGCTGCGGTTAACTCTGCATCCTGGGTTCGCCAGACCGCGGCAATACCCCTTTAGACACCAGGATTGCGGTAAAAATCAGTCCGCTGCCCAGCCAGGTTTGCCAGCTGACCGGATCCTTAAAAACCAGGACCGAAAACAAAAAGCCAAAGACCGATTCAAAAGACAGAATGAGCGCCGCATGAGTCTGACTGGTATAGCGCTGAGCCAGATTTTGCAGCAAAATGGCTAAAGCCGTGTTGATAAAAACCAGATAAAAGGTCCCGCCCCAGGCAGTCTGATTGTGGCTGATCAAACTTGTACCGGTAAGCAGGACCGCCGCTAAGGATAGCCCGGTTGAAGAAACAAATTGAAAAAAGGTCATGGCCAGGGTATCTACTGCCGGCCCATACTTCCCTATCAAAACCCGTTGCAGCGAAAAGATAGCCGCAAAACCTAACGTTATCGGATCTCCCAGCTGGATATTCAGGGTTCGGTTGAGTGAAATAAAG
>JAQWFM010000117.1 GCA_028704415.1 Oscillospiraceae bacterium | reverse complement strand
ATCTGATATGCTCGAAGGAAACCGCCGCGCCCTGGCTGATGACGGCCAGACTGATCCGGATATTTTTGCGCTCATCGCCCGCCAGGATATCCTGCTGCACCACCCGTACGAAGCTTTTGATCCCGTGTTGAATTTCCTGAAACAAGCGGCGGAAGATCCGGATGTACTGGCCATCAAAATGACCTTATACCGGGTCAGCGGTCACTCCCGGATTATTGACTATCTGGAACGGGCGGCCCAGAACAGTAAACAGGTGCTGGTCCTGGTGGAGCTTAAAGCCCGGTTTGATGAGGAGAAAAATATCCACTGGGCCAGGCGGCTGGAAAAAGCCGGCTGCCATGTCCTCTATGGTATTGTGGGTTTAAAAACCCACAGCAAGATCACCCTGGTGGTGCGCCGGGAAGCCGATGGCATTCACCGTTACCTGCATTTAGGTACCGGAAATTACAATGACAGCACCGCCCGGCTTTATACGGATCTGGGCCTGTTTTTATCCGGTGAAAGCTACGGCAGCGACGCCACGGAGTTCTTCAATATGCTGTCCGGCTTTGCTGAGCCGGATAACTGGAATCATCTGATTCCGGCGCCTTACCTGCTGCGCAAAACCTTCAGGGAATTGATTGCCCGGGAGATCCGCTTTGCCCAAATGGGCAAGCGGGCGGCGATCACAGCTAAAATGAACTCCCTGGTTGATGAGACGATTATTGATGACCTGTACCGCGCCAGTCAGGCCGGTGTTGAAATTGACCTGATTGTGCGTGGAATTTGCTGCCTCAGACCCGGCGTGCCGGGTTTGTCAGATCACATCAGGGTCCGCTCGATTGTGGGGCGCTTCCTGGAGCATTCACGGATTTACTGCTTTGCCAATGACGGGCAGGAAGAGCTGTATCTGGCTTCCGCTGACTGGATGCCGCGCAATCTTGACCGCCGGATTGAACTGATGTTCCCGGTGGAGGACCGGCGTTGCCGGGAGCGCGTCAAAGAAGTGCTGGAGCTGGAACTGGAAGATAATCAGCGGGCCCATATTGAACAGGCCGACGGCACGTATAAGCGGGCCTCCTCACGCGGACACCGCCTGCTGGATTCGCAGGCCCGACTTTGTGAACTGGCGTGTGAGCGGGCGCCGCATCAGCCGACTGTATTGGAAACGCACCGGCTGACCCCGGCCGGCCCGGAGCCTTCATTTGCCGGGCCGTCGCCGCAGCCGGATGACAGGGCGGGAGCAGATGCTTTATGATCCGTTCCTGGCTGGCCGGATTGCTGAAACATGCTGCTCCCGGAGCCGTGCTACTGGTTTCAGTGCTGACCCTGGCCGCGCTGCGCCGCCGCTTGCGCCTGGCTCGCACCCGGGTATTCTGGCCGGTAACTTTGGGCATCTATCAGGCAGCCGGGCTGAAGGATTGTGATGCCTGGATCCAGCACGGCAGCACCAGTATTATGACCCATAGTCTGGCGGTGGCGTATGTCAGTTTCAGTCTGGCTGTGCTGCTGGGACGCCGCCGGCATTTGCCGGAGCTGATCAGGGCAGCCTTACTCCACGACTATTTTTTGTATGACTGGCATGATAAAAATAACGGCCATCGCTGGCACGGCTTTTTTCATCCCCGGGTCGCACTGCAAAATGCTGAAACCCGCTTTACTCTGAGCCGGCGGGAGGCCAATGCTATTTTGCGCCACATGTTTCCCCTCACGCCGATACCGCCCATCTATACGGAGGGCTGGCTCATTACGCTGGCCGATAAGCTTTGTTCATCCTATGAAACCCTGATACGTCATAAGCCTTATCCCCGTTTACAGGCGCGGATCAAACGGCTGCAAAGCCTGGCCGTCCGGCAGGACCAGGCCCGGGCAGCGGCCGGCAGCACCCCCCGGGCAGCCGGTCCCAAAGGCCGGTTTAGCGAGAGGCTGCCCTGGGCCATGTGCCAAACATGAAGCTTAGCAAATGACGAACCTATCTGTTCTTGACACCCCTGAAAAGCAGTGTTAGGCTGAGCCTTGCCTGCAGAGCAACTGACTGTTTGTCTTCTAATACCCCTGACAGCATGGCCAGGCCAACAGGTAAGGGAGGTGACTATATGGACGATCACCCACGAGGTACCAAGGTCGCACGACGACCGCTCATTGCTGATGGACATATAGTTGCTGTCAAAGTCGATTTTTGCTCTTTTATACTTGCGGCCCCGTTAAATGCCGCAGTCAATTTTTGCATTAAGTGCTGACAGCTGAGTCTCTGTGTGTGTCCATCCGCCGGTTTTTTATAACCAGATGACACCAGGAGGGCCAGAACATGCAGCAAGTCATCAAAAAACCTCAGTCCGCCGCGGGCAATCGCAATACATTGCGGGAGACCCGGCTGCGCAGATGGGCGCAGGAAGCCCCCGACCAGTTATATCAGGACCTTCAGACCACCGCCCACGGCTTGTCACATGAGACGGCTGAGGAGCGTCTGGAAGAGCAAGGCCCAAACCGGATTGTATCCGGACAAAAGCATGGCCGTTTAATGCGGCTGTTTGACGCAATCATTAACCCTTTCAATATTGTGCTGATCATTATCGCTCTGGTCACCTTCCTGACTGACGTCGTCTTCTCCGCCAGCCCTGACTACCTGACCACAGTCATTATTTTAGGGCTGGTCCTGCTGTCCAGTCTGGTTTCATTTGTTCAGGGGGAACGCTCCAATAACGCGGCGGCTAAATTATCCGCCATGATCAGCAACAAAGCGGATGTCCTGCGCAGCGGCAGCACCCGCAGCGTCAGCCTGGAGGAGCTGGTTCCCGGGGATGTGGTGGTGCTGTCCGCCGGAGATATTATTCCGGCAGACGTTCGCTTTCTAAGCACCCGTGACGCCTTTATTTCCCAGGCCAGCCTGACCGGTGAATCCAGCCCGGTTGAAAAAAAGGCCGCGGATCCGGGGCAGGATCTCACCGGGGCAGCTCTCACAGATATCTCCTGCCTGGGTTTCATGGGTTCCAATATGGTTTCCGGCAAAGCCCAGGCCCTGGTGCTGTGTACCGGCAATGATACCTATATCGGCGGCATGAGCCGTCAGCTGGAGAATCTGAAGACTAAAAACAGCTTTGAAAAGGGCGTGGCGTCAGTCAGTTCGCTTTTACTTAAAATGATGCTGGTCATGATGCCGCTGATTTTTCTGATTAACGGCCTGACCAAGCATGATTGGCTGGATGCGCTGCTGTTTGCCATCACCGTCGCGGTGGGTCTGACCCCTGAAATGCTGCCGGTGGTCATGAGTTCCACTCTGGCCCGCGGTGCCGTCAACATGTCCAAAGACCATGTCATCGTGAAGAATATGGGCTCCATCCAGTCGTTTGGCCAGATGGATGTCTTATGTACGGATAAAACCGGTACCCTGACAGAAGATAAGGTGGTGCTGGAAAAATACATGGATATCCACGGTAAGGACAATCTGCGGGTCCTGCGGCACGCTTATATGAACAGTTACTTTCAAACCGGCTTAAAAAACCTGATTGATCTGGCTATCATCAACCACGCGGAAAAGGACGGGCTGGATCAGGAGTGTACCCGCTTCAGTAAAATTGATGAAATCCCGTTTGATTTTGAGCGCCGCCGCATGAGTGTCGTCCTGCAGGACCAGACCGGTAAACGGCAGTTGGTCACCAAAGGCGCAGTAGAAGAAATGCTTTCCATCTGTTCTTTTGTGGAGGATCAAGGCCAGGTGGTAGCGCTGGATGACAATCTGCGCCGTCTGGCCAAGGCCACCTATAATCGGTTTAATGCGGGGGGGCTCCGGGTCCTGGCCGTAGCTCAAAAAAATGAGATGCCGGAAGCTGAGGATTTTAGTGTCGCGGATGAAAAGGATTTGGTCCTTTTGGGCTTCATCGGCTTTCTGGATCCGCCAAAAGAAAGCGCCATACCGGCGGTAAAGGCACTGGGTGAGCACGGCGTGCG
>JAQWFM010000116.1 GCA_028704415.1 Oscillospiraceae bacterium | reverse complement strand
TTGTTTTTGGCCGCCGGACAAAGACAGCGGATGTCTTTGGATCAGGCCCTCCAGTTGCAGCTCAGTCAGCACCCGCAGCGCCTCGGCTTCACTGCAGTGATTGCCCAGCCTGGCTTGCGCCAAAACACTGTCGCTAAACAGCTGGTAATTAACCTCCTGCATAATCATAAAGCTCTTTTGACGCAAAGCCCGGGGACCTAGCTTTTTGCCGTCCAGATAAATCTGGCCAGCCTGAGCCTTATTCAAGCCGCACAATACCCGGGCCAGACTGCTCTTGCCGGCGCCGTTACACCCCTGCAGCACCACCACCTGACCCCGGGGCATCTCAAAACTAAGGTCAGTGCATAAGTATCGTTGCTGCCGCTTCACGCTTAATTGGCGAACGGACAGGCCTTTTGTGGATTTAGCCGGCAGGCCCGCCGCGCCCTCCTTCGCCGCGCAAGCTGGCTTAACGCAGCATTTGACCCGCTGCACCGAGCGCAAGCCCCAGTAGGCGCAGGCTGCGGGCGTCAGCTGCGCAAAATCCGCTCCGGTCCACTGCCGGGCCATTTCCCCCGCGGCTAAAAAGATTGCTTGATCGATTAAGTCTTTCAGGTACCAGGTACGGTGCTCCGCAATCAGAATGCTTTTGCCCTGCCGTTTTAACTGTCCCAGCAGTTGCTGCAGGCGCAGGATTTCTTGCTCATCCAGGTTGGCCGAAGGCTCATCCAGTACATAAATATCCGGATTTTGCGTATATGCGGCCGCCAGGGCAATCCGTTGCTGCTCCCCGCCTGACAATTCAAACACGCTCCTTTCCAGCAGCGGTTCCAGTTGAAATGCCTCCGCCACGGCCTGGAGCCGCGCTTGCATCTGGGCCCGGGGTACACCCCTGTTTTCCAGGCTGAAAGCTAGCTCACTGATGGTGTCCAGGTTGAAAAACTGGGTTTTGGGATTTTGAAAAACAGAGCCAACCATATCCGAGCGCCGCCAGAGCGGCAGGTCGGTCAAGTCCTGTCCATCCAGACATATCCTGCCGGTCAGCTGCCCTGGTATCTGGGCCGGGATCAAGCCATTGACTAATCTGGTCAGGGTGGTTTTGCCACAGCCACTGGAGCCACACAGTAAAAGCATTTCGCCAGGCTTAAGGCAAAGATTGCAGTCAGTGAGACTGGGAGCCTGATTGCCAGCATAAGTAAAGCTTACATGTTCCAGATTAAGCATAACTCACCTCCAAAGCAGCGCCGCCATAGTCAGCAGCGCAAAATAAAGTAAGGCGGTTATGTCCTGGCGGTCGATCTGTACACTTAGCAAAGACGATTTGGGACCGGGATTTTCAATACCGCGAAGCAGGGCCGAGCGGGCTAAGGCTTCGCCGGTATTAACTGCGCTTAGCAGCAGCGGCACGTACAGGCACTCTAGTTTTTGGCCAATCACGCGGATTTGCCGCAGCCGCATAGCCTGCCATATGGAGCCCAGATCCTGCTTTAAGGTAGGGAAATAGCGCACGGACACTGCCAGCGACACGACCAGAGGTTGCGGGACATGCAGTTTTTGTAAGCCTGCCATCAGGGCTCTGACTGAGGTGGTGCCGGTGAACAGGGCAGCTGCGGCCGCGCAGGGAAAGAGCATTTTAAAATAGATAAACACGGCCAGGAGGCTGGCCAGCCCTGGGGGCAGCAGCGGGATCAGCCAGAGCTGTAAACCGGTCAGCAAAAAATAGATGACCACTAAGCGCAAGGCTGTCCTCCGGAGCCGGAAACGGAGCATTAAAACTATTATGCCGCCAATAAACAGCCCTGCTATCAGTAAACCAGATTGGGCCACCGCAATAATAAAGGACAGCAGCAGCAAGCAAAGGCCAATTCTGGCGTCCAAGCCTTTTTGGTGAGAGACGGTCATGCCGCCAGACCTGCCTTTTTAAAATGCTTTTTCATCAGCTTCAGTCCCCATAACCCGCCTGCTAACGCGCCGATCAGGATGCTGATAAGAATCAGCCCCAGCGTTTGGGAGGATACCAGTTTACTGAGCGCGGCCAGGTAAGCTGCGTCCATGGTCTGGCTGGCCGACTGCAAAAAGGCGGCTTTATGAATCCACAAAGGCAAAAAGTCTCCCAAAAAACTGTATGAAAAGCAAATATAGGCCAGCAGCAACCAGACCGGTCTGGTATAGCGACCCTGGTACAGCGCCAGTTCAGCCAGCAAGCCAAAAACCACCGCCGTCAATGGAATGTAGACTGAGGCCGACAAAAAGACCAGCGCCGTCACCAGGCTAATGATCAGCACCGGGCCGGGACGTTTAGTTTTAGCCACCACCAGCATAAAGATTGGGCCAATAAAAATTGCGTCCAGCATATGGGAGGCAAACCACATGACTGGTACCAATCCGCCCAAAAGCATAAATAACATCCTGATTGCAATGCAGATCACGCCCAAAACCGAAGCGACAATGATGTCCTTCATGCCGAGCTTTTGTTTCCTAACCGCACCCATGATAACCTCCCTGATTTCAGCTATAATAGTTAGTAAGCGCTAACTCCTTATGGATATATCACAAGCAGGCGGCGTCTTTCTATGCCCATAACGGTAATTCAGGCCCATTTAGCTGCGCGGGGCGGCCGGCACCGGCAGCTGAGGCCTGAAACCGCTTAAAGCGCAGCGATTAAGGAAGGATAAAGATGGATCAAGTATTTCAGGCTAATTCAATGCTGCCAGGCGTCACCTGCCAAAAAGGGCCTGATCATACTGACCTTTGGCTCCAAACACCGGATGGTTATGGTCAAATGCGGTTTTTTGACCTGTTTCCGGGCATTACCCTGGCTTATATCAACATTCAGGCAGCTTACTGGCCTATTCCCCCCCGTAGCACCGATCCCCGGCCTCATCTTGCTAAACTATTGTACCCAGGGCAGATGCGAACTGATTCTGGCTGATGGTACGTTTTTCTATCTGGAGCAAGGGGATCTGGTGCTAAGCGGGCAGATGGCTCAAAACCGTTTTGTCTACCCGCAAAAATGCTATCAGGGCCTGGAACTCTATTTTGAACCCAAACTGATTCGTAGCTCCGCTGCCTTTTTAAGTCATAACTTTGCGCTGGACCTGGATAAGCTATGGCAGGGCTACTGCGGAGACCAGCAAACCCTGCTGGCCCAGCCCACCGCCCAACTGCGCCAGGTGTTGGCGGAGCTCACCGGCAGGCCAGACCTACCGTCGCTCCTACTCATGCGCCTGCGCACCCTGGAACTACTGGGTCTGCTGGCGCCGGAAAACGGCGGGCTCCTGCCCAAAAACTGCAGCTACTTTACCCGTATCCAAGTTGAACTGGCCAAGCAGGCGCAGCTAACCCTGAGCGCGGATCTGCGCCGGCATTATCCCGCAAGGATTTTAGCCGCCCAGCTGGGCATTAGCGAGAGCAGCCTGAAGCATTATTTCCGCGGGGTTTACGGCCAAAGCATGGCGGCTTATCAAAAGTCAGTCCGTCTGCGCGAGGCTGCCCTCCTGCTGACCGAAACACGGCTGCCCATTGCGGAAATTGCAGCGCAAGTAGGCTATGCCAATCAGGGCAAATTTGCGGCGGTATTTAAGGAGCAATACCTGCTTACGCCACTGACTTACCGGCGGCAAAAGCAGTTGAAAAAGCTGCGGGGCCAGCCTGATCCCACTGAATAAACGCGGACCCAGGCCAGGGCTGCCGCCATTTCCCGCGACTGCACTTGCCTGCCGCGGCCGCTGAATCCGCAGGATTCTAAGGCAATGACTGCACCTGCCAGCTATCCGCCCGGCTTTGCTCCTCCCACAGGCGGGCGTAAAGTCCCTGTTGGGCAAGCAGTTCATCATGCGAGCCGGTTTCCTTAACGCTGCCGTCATCCAGGACGATAATCTGGTCGGCGTTACTGATGGATTGTAGCCGATGCGCTATCACAATGACTGTCTTTTCCGCGACCAATGCGGAGATGGCCTGCTGGATCAATACGTCATTTTCAGGG
>JAQWFM010000115.1 GCA_028704415.1 Oscillospiraceae bacterium | reverse complement strand
ACATATTCTCCGGGTGCGTTGGTCCGGGTCTGGACCTGGTCATATGCCGCCAGGCGGCTCAAGGGGGGATCAGGCAAGTGCTTGAATTTTAAAGGTTTGGTCAGGTGGAATGGGTGGTCGGGGTTGGCCGGCAGGGGGGCAGCAATCCGGCAAAATTCGGTGCGGGACCGGTTGGCGTCTTTAATCACCAGACGCTCCCCAACTTGTAAGGAGGTCTTGATGTCAATCAGCCTGATCGACATGTCTGCCGCCTCGGGGGCAGGTGGTCCGACTCTGGCCGTCGCTTCCGGCCCGGGCTGAAATATATCTGCCGCTACAGCCGCGCCAGGTACTGGTCCCCGCTGGTCAACTACCAGGCCCCGGAGCAAGGTGGCGCTCTCCGGGAAAGGATAGCCCGGGTTTGGAGTTAAGTCTATGCTCACAACTGGATTCAGGGGAGCCAGACTGGCGGTGTCAATTTCCCGTTCTTCATCAAAATAATACTCGGACTGGACCAGCACCCTGTAGATACCCGCCGGCAGATCAGAGAATACATAATAACCACTGGCGGTTTTTACCCCGGCCAGCCCCCGGCCCGGCATAAAAACCCGCACTTTACCGGCCAGTTGTCCCGCCCCGGTGCAAGCGTCTGTCAGCCGCAGAACCAGGGCTGCCCGGCTGTGCGTTTGTTCAATCAGATTATGGTCAATCATTTGGTTGGTTTCCCCATTTCCGTGATGTAATAGTCCGTTTGCCTGGTGATCACCCGCCTGGTCTCAGTTACACGCCCTGAATCAATAGCCGCCGGCGTGACCAGGTAGGCCACTGAAGGGTGGTAATTAACGCTGGGAAAGGAGGTCCAGATTTTGTTCATGTCATCCAGGGAGAGGGCTTCCAGAGTGATCCGCAGCTCTTCCTCCCCGCCGGCCAGATTGCCCTGCAGGGCCGCGCCCCTGAGGATGGCATGGTCATATAATACAGCCATTGCCCGGCCGAGTATGCGGTGCTCTTCCAGGGTTCGTTCCGTCAAATCGGGAATCTGGGCTGAGGCATAAGTGGTCAGCAGGTAATACAGGTCTAGTGTCAAGGGCGGGCGCCGCAAATGGGCCGGGTCTTCCGCTAAACCCTCCTGGTTCCGCAAGTAAGAGTTTTCTAAAACACTGTATAAAAAAACGGTCAGACGGATATTTTGTCCAGCCACATCAGCCGGAGATAACAGAACTATAGAGTCAGGGTTAACCAGATCACTCATATTGTCTCTTAACAGCTTGATCAAGGTTTCCCCCACATCGGCAATCACTGTATATACACTCATAACAGGTACCTCCCTTTCCGGAGACTGCCGCCGGTTGGCCCCAGCGCCAGCGGTTATGGCCAGAGATGATGGGCGTCAGTCAAGGTAATCGTAATACTGGCCAAAGTCTTCTTTCATACAGATTTTGCCCATCTTCTGGAGTTCCCTTTGAGTAGCCCGGATCAGGTGCTTCATCCCGATGGCGGACGCATCTTCAGCAGCGATGAAGGCAGCGGTTAACACAATGTTTTTAATATTGCCGCCGGTAATATTATATTTGCGGGCCAGGAACCCCAGATCCAGATCAGCGCTTCGCGGCGCTTCAGGCGGAAACATGGCCTGCCAGATTCTTTCCCGGTATTCTTCACTGGGGAAGGGAAACTCGATGATAAACTGCAGCCTTCTGGTGAAAGCCTCATCCATATTTTTTCGCAAGTTGGAAGCCAGGATGGTGATGCCGTCATACTCTTCCATCTTTTGCAGCAGGTAGGCTATTTCAATATTGGCATACCGGTCATGGGCGTCTTTTACCTCTGACCGTTTGCCGAACAGGGCGTCCGCTTCATCAAAGAATAAAATGGCATTGCTGGAATAGGCCTCCCTGAAAATACTTTCCAGGTTTTTCTCAGTTTCACCCACGAATTTGCTGACCACCTGAGATAAGTCAATCTTGTACAGGTCAAGTCCCAACTCGTTAGCCAGCACCTCGGCCGCCATCGTCTTGCCGGTGCCCGAAGGTCCGCAGAATAATACGTTAATTCCTTTACCCAGGGACATTTTGCGGTTAAAACCCCACCGGCCATATACAATATGACGGTATTTGACCTGGCGGCAGATTTCATTCAGGTGTTCCAGCTGATCTGCCGGCAGAACAATATCCTTCCACACATATCTTGGATTAAGCTTTTGGGCCAGTTGGCCCAGTTTTTGATTGGATTGGCTACGGCAGGCCCTGTAGAGATCCGCAGCGCCAATTACACCACCGGGACCGCCGGCGCGCCAGCCGGCTAAATTTTGGGCCACGACCAGGGCGTCCCTGATCTGCCCGGGTGTAAAACGAAATTTCCCGGCCAGTTCTCCGAATTCAATGCCGGGCTCTAAAAGCATATTTTTACTGAACTCCCGCCAGAGGCCCAGCCTGGTTTGCTCATCCGTCGCCGGCAGCTCCAGCTCTATGTAGATCAGACCGGTCACCAGCCCGCCCCGGGGCTGCCAGGGCTTGCTGCCCAACAAAAAGGTCAACCTGGTAAACTTGCGGCAGGTTTCTAATATACACTTGATTTTGAACCGGTTTTGCTCCTTATGGTCAACCAGATGGTCTAAATTTGTCAGGCATAAGGCCGCCTGCTGCAGCAGCGCTTCCCGGCCCAGCAGCCCGATGATCTCTTCGAAATCACGGGGGTCGGCCGGCATTTTTTCCAGATCCGCCAGGATTAAGGGCAGCCCGGCCTGAAAACAGACCTGGTCAGCCAGGGCCTGCCGGCCCGAGCCATAGTCCCCGTAAAAGTGAAAAACCATAGCGGGGCTGCTGGCCATATTGTTGAGATTATGTTCCACCAGACGCTGCAGCCGGGTCAGCATATCCCCATCGATGATGATCCGGTCAGCCTGGTACCCGGGCTGGTACAGCCGGGCCAGCTTGTCCAGCCTGGCGTCAAAAACCGCGATCTCCAGCAAAAACCCGGTGATCCGGTCATCCAGCTTGAGGAATCGGGAGATCAGGGGCATCTGCTCGCCCCGGTGTTCCTCATCAATATGGATCAGGCCGTGTTTCAGCAGGGGCGCTTTCCAGCTAAAGGCCCAGCGGGCCAGCACTCTTTCGGCCGCTGTATGACTATGGCACAGCAGGTCAATCAGCAGGCCGATACTGGGCTTCCGGCGGGTTATATCATCCTGCAGGTAGGCATAGAGCTTTTCATACTTACGGTTGATTTCCGGCGCCAAGCAGACCAGCAGGCAGCTCTCTTCAAACAAGGACAGGTTAAACAGCCGGGATAAGTGGTGCAAAGACAGGTAAACACCCTGGTTGACGCTGGCGGCGCGGCGCTGTTCCACTTGCCGGTCCAGCAGGCCCAGCGATTCCGTCAAATCAGCAATTCTTTGCCCACTGGCGCCGGCAAGATCATCTTCCTCCTGAATATGCTCAGCCAGCAATCCTTCAATCTCCTGCTCTGTCACGACCAGGCCTTTGAACTGCTCCAGCGGGTTGGCCGGCTGTCTGTGCTGTTGTTTAAGCAATTGCAAGCGGATCAGCAAATCAAGGCATTTTAATTTATCAGACAGGTACTCCAAACTGTCATTATAAGCTTTGCTCGGGTCACAAAGGCCAGCCACGGCAATCACCCCCAAAAAAATAAGCGCTTTCTTCAAGCAATAAACATCTTTTTACTGCTTCATAAAAACACTTCATAAAACGTTAATCTTGTTGAGCATGCGTCAATCCCATATTTAGCCATTAATTTAACAATATTGTAGCATGAATACCTTACATTGAAAACAGATATTTTGGTTATTTCGCCAAATTATCTCAAAACACCAATTAGGAGGGACAGCCCCCTGTACTTTGGTACAGAGGAGACTGTCCCCAGGTTCTGCGCTTTAACTGATTAACGAAGCAGGGGGGCGTTTCCCGGATGGGCTTTTCTGCCGGAGACTTTACAGAGGAACAAAATAAGCTTAGAATAATGGGTAATTCGTGTTT
>JAQWFM010000114.1 GCA_028704415.1 Oscillospiraceae bacterium | reverse complement strand
GGCTATGGTCGGGGTCAATCCCGCCTCGATAGAATATTTATTGCTGGCCGAGCAATACGGTCTGGGCTGCGCAAATCCCTCGCAAATTAAGCTTTACGGAGAAAACTTACTAAACTTTATGGAGTAATAAGATGAAATATTATGATTACCATGTGCATAGCAGCAACTCCTTTGACAGCCGTTTAACAATGGACGAGGCTTGCCGCCTGGCCGTCAACCGCGGTCTTAACGGCCTGACCTTTACAGAGCATATCGAGTTTGCCTGCCCGGGCTTTGGCGATATTGAGCCTGACCGCGAGCATTATATTGGCGAAATTATGGCTTGCCGCCGACGCTATCCGCAGCTGACCTTGGGCATGGGCGCGGAGGTAGGCCTGCAGGAGCATGTGGCGGCCGCCAACCGTCAGGCCGTCGCCAAGGGCTATGATTTTGTGCTCGGCTCTGTTCATAACATTGACGGCGTGAGCGTGCATGACGGCAGTTATGCGGCGGGCAAGGAGCGTTTTGAGTGTTACGCCGGCTATTTAGCTGCCGTTTTACGGCAGGCGCGCCTTTTTAACGACTTTGATGTGCTGGGGCATATCGATCTGATCCGCCGCGACAACAGCTATGACGACCGCAGTATGCCGTACCGGGAGTTTAGCGAACAGTACGATGCCCTATTGCGCGAGCTGATCGAAACGGGGCGCGGTATCGAGGTTAATACAGCCGCCCTGCGTTACGGCCTTTCTACGATGCATCCCGAGCTTTCGGTGCTTAAACGCTACCGCGAACTTGGCGGCGAAATCATTACCTGCGGTTCGGATGCTCATTTGGAACGCTCCGTAGGTATGCATATCCGCGAGGGCTGCGAGCTGATTAAAGCGGCGGGCTTTAAGTATCTTACAACCTTTTGTCAAAGACAGCCAAGCTTTGTTAAGCTGGCTTAAACGGATAACCTGTTTAAAAGGAGGCTTTTTATGACCGTCCGACTGATTTGCGGCCGCGCGGGTGCGGGCAAAACAGAATACATATTACGCAGTATTGCCGACGAGCTAAAAAAAGCCCCGCGCGGCAGGGAGATTTTACTGCTGGTGCCCGAGCAGTCCTCCTATATCTATGAGCGCGCCTTAGCCTGCGACTACGGTCTGGCGGGCTTCGGCCGCTGCCGCGTGACCAGCTTTCGCCATTTGGTTTACGGGGCGCGTAAGGCGGCGGGGGTAAATTTGCCGCTGTTAACAGGCGCGGCGCGGCAAATGGCGCTGCTGGCGGTTTTAAAAGAAAATAGCGAGGATTTGGCCTTGTTCGGACGATCCGCCGCCCAAAAAAACTTTGCCGCCGCGCTTTTGCAATCCTTAGACGAGCTGGCCGCCTGGCAGATCACCCCGCAAATGCTGAAGGAGGCCGCCGAGCGCTTAGGCGGCGAGGGCGGCGGCCTGCAAAAAAAACTGCACGATTTAAGCCTTATTTACGGCTCTTACGAGGCCTTTTGCGCCGATAGCTACCTTGACCCAGCCGCCGAGCTGCAGTTTTTGGCGCGGGAGATCGCCGGGGGTTATTTAGAGGGTACTGCCTGCTACATAGACGGTTTTGCGACCTTTTCGCCCTTAGAGCTGTCCGTAATCGCCGCTTTGGGGCATAGCTGCCAAAAGCTGGAAATCGCCCTGGCTTTAGAGCCTGAATTGTTGAATAAAAAAGCTATTATGGCTACGGAAATGTTTTTTCCGCTGTGGCAAACAGCCCGCCGCCTGCGTCAAGCCTTGGCGGACTGCAGCTGGCTTAAGCCGCTTTTACTGACGCAAAAGCCTGTGCCGCGCTTTAAAGACCAGACGGAGCTGGCTTTTGTTGAAGAAAACCTCTTTCCGCTTTACGGCGGGCAAAAATATGCGGGCGAGCCGCAGAACATCTTTTTGACCTCCGCGCCCGACCGCAATGCGGAAATTGAATATATCGCCGCCCAAATTAAAAAGCTGGTGCGAACCCGTAACTGGCGTTACCGTGATATTGCGCTGATCTGCCGCAATTTGGGCGATTATCAAAAGCAGATTAAGCAGGTTTTTACAGGCTGTGAGCTGCCATTTTTTATTGATGAGCAGCAGGCGGCCTATTTTCATCCGCTGATCGAGGCCTTGCGCGCCGCCCTGGAGATCGCCGAGGAGGGCTGGCAGCAGCAGGCTGTTTTCCGTTACCTTAAAAGCGGGGCGGCAGGCCTGTCCGCCGACGAGGCCGCCTTGTTAGAGAATTATTGTCTGGCGGCGGGGGTTAAGCCCTGGCAATGGCAGGCGGAGCAAAACTGGAGCTTTTGGCCGAGCTCTTTGGGGCAGGCTGACGAGCACCAGCTTTTACGCTTTGACGAGCTGCGCCGCCGTGTGGTTGCCGAGGTTTCCGTTTTAACCGATGAGCTGGGCGACGAGCCGAGCTTTGGCGCGCTGTGCCGCGGCGTAGAGGCCTTGTTAGCGCAGCTTAAGGCCGACGAGCAGCTGCAAGCGGAGCTGAAGGCGGCTTTAGAGGCCGGCGACGGCCGGCGCGCCGCTGCTTTGCGCCAGTTGGCCGGCTTTTTAAAAGAGATTTTTACGCAGGCGCAAACCTTTTTAGGAGAATTACAACTTCCTTTGGCGCAAATGCGGGAGATTTTGGACGAAGGCTTAACGGCCTTTAGCTTTGCCATCATTCCCCCGGGGCTGGATCAGGTCTTTGTGGCCGCCATCGAGCGCAGCCGCAGTCCGCGCTTAAAGGCCGTTTTTGTGGTCGGCTTAAACAGCGGCGTTTTTCCCGCCAAAATCGAGCCGGACGGTATTTTATCGGTTAACGAGCGCAAGGCCCTAAAGGCCGCGGGCTGTGCTTTAGCTCCTGCCGCCGACGAACGGCAGCTGGCCGAAAGCTATCTTTGTTATATTGCTTTAACCCGTTCAACCGAGCAGCTTTATTTAAGCTACGCGCGTGAGGCAGAAGGCGAAGAGCTTGCGCCTTCGGCCGTTGTCAACCGCATTAAAAAAATTTTTCCCGGTTTAACTGTCAATGAGCTGACAGAGGGCGGTCAATATCAGGCCGTTTGCGGCGGCAGCCGCTCCTTGGCGGCTTTGGCAAGAGCCTTAAGCAAGCAGCAAGCACAGGGCGAAGCGCTTGCCCCTTATTGGGGCAAGCTGCAAAATTGGTATGCAGACAAGCCCGCTTATGCCGCGCAAACCTTAATGCTGCAGGCGGGCTTGGATTTTACGGCTCCGCAAAGGCTCAACGAGCAAAGCCGCAACGCTGTTTTCGGCCAAACTTTAGCCGGCAGCGTTTCCCGTTTAGAAAAATATCTTTCGTGTCCCTTTTCTTATTACGCCAATTACCTGCTCAAGTTAAAAAAACGCCCGCTTTACGAGGTGACGGCCGCCGAACGGGGCACGATTTATCACGCGGTTATGGAGGGGGTCTGCCGTCGTGCCGCCTGCGGCGAGTTTGACTGGCAAAAAATCAGCCCCGAGGAGCTGAAAGAGATCACGCAGGCCGAATTACAGCCGATTTTGCGGGATTTTTTAGGCGGGCTTTATAACAGCTCGCCGCGTTACCGTTATTTGGCCGCGCGCCTGCTAGAGGTGCTCTTTACCAGCCTGCTTTTTGTAGCCGACCAGCAAAAGCACGGCCGTTTTGTGCCCCGGGCCTTTGAAATCACCTTCGGTAAAACAGGCCAGCTGGCGGGGCTTAACCTTAATTTATCTAACGGCCGCCGCTTGGAGCTGTGGGGTATAATCGACCGCGTCGATTGCGCCGAGGCCGGGGGTAAAATCTATTACAGGGTCGTCGATTATAAATCCGCCGACAAAAGGCTTAAGGACAGCGATGTGCAGCTGGGTAAACAGCTGCAATTAATGACTTATTTAGAGGTTGTCCTGGCCTCCGGCGCCTATTTTTCCGACCTCGAGCCCGCTCCCGCGGGGGTCTATTACAGCGCTATTCGTGATAATATCGAGTGTGTGGCGATGCCCGCAAGCGACGATTATCAAGATGTAGGCACAGGGCAGGTTTTAAGCGGGCTGACCGTTGAGGATCC
>JAQWFM010000113.1 GCA_028704415.1 Oscillospiraceae bacterium | reverse complement strand
ACGACAAAGGGAGGGGTTTGCTTATATCAAGCCCTGAAGCCAGATTTAATATTACCATCTTGATTTTAAGACTGATAAAGGAGGCAGGAACATGGAAGGCAAGATGAAAGTCGGCATTATGACCGGGATTGGCCAGATGGATTTTACCACCCGACCCATCCCCCGACCGGCAGAGCAGGAGGTCCTGGTCAAGGTAGAGTATGTTGGCGTGTGTGGCAGTGACCTGCATTATTATGAGCACGGCGCCATCGGCAACTTTATTGTTCACCCGCCATTTGTGCTGGGGCATGAGGCCGGCGGGACCGTAGTTGAAGTAGGCAGCGCGGTCAGCACGCTGGCCCCGGGAGACCGGGTGGCGCTGGAGCCCGGCAAGACCTGCGGCCACTGTGAATTTTGCAAAAGCGGCCGCTATAACCTTTGCCCGGAGGTCGCGTTTTTTGCGACCCCGCCAGTCGACGGTGTGTTTCAGGAGTATGTGGCGCACCCGGCAGACCTTTGCTTTAAGCTGCCGGAGCAGGTAAGCACCATGGAAGGCGCGCTGATAGAACCCTTAGCGGTTGGCTTTCACGCGGCTAATCAAGGCGGAGCGCATATCGGGCAGACTTGCGTAGTGATGGGATCCGGCTGTATCGGGCTGGTGTCCATGATGGCGCTGAAAGCCATGGGGGTGACCCGGGTATATGTGGTGGATATCATGGAAAAACGCTTAAACAAGGCCCTGGAGCTGGGCGCGACGGCCGTCATCAACAGTGCGGAAACGCCCGCGGTGGAGACCATTATGGCACTGACTGATGGCCGCGGCCCCGACTTGATTATTGAAACTGCCGGGACCGAAATCACTACGCGCCAGGCCATAGAGGTCGCCAAAAAGGGCGCCACCATTGTGCTGGTTGGCTATAGCAAGAGTGGCGAACTGACCCTGCCCATCAGTATGGCGCTGGATAAGGAACTGACGATTAAGACGATATTCCGTTACCGGCATATTTATCCCATGGCGATTGACGCGGTAGCGGCGGGACTGGTTAACCTGAAAGCCCTTCCCACGCATTTCTTCAAGTTTGAGGACATCCAGACCGCGATGGATCGCAGTGTTAAGGAAAAGGCGGATATTGTCAAGTCAGTCATACAGATTGGGTAGCTGACCGGGCTGGTTCCAGACACCGTGACTGCCAGCCTGCTGGGCTGGCTTACGCGCCCCGGTATGACACGCTCACATAGGGGCTGGTCATGGCCCGCATAATCGCAAAGTATCCCAGTTCAAACTGGATCACGTCACCTACCCGGTATGACCGTGCGCTCTGAGTCAGATCCAGCACCACGTAATCGCTGCTGGCTCCCAGAATTTCAATCCCGCGGTCCTGCGGCCACATGGTTTCAATATCACAATCCTGGCGGCCGACGGCCACAATCCCGCGCAACCTTGGCCCGCGGTCGGCCGGCCGCGGCGGAATCCGGCCATAGCTGTCTGACACGGCTTCGCCCCAGGGCACAGACGGTTTAGTTTTCAGTTCGACTAATTCTGCGGACAGGATAAATGTATCACGGCGCGTTCCCGGCAGGTACTGATAATGACTGCGTTCCCGGCCGACCAGCAGGCTCTCGCCCAGCCTGAGATTATTGACGCCGGCCGGAAAGCCTGTTGTCAGCAGCAGATTCAGACTGGCTGAGTTCCCTGCGGACACGATGGGGCTTTGGTTCATGGGCAGGCGCTGAGCCAGTGCTTGCAACTGCAGCATTTTAGTCTGGTCCGGATGGATAAAGGACAGACAGGTGAGGTTTGTACCTACCCCGCGCAGTTCAATTCCTTTAAGGGCAGTTACCTGGTCAGCCAGCTGCAAAATCTTTTCCGGATCAACTTCACCTTCGCGAAGGTCGCCCAGATCTGCCATCAAAATAACGCCATGGCGGCGGCCGGCTTTTTGTGCCGCCCGGTCCAGCGCGCAAATCGTGTCCCAATCAGAATTGAGGGAAACGTCCGCATACTGCACCGTAAGGCCGGCCTCACTGGGGAGCGGCAGCCGGATCAGCCACTTTTCTGCGTTCAGATCAGAGAGCTTCTGCAGATTTTGTACCCTGGCATCGGCTAACACGGTAAGACCAGCGGCCAGATAATTGCGGGCTATCTGAGAACTGCCGGAGACCCCCTTGGTCACACCGGCTATAAAGACGCCGCGGTCCTGGCAGAGTTTACGCAGTACGCTGACATTTTGGCGGATGCCTGCCAGATCAATCGTAAGTCGGGGCAGCCCCATATTGATCACCTTCTTGCATTGGGATGAGAGGATTAACAAATACACCGCTGGGGCTGCGGGGGTGCGCTTTGCGGTGCAGACAATCAGGCCAGCAGAGCTTTTATGATAGCCTGATTGCCCTGTACGGCCTGACGGAGCTGACTCAGTTCAATATACTCATCAACTGTATGGGCCAGCTTTTCCTGGGAGGGGCCGTAGCCCAGTGTAGGGATGCCCTTAAAGCCGGCGTAGTAGCTGCCGTTGGTGCAAAATTCATAGGCGGAAATGTCGGCGTGCAGGCCGGCCTGGTCCAGCGCCGCCAGACTGCGGCGCACAAACGGGTCATCCGGACTGAACAGCCAGGCGGGAAAGTATTTTTCAACAGCATAAGTCAGACCGGTGTAGCTGCGGCCCTGTCCCTGGGCATAGGAGACTGTAGCCCTCACACTGGGATCAGTGGCGGCCAGCTCATCAAGGCAAGCCTGCAGCGGCGCCAGAATACTCTCCCGGGTTTCCCCGGTGAGGGTGCGGCGGTCAAAGGTAGCGCGGCAGCCGGCGGGGACACAACTGCTGCCGGGATAGGGATCCGACTTGATGTCAGTCAGCACCAGCAGTCCGTCTTTCAGCAGAGGGTGGCTGGGCAGCGGCAGGCTGGTCAGGGCGTTAATGGCCTTGCACATAGCGTAGACGGCGTTGTTGCCTTGCTCCGGGTGCGCGCTGTGCGCCGGCGTACCCAGCGTTTCCAGGACAATTTCTGCCCGGCCGCGCTGACCTATTTTCAGATTCAGCTCGGAGGCCTCAGAAATGATGACGTAGTCAGGGCGAAAAGCCTGCCAGATGTAACTGGAAGCCAGGCCTTCGCACAGTTCCTCATAAACGGTACCCGCAACGACAATCCGGCCGGCAAACTGGCGCTGGGTCTGCCTGGCATACGCGGCTGCCGCCGCCGCGGCTGCCGCCAGCCCACCTTTCATATCTGAAGTCCCGCGCCCATATAGCCGTTCGCCTATGATGTCGCCGCCAAACGGCGCCTGAGTCCACAGCCCGGGCTCCGGTACCGGCACGGTATCCATGTGGCCGTCAAATACCAGGGTAGGACCGGGGTCCTGACCGTTAATCACGCCAATGGCGTTGCCAAATTCGTCAAGGTAGGCCTGATTGAAACCTGCTTGCTCAAAATAATGCTTTAAAATCAAAGCCACGCCCTGTTCTTCGCCAGAGTAACTGCGGCTTTGGACCATGGCCTGGCATAAGGCGATGGCTTCTTCCTGGCTTGTCATTTCATTCTCCTCCATATAGGGCTTTTCGGCGGGCGGCCACTGCGGCCATGATCACGGCGACACAGCCGTCAATACCCAAAGTTGCCCGGTTGAGCAGCAAGTCCTTTTCTGCCTCCTGCGGCCACTTGCCGCCGGAGTAGTAGCGGCAGTAGCTGTGCCGCATCTCGTCCTGACGGCAAACCTGCGTTTTAGCGGCAGCCTCAGACAGGTGATATTTGCTTTGGATATTGTGAATGCGGAAGTCTTTAGGCGCAAAAATCCCCACTTTCAGGGCATGGGCTTCGTGGCGGAGCAGATAATCAGACAGCCGGCCCACAATGACACAGGATTCAGTGGCAGATAAGTCGCGGATGATAGCTTCTTCGGCTAAAAAAAGCGCGTCATTGCGGTTTTTAGTGCCCATGCGCCAGAGCAGAAACGGATCGCTGAAACGGGGCGCTACCCGTTCGTCAACAGCGTTGATCAGGTTTTTCTCAGTCCCCTGTTTTTGGGCGGCCAGCCCCAGGATATCTTTGTCATAAAGTTTAACGCCCAGCTTTAAAGACAATGCCTTGCCGATTTCGTGCCCTTCCGCGCCATA
>JAQWFM010000112.1 GCA_028704415.1 Oscillospiraceae bacterium | reverse complement strand
TTCTTCAAAAACCGAGCTGTTTTTGCCGACGGTAGGCCAAAGGTGGCTGGCCGTAGCAGTTCCGGAAAGCCCGCGAAAAATGATACGGATTAGTAAAGCCACAAGCTGCAGCGACCTTCGCCACCGGATCTGACGTTGCCACAAGCTTTTGCGCGGCTTGTTTCAGGCGCAGCGCCAGCAAGTACTGATGAGGTGGCATACCATATCTGGCCGTGAATTGGCGACGAAAATAATCTACTTGCCACCCGGACAAGCGTGCCAGATCTTGTGTTTTCAGATCAGGATCCGCCACACGCTCAAGCAGGCCGCCAAGCGCCCGTTCCAGAGCCGGCTGCGAACGCTGCAAGGTTCCCACCAGCAGCGCCAGTAAATCATACAAAACCGTGAACTGCTCCAAACGACTATCCGGTAAAAGATTCAGGCGGTAGAGATAGGCAAACTTGCTGAGGAAAACCTCTGGCCTGGGCAGTTTGATCCGGCTGACTGACCGAAAAGACCCGCTGGACTGCCCGGTAAAATTAATCACGGGAAAGCAGCCTTCTGCTTCTCCCCTCAGTGAGTAAGCTGCTCCTGGCGGTAGCAGCATAGCATAACCCGGTATGGAAACCACAGTTCGGGTGCCTTCTCGATAAGTTATCCGTCCGGCATGGCAAAAAGAGAGGCCACAATTGGGACGACAGGTAGTTGAGTAAGTTTTACCTTGCTGGGAAGATACCAACAACACATCATCAACATTCTGCACGGTCAGCTGCTTCAGCCAATACGACAAATGCTCACTTTCAGTCATGTCCATGATCCTCCGGGTTCTTAGTAAGCCACGCTGACCTTTTCAGTGTCTGAAAAGGTCAAATAAGCGTTTTTATATATTGTAAGCCATGCACAAACCTCTAAGCTGGAAACTAATCAGAGATCTTTACAAAGGAGGGCCAAAGCATGGATTTCAGTTCTCAAACGGTGATTGTAAGCGGGGCTGCCTCTGGCATGGGATTGCTCTTCAGCCAACGTTTCGTCCAGGCCGGCGGACAGGTTGTAATGGCGGATCAAAACGCGGCAGAAGTCAGGCGGCAGGCAGACCTGATTAATCGTTCCTATAAAGAACGGGCCGTGGCTTCAGGTTGCGACATTCGTGACTACAACCAGGTTAGCGCCGTAGCCAGGCTTGCCATAATGACTTTCGGTCATATTGACGTCCTGATTAATTTTGCTGGCGGCGCGGAGACCCGCATCTGGGGTGTTTCCGACCGTGAATTCCCGGACGTCCCCATTGAGGTCTACGACTGGGGGATTGACGTAAATCTCAAAGGGCAGCTGCATTTTGCGCACGCTGTCCTGGGGCAGATGCGGCGCCAGCAGCACGGCGTCATCCTGAATATAGGCTCCATCACAGGTGAAGAAGGCTGCGCCACCAACGTCGCCTACGCTGCAGCTAAGAGCGGCGCCATGTATGGCCTTACACGTTCACTGGCTAAATACGGTGCGACCTGCGGCGTCCGCTGTTGTTGTCTATCCCCGGGCCCGGTCCTGACGCGGCCTGGCATGCGAAACATGAAAACCGCGCTCGGCCGGGCAGCCAGGCCAGAGGAAATCGTCAACATGGCCCTCTATATTGTTTCTCAGGAAGGTGCCTTTCTGGACGGCGTTAATATTTTGATGGATGGCGGGCGCAATATCCTGAATAACCGGGATTAAGCAGGAAAGGACAAGAGGCAATGCAAGCATTTACTGACCTCCCTGCCCCCGCGCTCACTGCCATGCTCCAGGGACGGGATCCTGAACGAATCCTGTACCTCATGCAGCTGGCCAGAACGCAAGGCGCAGATGCGTATGGGTTTCAGCTGGAGCAGTTAGAACCGCGCTGGCGGACGCCAGCAGTTTATAAAGTCCTGTTTCAGGCCGTGCAAGGCAAGCCGGTTTATGTCACCAGTTATCGCACCCAATTGAATACAGGCCGTTCGGATGAAGATTGTCTGCAGGATTTACTGCAGGCCGCGCATTACGGTGGAACCCTTTTTGACATACCGGCAGATAGCTTTCATCCGGAGGAACGACAGTTCACTCAGAATCCGGTCGCTATAGCCAGACAGCAAGCTCTCATTCGTCAACTGCATGACCTGGGGAAAACTGTGGTATTGTCTTCTCATACCGGTTGTTATTTATCGCCGCAGGATATCCTTATCCTGGCTCAGGAGCAGCTGGCCCGGGGTGCCGATCTGGCTAAAATCGTCAGCCGGGCGGATACCGCAACACAGCTGCAGCAGCAGCTGCAAGCCTCGCTTGAGCTCCAACGCCAGCTACGGCGTCCTTTTCTGTTCCTGTGTACCGGAAACTATGCCCGGCTGCAGCGTATGCTGAATCCACTTCTGGGCTCCCGGCTGTTTCTCTGTGTGGCGGAGCACGATGCCCTGTCCACCCCGGAACAGCCCACCCTGGCAGAAGCCCGATCTGTGCTGCAGCTTTGTGGTCTGCGTTCGGGATAAAGCGGGCCTGGCCGTCTGGCTGGCCAGCCCCAAAGCTGGCAGTAAAACGCCCCCCCCGCTGTCAGGCGGTATCAGGTCAAATCATAGACCTGATTAAAGGTCAGGATGCGACCGGACTCAACCAGATCTGTGAACTTATGCGGGTCTTCTGTATTAGAAGCAAACATGCCGTAGTGATTAGGAATACTGACCCTGGCATCGATTAAGTGCGCAAGTCGGGCTGCTTCCTCTGCGTTCATATTTCCGAGTTTCCCATTAATGCAGATAAAAGCATAGTCTGGCCGAAAGCTCTTCACCTCAGCCAGCCGTGGATCAAACAGAGTATCCCCGCTGAAATACAGGGTAAGTCCGTCAGCTTGGATCACCACACCAAAAGCCTCCACGCTGTGGCGGGCAAATACAGCATGAATCGTCCAGTCCCCCAGGTTAACACAATCGCCCGGCCGCAGGATCCTCACCCGTTCGCGGCCCAGCTTGTTCAGCTGCCTTGCGCCTTCAGCAGTGGTCAGGAACCTGAGCTCAGCTGGCATGGCTGCAATACTGTCCGGATCCAGATGATCCAGATGGTTATGCGTGCAGATAACCGCGTCGGCCCGTACCTCAGCCGGATCCACAGGAATCGGCAGCAGCCGCGGCCGCCCCGCCACCCGGTTGACAGAATCAGAAAGATAAGGATCCAGCAGCAGCCTGCCGCCGTCCGTCTGCAGTTCATAGCCACTTTGGCCCAGCCAGCGAAGTTTCATTGGATGCTCTTGCCTCCGTCAACATAAAGACTTTGCCCGGTGATATAGTGGCCCGCCTCGGACACCAGCAGGCGGACCAGCGCGGCGCAGTCTTCCGGCCGGCCCCAATCGCCGGTGGGAATAGACGCCTTGACCCTGGCGGCATAGACAGGATCCGCCAGCGCCTCCTTATTGCGGTCGGTGTCTATTACACCCGGCGCGACATCGTTGACCGTGATGCCTGCGCCCGCCAGCTGCAGGGCCAGGGACTGCACCATATTACGCTGGGCAGCTTTAGAGGCCGAATACACCAGCATATCCGGGTGCGGCTTGCGTTCCTGGACTGAGCCGATCGTGACAATGCGCCCCCAATGCTGCTCTTGCATGTGCGGCACCGCCTGTTGAATCAACAGCAGGGAGGCCAAGAAGTTGCAGTTCATCTGCTGCTCGTACATGGCGACGCTGATTTGCGTCCAGGGGCAGCGGATCTGCACCGAGGCGTTCAGGACCAGAATGTCCAGCGGCCCTGCCTCCTGGCCCAGACGAATAGCGGCGTCCGGCTGGCTGAGGTCTGCCTGCAGGACCCCCGCCTCTCCACCGGCTGTCTGAATCTGCCGGGCTACAGCCTCCGCCCGTTCTCTTTGCTGGCTGCAATGCAGTAGCACGCGACAGCCATCCTGTGCCAGTCCCAGGGCAATTGCCCGGCCGATGCCGCGGGATGAGCCTGTGATCAGTGCGGTTTTCTTTTGTCCTGTCATGCTGATCCCTTCATTCATTGCTCTCATTACTGCGCCGATCCGTCTCTTAAGAGGCCGGCCGGCCATTTTGTTTCTTCAATCAAAGGTCACCACCAGCTCGCGCGCGCCTTGCTTGGAAAGCTTGATCTGCTGCGTGATCGTGCCGCTCGCAGTCTGAATATCCAGATCATAGTCGCCGTAAAATCCATGCAGCTTACAGCAGCCCTGCTCATCTGTCACCAGTTGTACATCCGTATGCCATTCCTTATG
>JAQWFM010000111.1 GCA_028704415.1 Oscillospiraceae bacterium | reverse complement strand
ATCTTGATGATTATAGAAGTCCTGACCGATGTTTATATCCCCCTGCTGATGCGGGATATCATTAATGTCGGCATTGCGCAAAAAGATGTCGGGCTGGTGGTTAACTTAGGCCTGAAGATGCTGTTGAGCGCCCTGATCGGCCTCAGCGCCGGCGCTACCTCCTCCCGGATGGGCGCGACTGCGGGTTTTGGCTTTGGCGCCAACCTGCGGAAGGCCATGTACGCCAAAGTGCAGGCCTTTAGTTTCGCTAATCTGGACCGATTCAGCGTCCCCAGTCTGATCACCCGCCTGACCAATGACTGCAACAATCTGTCCCAATCCGGCATGATGGCCGTCCGTATGGGCTTCCGCGCGCCTTTTATGCTGATCTTTGCCTTTATTATGGCCATCTCGGTCAATCCGGAACTAGCCGCTATCTTAGGCCTGGCTATCCCGGTCATGGGGGTACTGGTCTTCTTGATCATGAAATCGGCCGGGCCCAGATTCAGACAGTTTCAGCGCCGCATTGATGATTTGAATGCCATTGTGCAGGAAAATCTGACCGCTATCCGCATTGTCAAATCATTTGTCCGCCAGCCGTTTGAAAAACAGCGCTTCAAAAAAGCCAATGATGAACTGCGTCAGGCGGGTCTGCATGCCATCACCCTGGTGATCTGGATGGGGCCTATCATGACGCTGGTGATGTCCGTCTGCATGATTGCCATTATCTGGTTTGGCGGTGTGGGTATCACGACTGGCCGCATGCAAGCCGGCGATATCATGAGCTTTCTGACCTATGTAACCCAGATCCTGATCAGCCTGATGATGTTGTCCATGCTCTTTTTACAGTTCACCCGCGCCAAAGCCTCCGCCGACCGGGTCATGGAAGTTATTGAAGCAGAAGTGGATCTGACTTCACCTCCTGACGGCCTGAAAACCATGAAAGATGGCGAAGTGGTCTTTGAGCATGTGTCCTTCAGGTACCCGGGCAACCACGGCGACAGCCTGAGTGATATTAATCTGCGGATTCCTTCCGGCAGCACGGTAGGCGTGATTGGTTCTACCGGAGCGGCCAAGACCTCGCTGGTCCAGCTGATTCCCCGCCTCTATGATGTAAGCGCCGGTGCGGTAAAAATTGGCGGCGTGGATGTGCGGGATTATGATCTGCGCTTCCTGCGGGATGAGGTATCAGTGGTCTTGCAAAAAAACACGCTGTTTTCAGGCACGCTGCGCGAAAACATGCAGTGGGGTAACCCTGAGGCCAGTGATCAGGAGATCATCCGTGTGCTGCAGCTGGCGCAGGCCTGGGAATTTATTAAAGACCTGGCGGGGGGACTGGACGCGCCGGTGGAGCAAGGCGGCAGCAACTTTTCCGGCGGCCAGCGGCAGCGGTTATGCATCGCCCGTTCTCTGCTGAAGAATCCTAAAGTCTTGATTCTGGATGATTCCACCTCAGCCGTAGATATGGCGACAGACGCCAAGCTGCGTTACGCCTTTACCCATGAACTCCCTGATATTACCATCATCATCATAGCCCAGCGGATCGCATCCATTGCAGACGCCGAACAAGTTATTGTGCTTGATGACGGTCATATTGACGGCGTTGGTCAGCCCGAGGAGCTGCTTGTGAGCAGTCAGATTTATCGCGAAGTATATGAATCCCAACAGAAAGGGGTGATTGGAGAATGAGTCAGCCAGCTAAGTCAGCCCCAACAGCTCACGCTGCGGCCGGCCAACCGGTTCGCCGCAGTAAATTGGCGTCCGGCCCCCAGAGCGGCGGCCCGGGCGGCGGACGGCCCAAATTTGCCCGGCCAGAAAAACCCCTGGAAACCTTTTGGCGCCTGGCGCATTATATGAAAGGCCATTACTATATGCTGATTTTAGGCCTGCTGTTTGCAGGTCTGTCCTCGGCCGGTTCCGTAGCGGCTAATTACCTGCTCAAACCGATCTTAAATGCCCTGGTCTACGGCGGCAGCATGGCCAAAGCGCTGCCATTGATTGCCGGCATGGCGGTTATCTTTCTTTTCAGTGGTTTATTTCAGTATGTCAGCAGTAACCTGATGGTCCACCTGTCTCAGAATACGGTGCATAATCTGCGCCGGCACCTTTTTGATAAGCTGGAAGACATGCCCATCCAGTTTTTTGACACCCATAACCATGGCGATCTGATGAGCAGCTTCACTAATGATGTGGATAATATCAGCCAGGCGCTGGACCAAAGCCTGGTGCAAATTTTCACCGGTGCTGTTAGCTTTATCGGTACCTTTGCCATGATGCTGTATTTAAGTCCGCTGCTGACCTTAACCGTGGTGGCTATGCTGGCTGTTATGCTGCTGCTGGTAAAAGTCATCACCTCTCGTTCCGCCCGCTATTTTCGCGCCCAGCAAGCGGAGCTGGCTGACCTGAACGGCTACATTGAAGAAATGACTGAGGGCCAAAAGGTCGTCAAGGTCTTTAATCATGAAGATGAGGCCCGCCGGGACTTTGAAAGCAAAAACGAAGCGTTGCGCCAGGCCAGCACCAACGCGCAGACCTTTGCGGTAATCCTGATGCCCATTATGGGCAACCTGTCCTATGTACAGTATGGGGTGACTGCGGTTTTAGGCGCCATCCTGGCTATTAATGGCCGGATGGATATTGGTACGATTGGCGCGTATTTGCAGTACACCCGCAGCTTCAGTCAGCCCATAACGCAAATCTCTAACCAGTTCAATATGCTGATCGCGGCTCTGGCCGGCGCGGAACGGGTGTTTAAAATCATGGATCAGCCACTGGAACAAGATGACGGAGATGTCAGCCGGGTGGACTACCAGCAGCTAACCGCGGCGGAGCGACAGCAGCTGCAGGAAGCAGGCTGGACCCCTGAGCAACATAACGGCAAAACCCCAGCCTTTTGGCGGGTGCCGGCTCAAGCTGGCCAGCCGGCGGCTATCCGGCCAATCTACGGAGATATCCGGTTTTGTGACGTTAGCTTTGGTTACGTACCCGGTCAGACGGTGCTCAAACAGATCAATCTGTACGCTAAACCAGGTCAAAAAATAGCGTTTGTCGGCTCCACCGGCGCGGGTAAGACCACCATAACCAATCTGCTCAACCGTTTTTACGACATCCGGGAGGGCGAGGTCCTTTTTGACGGCATTGATATCCGCCGCATCCGCAAAGCGGATCTGCGGCAGCTGCTGGGCATGGTACTGCAGGATGTCCATTTGTTCCGCGGCAGCATTGCGGACAATATCCGCTACGGCAAACTGGATGCCACTGATGAGGAAATCCGCCAGGCGGCCCAAATTGCCAATGCGGACACATTTATCCGTCATCTGCCCGAAGGCTATAATACGCTTTTGACTGCGGACGGCAGTAATCTGTCACAAGGTCAGCGGCAGTTGGTGTCCATTGCCCGCGCCGCGGTGGCAGATCCGCTGATCTTAATTTTGGACGAAGCCACGTCCTCCATTGATACCCGGACCGAGCACCTGATTGAACTGGGTATGAATCGGCTCATGGAAGGCCGTACCGTTTTTGCCATAGCGCACCGCCTCAGTACGGTGCGGCATTCTGACGCTATCCTGGTGCTGGAGCACGGCGAAATCATTGAACGCGGCGAGCATGACAGCCTGATGGCTCAAAAAGGCCGCTACTATGAACTGAATGTGGGCAAGGCGGAACTTGACTGAGGCGGCTTTTCTTGCCTGCAAGATGGTAAATCAGTATAATCATTTTGTTAAAGCGACAGGGGGACACAGTCCATATCTAAACCTTGAGCGGAGCTGAATTGCCGCCCGGGGAGCGGCTGTGATCTGCCGGTACGTCTGCCGGGGGCAAAACAGCCCCCGGCCCGGCGCCGGCCTTTTTGAGAGGAGAACCAACCTTGAGCACTAGAGCAATAGTAGGGATTAACTGGGGAGATGAAGGCAAAGGCCGCATGGTGGATCTGATTGCCGGAGATTACGACTATGTGGTCCGTTACCAGGGCGGCAATAATGCCGGGCACACCGTGGTCAATCCTTACGGTAAGTTTGTACTGAACCTCTTTCCGTCCGGCATCTTCAACCCGGGGGTGACCAACGTGCTGGGCAACGGCATGGTCATTGACATTGAGCATCTGGTGCATGAGCATCAAAAACTGGAGGAGGCAGGCTTTACGGTAGATGACAGCCGGCTGCTGATCTCAGACCGCGCCATTATCTGCTTCCCCTTCCACCGGCTGCTGGATGAACTGCAGGAGGACAGCCTGGGCGGCCGTAAGTTTGGTTCTACCCGCCGCGGCAT
>JAQWFM010000110.1 GCA_028704415.1 Oscillospiraceae bacterium | reverse complement strand
AGGATAAAGTGTCTGTAGCATGAGCAAAGCGTCGGCCCGGGTGTAAAGCCAGGGATTGGCTGTATCAAAGTAGATGCCAAAATTGGGATAAGACACCGCGTCCAATAACTTTTGATTGCCAGTCAGGTCCAGGTCATTTTCGCTTCCAATGACCAAGTCATAAGCTTCCGCTTGATGGCAGATGTACCGCAGATGCCGGACAGTATGGGCAAAGGCCTCAGCACTGTGCATACCACCCTCCCAAAAACTGCATAGCTGCAGGGTCTTAGCGCCTAGTTTGGCGGCAATTGCAAGCGACTGGTCTAAAATCCGGCAGATCGTTGTTTCCTGATCTGATCGGTTTAAGGCTACATAATTTAAACCCAGCGTAGGAACAGACAAGCCGCTATCCTTAACCGCTGCCAGACAAGCGCTGAGCTTTGCCGGCTCCGTCAAGTTACGGGTATCCGTCTGAATACCTAAATCTAGCTGCACCCCATCAAAGCCCAGGGTGCGGGCTTGGGTTAAGCCGCTGATTTCAGGGTTGGGCAGACACCATTGGCAGATAGCTATTAAGCTTTTGGGCGTTTGTACAGTTGGCTCCGGCACGCTGCTGGTCATTTTGGTTTTACTCCTTTTATCATATCCTGGCATTAGTCATAAAATCACTTACAGCCTGCAGGCTCTCCGCCAGCTGTGCATCACTAAAGCCGTGGCCGGCGCCGTCTAGCGCCACCAGTCTGGCTTGCTGGTAGCGCCGAGCTGCTTCCTGGGCATAGGCGATCGGAACAATCGGGTCTGCTGTTCCGTGCACAATTAAGACCGGTCCCTGATAGGGTAAAATTTCCTGATAGACATCCATGTTGAGGACATCCAGATTGTAGCGTTGGCCGATAGTCTGGCCTAACACTTGACTTTCAGACGGGAGCTCCAGTAAGCCCTGGCAGCGCTGCCGGGCGTCATCCGGAATGATTAAGGCCGGATAAATCAAGATCAGGCCACGGCAAAAGCGAGGCCGGCGCGCCGCCGCCAAGGCTGCTACCAAACCGCCCTGGCTTTCACCCATTAAAAAGATTTGTTCCGGATCCAACTGCGGGATTTGCTCTACGTAGTCCCGCAGGACTTGCAGATCCTCCAGTTCTGTTAAAACCGACATATCCTGCATCCGGCCGCTGCTGTGGCTGTGGGGACCGCCGCCGCAAAAATCAAAAACACAAACCGCCAGGCCGGCAGTTACCAGTATTTCCGCGCTGCGGACTGTCTGCCGCAGATCCCCGCCAAAGCCATGCGCCAAAATAACCACAGGTAGGGCCGGGGTCTGCCCTGCCGGAATATATAGTCTGGCGTAAATCTGTTTGCCGGGCGGCTTTACCATAAATGTGTAGATAGATCTGTCAGAGCTTTGCTCCAAACAAGTAAAACCTGCTAGTCCTTGCATGCTGCCCTACTTTCATTTTTGCCTCAGCTTTCAAAAAAACCTGGTGGCGGTTTTTCCCAGTATACCCCCTCCGCAAGCGTAAGTCAGTCTTTAACTAAAAGCTATCCGCAACCAATCGGCAACCTGACCCTCCTTTGAGCGGGATTCAGCCAGACAGGCGAATTAATCTGGTTAGCGTTGCAGGCTCATAGCACCTTTACCGCCGCTATTGAAGCTTCTGGCAGCGTCACAGCCAGTTCGCCAGGGCCTTTTGATATAACCGGTAGCAATTGAGGCTGAACCTGGCAAGGCTGATCAAAGCTATTAAAGGCCCAGGCTCCGGCGGTCTGGCCGCTAAGCAGCTGAGCTGAAACCTTAAGTGGCCAGGCCGCGCCCAAACCATCCAGATACAGCCGCAGCTCCTGAGGCCGCTGGTCATCCAGATTGGCCAGGGTCAGCAGCAGGGACCCATCTGCAGCCTGACTGGCTGAAACACTGAGATCCGGCAGCTCAGCCGCACCTTCCCGGAGCAGCTTTGTTTCGGCAAACGTCTCCAGTTGTCGGGCGCCTTGGTGTTCTTTATACATTAAAAAGACATAGTAAGTCGGTGTCAGCAGCAGCCTGGGGCCTTTGGTCAGCAATAAGGCCTGCAGGACATTCACGGTCTGGGCCAAATTGGCCATAGCCACAGTATCACAGTGATTGTTGAACAGATTCAGGTGAATGGCCGCCACCAGTGCGTCGCGCATGGTGTTTTGCTGGTACAAAAATGCCGGATTACTGCCTGGATCCGGCAAAAACCAGGTACCCCACTCGTCAATAGCCAGCTGGACTTTGCCGCTAGGGTCATATTGGCGCATGATCCGGCTATGGTTTTCAATCAGGTCTTCCATAAAGCAGGCGTTTTCCAGCGTATTATAGTACTCCTGTCGGCTAAAACCAGTAGCCGGCCCCCTTTGGCTCCAGTCCTTATAAGGCCGGGTATAATAATGCAGCGATAAAAGCTCCATTTCGGTGCCTAGTTCTTCCATCATTACCCGGGTCCAGGTATAGTCATCTACACTGGCGCCGCAAGCTACGCGACAGAGCGGATGCTGGGGATCAGCGCGGAGGAAACGGGCAAACTGGCGGTACTGCAGGGCATAAAATCTGGCGTCAGACGCTTTTCCGCCGCCCCAGGGTTCATTGCCAATACCCCAGTAGCGAACCTGCCAAGGCTCGGGGTGACCGCTGAGCTCTCGCAATTCTGCTCCGGGCAAGCCGGCGGGCTGATTGCAAAAATCCACCCACTGCTGCAGTTCTTGAATACTGCCGCTGGCTGTATTACCGGTAATGTAGGGCTCACAATCTAGTAATTGGCACAACTCCAGGAATTCTTGGGTACCAAAATGGTTGCTTTCCTGTGTACCGCCCCAGACAGTATTAATGATAGGGCGGCGCTCCTGCCGGGGACCCACACCGTCACGCCAGTGATAAGTATCCGCAAACGAACCGCCCGGCCAGCGCAGTAACGGGATATCAAGTTGTCGCAAGGCTTTGACCACGTCAGTCCGCAAGCCATTTTGCTGGGGTATCTCCGTCTGGCCAGGATCGACATAAAAGCCACCGTAAATGCAGCGCCCCAGGTGTTCGGCAAAATGGCCGTAGAGGTTGCGGTTGATTTCTCCCTTTGACTGACGCCCATTGATTAAAACACGGCGCATACGATACCTCCTCATTGAAGTTACTTAGGCTGAGTTCAAACTAACGGTCTGGGGTTAAGGCTGCCGGGGCAGGCAAGCGGCTTTGTCCGCTTACGGCTTTGGGATAGCTATAACCCCAATCTGGCGTCAGCGGACTGAGCCGCAAGTCAAAATAAACCACCGCGTTGGAGTCCAGGCAGAAGTCCAGTTTCAGCCGGCCGTCCCGGGCACAAAGCGTCCGGCTGCTGATGCCGGGTCTTGCGGCCTGCCGCAGCAGCTGGAGCTGATCAGCTGACAAGGAGGCAGGCTCACCTAAATCGTGCCAGAGCTTAAGCGGATTAGCCTGCTGTTCATCAACCGTTTGCCTGATAAGACAGTAACGACCGGTATTTGACGCGGGCAAAGCAAAGCTAATGCGCCGCTTGGGCGCCTGGCCTTGCAGGCTTAGGTTCCAGACCAGGCCGCAGTAGGAACCATCCGGTCGCCGCAGGAAAATCGCATCATCAGAGCGATGCAACAGGCTTGCTCCTAAAAGCAGCTTGTAAAACTTAAATACCCAAAATGTGGGTTTAGGGATACAACCATTTGCAACTAAACCAAAGCCTCCGTGAAAGGGGGTGAAGGGCACACCATTTTCCTCAAAGATATCCCCAAACGTCCAGTATGAATAGCTGACATGATCCTCTCCTAGCCGGGATAGCTGCTGCGCCAGGTAAGCTGCGTTGCGGATGGTATCATGCAGCGGGCAATTAGGAATGTAAGCGGTATTAAACTCAGTAAGATGGATGGGCAGGCCTTTAAACTCAGGGAAAGCATCCGTAATAGTCCTGGTAGTATGCAAATTAGCCAGACCGGGCGCGGCCGCGGTGAGATTAGCGTAGGCATAGTGGCCGCAAGGTTCCGGCACGTCCGTATTGTAATGATGTCTGGTTATAAAATCCGGCTCAAGTTTTTGTTCCCGGCAAAAGGTCAGGAAAGCCTTGATCCAAATTTCATCGGTTCCGCCACAGACCGCCGGTCCGCCTACCTTAAACCTGGGATCCACCGCCTTAACTGCTTTAAAACTTACTTCAAACAGGTGGAAATACGCCGCTTGATCGGCCTGCTGCCAAAATCCAGCCAGATTAGGCTCATTCCATACTTCTACCGGCCATCCGACTACACAGTCGCGCCCGTAGCGGGCAATCAGATGATTCAGCGTTGC
>JAQWFM010000109.1 GCA_028704415.1 Oscillospiraceae bacterium | reverse complement strand
TTTTAAAGGAGGAATCTGTCTATGTTGAACCTTTTGATGATTGGCGCCAGCGGCACCATCAGCTCAGCCGTATTGCGGCAGGCTCTGGCGGCAGGCCACCAGGTGACGGTGCTGCAGCGCCACCCGGAAGCAGCCCTGGCCGGCCTGTCCTGCCCGGTGGAGACCTTGACCGCGGATATCCGGGATGAGGCTGAAGTTCGGCAGCTGCTGCAAAACCGCCAGTTTGATGCCGCGGTGGATTTTGTGGTCTTTAATGAAAAGGATGCCAGTCGCGATATCCGGCTGCTGCAACATAACTGCCGGCAATATGTTTTTATTAGTTCGGCTTCGGCCTACCATAAGCCGGTCCGTCGGCTGCCCATTGATGAGAGCGTGCCGCTGAATAACCCTTACTGGGCCTATTCGCGCGCAAAACAAGCAGCGGAAGCCTGCCTGCTGTCTGCCTGGCAAGAACAAGCTTTCCCGGTAACTATTGTCCGGCCCAGTCATACCTATGGCCCGCGCAGCATGCCCATGGCGCTGCACGGCGCTAACGGCAGCTACCAAAACCTTGAGCGCATGCTGCAGGATCAGCCGGTTATTGTCCCCGGAGACGGGGAGAGTTTATGGACGCTGACTTGGGCAGATGACTTTGCGGTGGGGCTGGTTGGCTTGTTGGGGCAGACTGCCGCCCTGGGCGAAGCCTTTCACATTACCTCGGATGAAGCTTTGACCTGGAATGAAATTTATGCCGCGATTGGGCGGGCCTTAGGGGTCAAGCCCAAACTGGTTCATGTGGCGTCGGATACGCTGATCCGCCTGCGCCCGGAACTAGAGGGTCCGCTGTTGGGGGACAAAGCTGTTTGTGCAGTTTTTGACAACCGTAAAATCCGCCGCTTTGTACCCGCCTTTCAGCCGGCGGTGCGTTTTGAACAAGGTGCGGTGCGGGTCTGGGACTGGCTCAGCCAGCATCCGGAGGCCTGCAAGCGCGATCCGGAGTTTGATCAGTGGTGTGATCAGGTGCTCCAGCGCCTGGACCGCCTTTAGTCTTGGGTCAGCCGGTGCACCCAGGTATAGCGGTTAGTTTTAACGACTGCGACCAGGCATTTTAAGATTTGGTCGCTCTTTAGTAAGGCAAAAACCACGGTGGGCGCGGCCTTGAACACAAAAGCCGCCAGCGCAGAGGCCGGCAGCACCCACAGCCAGACAAAAATCAAATCGTTTATCAGGACAAAGCGGGTGGCGCCGCCGGCACGCACAATGCCGGTGAGCGCGGACATTTGATATGCGGTGCCAATCACTGTCACTGACAGGATACTTAAAAACTGCAGACACAGCCGGATAGTATCCGGGTCCAGCTTGTGGTACAGCGACATAATAGGCTGGCGAAGGCTGAACATCAGGCCGCCGGTCACCAGTCCAACCGCTAAAAAGATCAGCTGCAGGGTCCGGGTCAGCCGTTTTAAGGCTGACAGGTCGCCTTGACCGACGGCTTGTCCGACCAGCATGGAGGACGCGTCCCGCATCCCGTAACAAAGGACGCTGAACAACTGAAAGAGGTTATTGGCAATCGTAACCGCAGCTATGGCCGCAACGCCCAGCCGGCCGACGATCGCCCCCTGTACGGCCAAATTAACGCCCCATAAGACATCTCCCAGCACGATCGGGCTGCCATAACGGATAAAATCCCGGCTGAGTTTAGGCTCAAATTGTTTTAAAATCCCGGGATGCAGCCGCAAAACCTGGTCTTTAGTCAGGACATAAGTGGCGACGATGCTAAACTCTAATATATAAGCCAGCAGCGTACCTATGGCTGAACCGGTGATGCCCAGAGCCGGAAAACCCAGATAGCCGTTGATCAGGATAAAATCCAGACCCAGGTTAGTGAACAGGGCCAGCACAGATACCACCATGCCAAGTTTAACCTGGCCAATGACTCGCATAGAAGTGATCAATACGCCGGAGAGCACAAAGAGGGGATAACCTGCCGCTACAATCCTTAAAAACGGTACGGCTGCCTCAATCACGGCGCCTTCATTAGTAAAACAACTAAGCAGCATGCGCGGGCTGATTTCTGCCAGCAACAGCAGGATAAAGGTGACCGCTAAGCTCATCCGCATGCAGATAGCCACCAGCTGCCGCACCGGTTCAGTCTGGCGCCGGCCCCAGTACTGCGAACTCAGAATCAGCAAAGCCGCGGACATGCCGGTCGTCAGCATCTGTAGTAAATTGGTAATCTGGTTGACCAAAAAGATGGCGGACAGCGCTACTTCGCCCAGGACGCCGATCATGAGGTTGTCAGCCAGACCGACTGAGTAGGTCAGAAAATTCTGCAGCGCAATGGGCCAGGCCAGCTGCCACAAGGTCAGCAGAAACCGCCGATCCTGGATAAAACGCCCCTGATGGCTGGCCCGGTAATCTGAAATCGGGATAATTGCGGAAGTAGTTGCAGCGATGGCCATGAGTTATAATCCCCTCTATCTTTTCAGCAGCTTATCAAATTATCCGGCTCAGGCCTGATTTGTTCTTAAATTCCTTACAAGTCTGATTCATAAAAACCGGCTGTTCATGGTAATCTTATAACAGTTGATACCTTTTATCAGCTGCTTTTTCATTATTATAGTAAGAGAGCTGTCCGGCATTCTGGGACAGAGCTTTTTTTCAGGCTTAATCAATCATCACTGGGGCTTTGTTTTGAGGCAGCCGATACCGGCGGTATCCGGCCGGACCGGATCGGAGCCGGACAAACCAGTAAGGGGGCAGCGGCAACTGCCCGGGAGAATTGTTTGTGAATACAAAAAAACAAAATCAAAAGCCGTTTATCTTATTTTCGCTCATCCTGCTGCTGGTCATTTTTTTGATCAACGCCTATGTCCTGCCTATGCTGACAGAGCCTAATGTGGTCACGACGGATTATGTCAGCTTTTTACAACAGGTTGACAATAATGAAGTCGCCTACGCTGAGGTGGGCAGTGACACCATTGACTATGTCCTGACTAAGGACCTGCCGGCGGATTTTGACACCTCTTCCACTGAGGTCAGCCTGCCGTCCAGTGTAACGGTCTATGAGACCACCAGGATAGAGGATCAGGATCTGGCCAATCGGCTTTTAGCCGCGGGGGTCAAGACTCAGGGGGTCAAAGCCAGTTCCCCCAGTTTGTTTACGACGCTGCTGATGTCTTTCTTTCCCTTCATTCTGATCATGGCTTTCTACTATTTTATGAGCCGGCAGATCAGTAAACGCATGGGTGGCGGAGGCTTAGGCGGCAGTTCACTTAAGTTTGGCAAGTCCACCGCAAAAATCTATGTGCCGGAAGAAGATGACCGCAAGACCTTCGCGGACGTAGCCGGCCAGGAAGAAGCCAAGGCGTCGCTGAATGAGGTTGTGGACTTTTTGCATAACCCCAAGCGCTATGAGCAGATCGGCGCCAAATGTCCCAAGGGCGTTTTGCTGGTGGGCCCTCCCGGTACCGGTAAAACTCTGCTGGCCAAGGCGGTGGCCGGTGAGGCCAACGTGCCGTTTTTTTCCATTTCCGGTTCAGAGTTTGTGCAAATGTTTGTGGGGATGGGCGCGGCCAAAGTGCGGGACCTGTTTGAACAGGCCAGCGCCAAAGCGCCCTGTATCGTCTTTATTGATGAAATTGACACTATCGGTAAAAAGCGTGACGGGGGGATGATTCAGGGCAGCAATGATGAGCGGGAACAGACCCTCAATCAGCTGCTGACGGAGATGGATGGCTTTGCGCCTAATAAAGGGGTGGTAATTCTGGCGGCCACCAACCGCCCGGATTCTCTGGACCGCGCTTTGCTGCGTCCGGGCCGTTTTGACCGCCGGGTAGTGGTTGAGCTGCCGGATCTGAAAGGCCGGGAAGCCATATTGCGGGTGCACGCCCGCGGGGTAAAGACCGATCCGGGCCTGGATTTTGCGTCTATCGCCCGTCAGACTGCCGGCTGCTCCGGCGCTGAATTGGCCAATATGATTAATGAGGCAGCCCTGCGGGCTGTCCGCTCCGGCCGCAGTCGGGTCAATCAGAAGGATATTGAAGAGAGCGTGGACGTGGTGCTGGCCGGTAACGCCAAAACCAGCGCGGTTATCAGCGCGGATGAAAAGCAGGTGATTGCTTATCATGAGGTCGGCCATGCTTTGGTGGCCGCCAGCCTCAGTCATTCCGCTCCGGTGCAAAAAATAACCATCGTTCCGCGTACCTCCGGCGCTGTGTTGTAATGGTTACGCTCAATATTGTACCTGTATATGACCCTCCATATTCAGTTGATGATTCCGGCGCAGTTCATCTCGTGCTCAAGGACATTGCCAATGAATATTCAGATGGCAGCAACCCTC
>JAQWFM010000108.1 GCA_028704415.1 Oscillospiraceae bacterium | reverse complement strand
GATCAGCCGCACGCTTGTCCAGTCAATCAAATCTGGAACCGGGAGAAGTCAGTGTCAGTAAAACGGCCACCCCGGTTACAGGAAAAGTCAACACCTGGGATATCGAACTGACCGTAAGTGGCCGGGGACAGTCAAAAAACCTCTGATATCATCCTGGTCCTGGACCGCTCCGGCAGCATGCGGGGAGACAAGCTGGCCGCTGCTAAAACCGCGGCAGAAAATTTTGTGGATAACTTACTTGCCGGAGACAATACCCTGAATCAGGTCGGACTGGTCGACTTTGCCGCGGGTGTACAGAGCATATCCCTGACCAATAACGCAACTTTGCTCAAAACCCGTATCAGCAATTTATCTGCCAATGGCGGAACTTATACTCAACTGGCACTTCACGAAGCGCAGACATTACTGGAAAATTCTCAGGCCGACTTTCAGCATATTATTTTGCTTTCTGACGGCGTTCCAACGTATAGCACCAAGTTAAAATCACCAGCGGATTTTTTGATATCCTACCAGACGCCCTTCGGCTATAATTCCCGGGAAACGAGTACTCAAGCTACCGCGAGTGATTATGACTATGACAGTATAGTTGGAAATGGCACCAGCATACGCACTTATGTGGATATTTTGAACGGAAATGATTTTTACTATAACCATGGTAACAGTACGATTGCTGAAGCCGGGTTTGCCAAGACTTCTGGTAGTGAAGTCTGGACCATTGGCTTTGAAATTGATAACGACGGTCAAACTGTACTGGAAGGCGTTGCTTCCCCGGGCAAGGCTAGAACGGCAGATACAGCCAGCCTTAATCAAGTGCTGCAGGAAATTGCGGGTTCAATTAATGCTGCGGTGAAAAACGCTAGTGTAAGTGATCCGATGGCAACCGGTTTTAGTGTCATGGGAACGGTGCTTGACAGCAATGCCAGTCAAGGCACGGTCACTTATGACAGTAATCTCAAGACCATAACCTGGAATTTGGGCGATTTAACTCAACCAAGTAGCTCGGATATTAAAACGGCTACGCTGACCTATCGCATCGAAATCAACCAGGATATCCTGACCGCCGCTCCCAGCGAGACGGGAGGAAACTATTTCTTTACTAACGGGACGACTACGCTTAATTATACGGATATCAATCATACCTCAGCCAGCAAGGAGTTTGAGCTGCCGACTGTCGATCCTGTATTACTGCGGGTCAATAAAAACCTGTCAACCGCTGATGGTAGCTCAGTAACGGATGGCCGGCAGTTTACCATCCGGGTTACCGGTCCCGGCAATTATGATCAGAGCTATACGGTTACCCCCGGAACCGAACTGGTGTTGACTAACCTCCGTGACGAAGGCACTTATCAGGTTACAGAAACAGCTGTCTCAGGGGTACCTGACTCAACCTTGTCCGATTACGATACGGTCATTAAAGTCAATGGCCAGGTTAGCTCGAGCTTTGTGGTAGGGCAGGGAATAGCGGATCCGGTGATTCTGGTAGAAAATAAAGAAAAGCCGCTGGGCCAATTAACCGTTAAAAAGATATTTAGTCCGGAAGCGGCTGCCATAAACAGCCGGGCGGCACTGGTTTCGCCAAGCTTCTCCTTTAAAGTAAGCGGTCCCGACCATTACGAAGAACTGTTTGTGTTAAGCGCGGGGGAGGAAAAAGTGCTGACCGGACTGGCATATGGCCAGTATACGGTTGAGGAAACGGATACACAGGGCTTTGTGGCTGCTTATGCCGATACGCAAGGTGTGCTGACCGATGGCATAGTCCAGCTGACGGTAGCTGAGAAGCAACAGACCGTTACCGTTACCAACAGGCCAGATAACGGTGACGATAAGGTGACCGTCGTTGGTCAGAAAATTTGGGAAAATGGTCCGGCAGCGTCGCACCTCGCGGTTGAAATGGTTCTTTACCGAGATGGGGTTATCTGGGAAGCGGCGCCAGACTATGAGGTTTCGCCTGCGTCAGGTACAGCGGATGTATTTACTTACACCTGGCAAAACCTGCCCAAATACAGCGCTACTGGCACCGCATATGTCTACACTATCAATGAAGCAGTGATCCCAGACGGCTACAGCCGGTCCTTAAGTGAAGATGGTCTGACGGTGACCAACCGCTACGTGATCCCGACGGACGCGGAAGCTACCGCCACGAAAGTTTGGGCAGGCGGCCCGGCCACGCACCCAACGGTCTGGTTTAAGCTTTACCGGCAGACCGCGGACGGTACTCCGGAAGTGGTCCCGGGAGCTGAACTAAAAGAATTAACGGATGGTACGACCGTAGCCAGCTGGACGGGTCTGGAAGCGACTGACGCCGCCGGCAATTCCTACAGCTTCAGTGTAAAGGAAGTGGACGCGGCCGGTGATGACTATACCCCGGAAAACTACGTCAAAATGGAAACTGCTCTGACGGTGACCAACCGCTATGTGATCCCGACGGACGCGGAAGCTACCGCCACGAAAGTTTGGGCAGGCGGCCCGGCCACGCACCCGACGGTCTGGTTTAAGCTTTACCGGCAGACCGCGGACGGTACCCCGGAAGTGGTCCCGGGAGCTGAACTAAAAGAATTAACGGATGGTACGGCCGTAGCCAGCTGGACGGGCCTGGAAGCGACTGACGCCGCGGGTCATCCCTACAGCTTCAGTGTAAGAGAAGTCGACGCTGAGGGGAATGACTATACCCCGGAAAACTACATCAAAACCGAGAACGGCCTGACCGTGACTAACAGCTATGTGATCCCGGGGGACGCCAGCGCTGCGGCAACGAAGCTTTGGGCAGGCGGTCCGACCCCGCACCCGACGATCTGGTTTAAGCTTTACCGCCAGACGGCAGACGGCACGCCGGAAGCTGTCCCGGGAACTGAACTAAAAGAACTGGCTGATGGCACGACTGAAGTCAGCTGGATTGATCTGGACGCGACTGACGCCGCGGGTAATCCCTATAGCTTCAGTGTAAAGGAAGTGAACGCTGAGGGGAATGATTATACCCCGGAAAACTACGTCAAGACCGAGAACGGCCTCACCGTGACCAACCGCTATATGATCCCGACAGACGCGGAAGCCACCGCAGTGAAGCTTTGGGCAGGCGGCCCGGCCACGCACCCGACAGTCTGGTTTAAGCTTTACCGGCAGACCGCGGACAGTACCCCGGAAGTGGTCCCGGGAGCTGAACTAAAAGAACTGGCTGATGGCACGACTGAAGTCAGCTGGACCGGGCTGGCCGCGACTAATCTGGCCGGTCAGGCTTATAGCTTCAGCGTAAGAGAAGTTGACGCTGAGGGGAATGACTATACTCCGGAAAACTACCTCAAGACCGAGAATGGATTGACCGTGACTAACCGCTACGTGATCCCGACGGACGCGGAAGCTGCCGCGACGAAGCTTTGGGTGAACGGTCCGGCCCCGCACCCGACCGTCTGGTTCAGACTTTACCGACAGATAGCAGGCGGCGCGGCAGAAATCGTACCGGGGGCCGAAGAGAAGACCCTGGTCAATGGTACGACCGAAGTCAGCTGGACCGGCCTGGAAGCAACTGACGCCGCCGGCAATCCCTACAGCTTCAGCGTAAGAGAAGTCGACGCTGAGGGGAATGATTATACCCCGGAAAACTACCTCAAGACCGAGAACGGCCTGAGCGTGACCAACCGCTACGTGATCCCGACAGACGCGGAAGCCACCGCAGTGAAGCTTTGGGCAGGCGGCCCGGCCGAACGCCCGACGGTCTGGTTCAAGCTTTACCGGCAGACGGCATCCGGCACGCCGGAAGCTGTCCCGGGAACTGATCTAAAAGAACTGGCTGATGGCACGACTGAAGTCAGCTGGATTGATCTGGAAGCGACTGACGCCGCCGGCAATCCCTATAGCTTCAGCGTAAGAGAAGTCGACACTGAGGGGAATGATTATACCCCGGAAAACTATGTGAAGACCGAGAACGGCCTCACCGTGACCAACAGCTACGTGATCCCGACGACTGCGGAAGCTATCGCCACTAAGCTATGGGTGAACGGCCCGGCCGAACACCCGACGGTCTGGTTCAAGCTTTACCGACAGATAGCAGGCGGCACGCCGGAAGCCGTCCCGGATGCCGAACTAAAAGCATTGGCTGATGGCACGACCGAAGTCAGCTGGACGGGTCTGGAAGCCACTGACGCCGCGGGTAATCCCTATAGCTTCAGCGTAAAGGAAGTGGATGCGGACGGCCTTGACTACACCCTGGAAAACTATGTGAAGGCGGAAAACGGCCTGATGGTGACCAACAGCTATGTGATCCCGGGTGACGCCAGTGCTGTGGCGACTAAGACCTGGGTCAATGGCCCGGCCGAACGCCCGACGATCTGGTTCAAGCTTTACCGGCAGACGGCGGCCGTCACACCGGAAGCCGTCCCGGATGCCGAACTAAAAGCACTGGCTGATGGCACGATCGAAGTCAGCTGGACCGGCCTGGAAGCGACTGACGCCGCCGGCAATCCCTATAGCTTCAGCGTAAGAGAAGTCGACACTGAGGGGAATGATTATACCCCGGAAAACTATGTGAAG
>JAQWFM010000107.1 GCA_028704415.1 Oscillospiraceae bacterium | reverse complement strand
TTACCGCAAAACTCTGATTGCCCCAGCGCTGCCCATCGTAATAGACCTTTACCAGGTAGCTGCCCTCGGCCAGAATAACCGGAATAGGCCAGCTGGCATTGAAGCTGCCATCTGCCTCTACGCTGACATTTTTAATGGTCGCCAGAGCAACGTCCGGGTTATTTTGAGCTATTATTTGAATATCCACACTGGGAGGCAAAGTCGCCGCATTCTGAATATTCCCGCTAAAAGTGACATTTACCGGCCGGGTAGCCGTACTCCGGGCATAAGTGTTCAACTGCGGCCGCACATTTACCAGCAGGGTTCCTGAGGTAACCGTAGTGAAACTCCACTCGGCCGCTTCCAGGGATTTGCCAAAAGCATCCTGGATAGCGGTACTTAACTGCACCGTGTAAGTAGTCCCGGCATTCAAACCGCTATTGGACTTGAAGGTAAACAACTTCCCTGTAGCGGAGACGCTGCCCGCTACCAGATTACCACTATTGTCTTTTAATGTAAAACTCTCTTCATTTACACTGTCATTCCGCATATCCTTGGAGAAAGCTACTTTTACTTCGCTGTCGAGCGCTACATCCACATCACCGGCTTCCGGACTCTTGCTTATTATCCCCGGTATCTCTCCGGCCACCAGGCTGATCAGGCCCAGATTGAGGTCCGTCTTGGGCGGGGGTACATAAACTACCTCGCTAATGGTGGTATTATAAGCACTGTGGGTAAAACGCACCCGGTAGGTACCAGCCGGCACATCCCAGCCATAATATCCTTTTTCATCTGTCAGCTGGGGATTGACCTGCCCGAAATTCTCTGCCGGCCAGCGCTGCCAGTTGCCTTCGTTGACTTCATACTCGCATTCCGCCCTTACTCCTGGAATCGGCTGGCCGCTGTGCGCGTCGGTAATAATGCCGCTGGGGTCGATTAAAATAGCTATCTGCACTACCGGCACCAGTTGCCATACACCTTCGCTGTAATAGTAGATGTAAGCTTTCAAGTCTCCAGCCAGGTTGTAATCAATATAAAAGGAGCCGTTCCAGGTCTTCTGCTGGCCCGCTGGCTCAGTACTGCTCATTGCCGCTACAACCTGGAAATCTTCCGGAGTAACCTGGCTCAAATCCTTAGTTTCATCTTTTAGGGCAAAAAGCAGCCTGGGATTACCGGCACTGCTATCGATACTGGCAGAAAATAATGCATCCACATAAACACTATAGCCCTGGCTAACCGCAATAGCCGGTATGCCGATTTTGGGATTAGATTTTACATTCTGGTTCCATCCTGCATTAATGGTAAGATCCTGCAAAACCGCGCTATTACTTTTAATCGTAACCGTAATCGGGCTGCTGGGGTTGGAGACATTGCCGGCCTTTTCCGCCACCGCATAAAGCTGGTAGCTTCCTTCATTTTTTATCTCCACAGTAGTGGTCCACCACTTGCCTTCCGCCCGAGCCTGGCCCAACAAAAGAGCAGTATTGGAACCTTGCAATTTACCCATCACCTTGACCAGGGCCGAATCGGCACACTTGCCGTAAACGGTAAATTGGCCTGGTTGGCTAAAGGGAGGACCATTGATGTCCACCGCCACTACTTCCACCTGGGCATTGCCGATGGTTTCATTTTGCCCATCCCAGGTAATACTGGCCTGACTGCTGAATATCAGGGCCGTACTGGCATTCGGGTTGTGCTGGGCCTGGAATATGACGCTTCCTTTCTGGCCGGCCAGAACCTCGCCCAGTTCAAGCTCCCAAACAGTTTTATCTCCTTCCAGCCTGGAAGTAGCTGTTACCGCTGTACCATTCAGGGTCATACTGCCTGCTATCAACTCCAGTCCCGAGGGTAGGGTAAACTCTGCCCGGGCACCGGCTGCGCTCTGACTGGGGTTGTCATTCTGGTAATCCAGGCGGAAACCAAGCACCTTGCCCGGCGCTATGGAGGGGCTCATGGCCAGATAGCGATTATGCTCCGGCTTGAAATATCCCGCCTCCAAATCAGGATGGTTTAAGCTAAGGTCAACGGTCACCGGTTCAACCGTATCCCCTACTACAATGTCATATTTCTCATCTGGATAGTAAGGCCATTTGTAGGCCGAAACTACATAATCATTGGCCGGGCTTATTCCCCGGATAACATAGTCCCCGTATTTATCAGTAGTAGCCTGGCGGTAGATGTTCTGGCTGGCGCTGCTGGCCGAAATCCTGACCGCATCCTGCCCCCCCGCCGGGTTGGTGCTGACTCTGCCCGAGATGGTATTACCAGACACGAGTACTATATTATGCTCAACCAGCTGATTCTCCGGGCCCAGCGTAATCGTTTTCTGCTCCAGGCTGCGGCTATCCACCTCTTCAAAGCTATGCCACATATCCAGTTCCAGGGTATAGCTTCCCGCCGTCAAACGCTTAATGCTGAACTCCCCTTGTTCATTGGTAAGCACCGAAGCCCAGTCAGGGCCAGAAACCCAGACAGAGATATCAGGTACCGGCTCCAGCTCACCATTACCTCTATCCTTTTTCACGCTGCCATTAATTACATAACCGCTGGGAATATCAATATTCAGCGTATTCTCGCCCTCATTAATCACCTGACTTGCTTCCAGGGTGCCGCTGAGATTATCCTCCCACTTATAATAAGAAAGATAATAATCACCGGCCGGGATCAGCTCTTCCATAGTATAGCGGCCGCTGCTGTCGGTCTCGGCGCCAGCCCAGCAGTTGGCCGAAGGGCTGTAGAGCGAAAGCCAGACATTTGCTACCGGCGTTTTCCCTCCCTGGCCATCGACATCATTAACCACCCCGCTAAGGGTAGCTTGGGCCGGAGCTGTCAGTATTAACGGGGTCGCTGAGAGATCATTAAGACCCGGGTTTAGCTGCTCAACTGCTAATTCAGCATCGATTAATCCCATATAATTGCGGGTGAAGATTTTATAAGCGCTAGCACTTTCCAGACCTTCCAACCAGAAGGAACCGTCCATCTCCGTCCAGCTTGTGGCATAGGAGAAATTGCTATCAGACTCAGCGTATACTTCTATATCAGAAGGGCTGTAGCCCTCTGGCACCTGAACTATACCCTTGATGCTAAGGCCTTTGAAAAGCTCAAAATCCTGGTTAGCCTGGCGGTTTTGACTATCCAGCGTAATGGGCGGGCTCTCCACTTGATTGAAACCACCCGTTCCACCGGCCACCACTATATAAGTCCCTTCAGGCACTGCCGGGAAGAGATAGTCACCGGCCGCATTACTGCTAACCGTGTTTACCACTACTCCAGCCTTTTTCAGTTTGAGTGCAGCACCGGCCAACGCTTGACCGCGATAGTTTACCTTTCCGCCGATACCAGCCAGGTTTATTAGATAATCAAAGCTGGCTGGCTCACCATAACGCCCTTCGCGAAAGGTGACTGCTTTAATAGTAAGGTTGCGATTGACCAAGATGGGGCCGGAATAAAGCTGGCGCCCAGGATTATCCGGGTCAGACGGATCACTGTCGTCCAAAGTATAATAGATATATTCCTGAGTATTGCCGGTTTTAAGGCTTACCCGCTGTACGCTGTTATAAATCCCGGGAAGAGGTGCAGCAACGGGCTGCGTTATCTCCGGATATAAACCCTGAATAGTAGCCGGGGTAAGCGAAACTCCGTAAATCTCTTCCCCTTTTTCATCATATAGCTCTATCTCCGAGGCGGTTAATTCACTGCTTCCCCCGGTCAAAAGCTGAAAATGCAGCGTGCAAAGCCGGGCTTCATCACTTGATACTGCCTGAGCTCCAGCCGCAGCCACCCGCAATTGACCGCTGCCAGTAAGGTTGGCTTGCAAGCTCTCTCCCAGTTCCCCGGCATCAACCAGCGGGAAGCCCAGATCATCCAGGACCGGGCTTACGCATTCTGGATCATAGTTAATAACGAAACTATAGGCCGCCGCTTTACCAGGAAATAACAGGCTTACATCCACCGCGGCCTCACTGTAAACCAAAGCATCCTGGGATTGTATCAACAACTGCGGCACCTGGTAGAATTGAGCCTGCCGGATTTGCTCCTCCGGCCGAGGTGCAGGACTTTCCTGGGTAAGGGGTAGTGAGCCGGCAGTAGCTTCCAGGCTATCCGGGCTGGCAGGTTGGGCTGACAGCAAGGCGTTATCCTCAGAAGCCAGAGCCTGGTTTTCAATCGGCATGCTGCCAGTATCCGGCGCGGATAAAGGCGAACCCGGTACTGTTGCATTATCCGCTACCAGAGGAAGGTTCTGGTTCCCGGATAGTCCCGTTTCTTCACTCACCTGCAGCAATTCTCCCGCTGAAGAGAGGTCTTCATTGGCGGCTGCCGGTATTAGCGGAAGCATTGCTCCCATAAACAGGAACAAGGCCATGGTCACCGCCAGGATCCTCAGGTTCCGGTAGCGAGCAGAGCAGAATTTTAGCATAGTATCCCTCCTTTTGGAATGTTGTCAAAGGGGCGGGAACACCCGCCCCTGGCAGCTATTCTGGAATTTCTACGGGGAACTTGTCGATAATATGCACTACTCGCTGCAATACCAGGATGGCATCCCGCGAA
>JAQWFM010000106.1 GCA_028704415.1 Oscillospiraceae bacterium | reverse complement strand
TCGATATTGCCTTTTCTTGCGGCATCGCTTCCGACCACAAAGCTGTCCTGATCGGCACCGCCAATGACCGTTTCGATTCCGTTGAATTCCAGTTGCCTGTTCTCCGCCGCGTAGACGCCGCCGTTACCGGTCAGCTCCCAAACAGCCGGAGCATTTAAGCCTGCCAAGGCGTCAATATCCTGTCCGCCCACCAGATTGATGATATTCTTGAATTCTCCGCTCAGTGCCGCTTCCTTCCCGGTAAAGTTGTTGCCGCCAATACCGGTGAGGGTAAAGTTGCGGGAGGTCGTATAATCCGCAAAGTCCAGCGTGTTCCTGCCCGCCTGACCGTCAATGCTGCCCTCTAAGGTCGCCCCGTCGCAGAACACGAAAGTATCATCGCCGGCTCCGCCGAACAGGATGAAGGCGCGTTCGCCGTGGATTTCAAAGACGTCATTGCCACTGCCGCCCTGGAGTACGCCAAACCCGCTGAAACTGATGGCACGTCCGGCGCTGCTATAGCTGCAGATATCATCAAGGATAAAGGTGGCCGCGGTATTGCGTCCCGTCAGGACATCGTCTGCTGCTTTACTGCCGATCACCTCATCCAGATTGGTAAACCCGGCTTGCAGACTGCTCTCAATGCCCCGGAACCCATCCTCGCTGCCGTGACCTGTCAGGATGACATTTACGGAGTTATTGCAATCACTAAAACTGAGCGTATCGTTGCCGGTTCCGCCGTCAAGGAGGCCGTCATAAGCCACGCCGTCCGCGAGCAGGAAGGTATCATTTCCTGCGCCGCCGTAAAGACCGGTGGTGTAGTTAGCCAGCAGGTAGAAGCTGTCATTGCCCGAACCTGCCTTGATTGTCTCTACCGTACCGGAGGGTTGAGTCAGGGTATTCACCCCGTCGGTAATCTGAATAGCACCCTCCTCGAGATTGATCGTTAAATCTGCCTGTACGGAGCTGAAATCAAGGATTGCCCTGCCGATACCGGGGATCGCCACGATAATATCCTCGCCCCAACCGTCTGCAAAGAGATAGGTGTCTTGACCGGAGCCACCGGACAGCGTATCGTTACCAGACCCGCCGGTAAGGATATTGTCACCCTCATCGCCGGTCAATTCATCATCGCCACTACCACCCGTGACATTTTCAATTCCCGCTATTGTACCGGTGATAGCCGTAGCTGTGCCTTCCGCCAGATTTACCTGTACGGCGACGGGGTATGCACTGTAATCCAGATGGTCTATCCCGCTACCGCCCTGAATGCTGCCTGCGTGCCCCGCTCCATCGGCTAAGCTGAAAGTATCATTGGCTGCGCCGCCCAGCAGGTTTTCCACAGCGGAGAAGCTGAGACTGCGCCCGCCCGCGGTATATGTTGCGCCTGCGGATTCCAGGTTCCAGGTCGCATCGCTGTCGAGCCCCTGCAAGGTATCTTCCTGCGGACTCGCGACGAGAACATTCATATTATCGAAGCTGAACTGAAGACCCGCTTCGGTTCCGGCGAAACCGTCTCCACTGCCTAAGCCCGTCAGAATCACGCTGATGCCCTGGTCATAACCGCTGAAGTCTAAGGTATCGTCGCCGCTTTCACCGTCAATCCGGCCATTGAATGCTGCACCATTTTCAAAGCTAAAGGTATCGTTATTCTGTCCGCCGCTGAAGCTCTCCAGGTTTACGCCCGCACTGACCTGATTTCCTTCTGAATCGGTAATGGTGCATCCGTCGGCGTCAAAGCGGAAGGTCAGCGCCGCCGTGATGTCGGAAGCATCCAGGGTATCATTACCTTCGCCCGCATTTTCGGTAATTGTATCAGCGCCCCAATTATCCGCCAGCAGGTAAGTATCATTACCCTGTCCGCCGAACAGATTGTCATTGCCGGTGCCACCCGCGAGCGTATCATCTCCGGCTTCGCCCGCAAGGGTATCGTCTCCGGCCCCGCCCTCGAGGGTATCGTTGCCGCCGCCACCGGTGAGAGTATCGTCACCATCTCCGCCGATTAGGATATTGTCATGTTGATCGCCGGTGAGGTTGTTGCTGTGTGTGGTCGAACCGAGCACCTTTTCGAAACCGGAGATACTGTTCTCCAGTCCGCCGTTCACGCCTGTGGCATCGCCTGCTTCCAGGTTTACTGTTACGTCAGCGCTATAGCCGGAGTAATCGAGCGTATCTATGCCGCTGCCGCCGTCCAGGACCCCGGCAAATTCCTCCGTATCCTGCAGGATAAAGGTGTCTCTTCCGGAGCCGCCCCTTAAGGTTTCAAAACCGCTGAAGCTTAAGGTATGGCCGCTTGTATATGTTCCGGTCCCCAGCTCAAAGGTCGCGTCGGAATTCAAGCCGGTCAAGGTATCTTCGGCTACACTGCCAAGGAGTGTGTCGATATTCTGGAAGCCTCCGCTGACCAGTGCCAGATTACCGTTAAAGCCGTCTATTTCGCCTAGGGCCTGCAGGGCCACGTTCAGTCCGGTCGTGTAGAGTGATAGATCAAGGGTATCATTGCCGGCACCACCGTCTACACTGTTTTGCAGAGTGGCTTGATCGCAGAAGCGGAAGATATCGTCACCCTCACCGCCCGACAAGCGATAATTGACCTGGCCGTTCAGGATAAAGGTATCAGCCTGGTTGCCGCCGGTGAGATTTTCAAAGCCGCTAAAGCTTAACGTATACTCAGTTTCATCCACCGTTACCGTGTAGCTGTCGAGATTATCCGGACTACCCGCTTCAGAGGAACCCAGTTCAAAGGTAGCCGTTTCATTAATTCCGGTAAAGGCATCGTTCTGAGCGCTACCCTGGAGGATGTCGATACCGCTGAAACCGGCACCAAGACCGCTTCCTTGCCCGCTGAAGCCGGAAGCGTCCGCTCCCGTGAGGGTAATCTGTACAGCCTGCCCGTAATCTTCATAAGTCAGGCTATCCTCGCCTGCGCCGCCGGAGATGCTGCCGCTTAAGGCGCCACCGGCACCCAGGTCAAAGCTGTCATTCGCGGCTCCGCCGCTCAGGCTCTCGAAACCCGCGAAACTTAAACCGTTCACGCTAATGGTATTCTCGCCGGTGATCTTAAAGGCTGTCGCGTTATCGGAGCCAATCAGGGTGTCTGCGGCAGGACTGCCTGTGAATACCGTTACGCCGGTGAAGGTACCGCTTAGCGCTGTAGCTGTGCCACTGCCAATGGTGTCCGCCAGACTAATTGTCACGCCTCCCGCCGTATATCCACTGTAATCCAGGCTGTTCGTTCCGTCACCGCCGTTAATGCTACCAGACAAGCTGCCATTGCCGACAAAACGGAAGATGTCGTTGCCGCCGCCGCCCCAGATGATCCCCTGCGCGGAACCGCTGATCGTAAAGATATCGTGACCGCTGCCGGCAATCAGTGTTTCGATGGTCTGTCCATTGAGCCGCAGGATATTGGTCCCGTCGGTGACCGTCCAGCCCAAATCATCCAGATTGATGCTTAAACCGGTGGTCAGTACGGCAAAGGTCACGGTGTCATCTCCTGCGCTGTCGGTAATCGCATCGTCTGTACCCCAGCCCGCCGCGAAGATGTAAGTGTCATTGCCTGCGCCGCCAACCAGCGTATCAGCACCGCCCATGCCAATCAGGATATTGTCATTGTCATCACCAATTAAGTTGTCGTCGCCACTACCGCCGGTGATGTTTTCGATTCCCGTAACTTCGGCAGTCAAGTCGTTGGCGGTCAACTGCCCCAGCGCCAGATCCACAACCACACCGGTTGTATAAGCACTAAAGTCGAGTAAATCTGTGCCGGAACCACCGTTAATGCTTCCGGACAAGCCCGCCCCGTCAGCAAAACGGAAGGTATCGTCGCCACTGCTTCGCTCAGATAGTCATCTGCGGCAAATGCGGCGAGGTTTTTCGCAGGGTGCATTGGAACAACCGCGGGAAGAAATCCGTCGTCTGGCGGTGCGTCAGCAGACTGGAGAACACTGGCCTGTTCTGCGATGCCCGCACAGTGCTTGAAAGCACCATCGAGCAAGTGCTGGTCACCGCTATCAACCAAACACTTTGTGACAAAGACTCTTTCCTCACTACTCTACGAGACAACATCTCCACCGTCATAAATCGTGAAAGCGACAAGGCCTTAGCGGATATCGATAAGCGGCTTGAGGAACTGCAAACGGAACTGTTGAAACTGGCCACTTCCAATGCGGATTATGAGAAAGTTGGCGATGAGATTCACCGCCTGCGTGACCAGAAGCAAAAGCTACAGGTTGATAACATCAACGGAGCTGAACTCAAAAAGCGCATGGCTGATATGAGCACATTCCTAAAAAAGCAATCCACCGCCCTCGCTGAATACGACGAGCAGCTTATCCGACGGCTGATTGAGAAGATCAGAGTCTATGAGGATAAATTCACCGTGGAATTTAAGTCCGGCTTAACGGTGGATGTGAATGAATAGAGTAAAAACGAGCAAGGCACTCTACGAAACATAGAGTGTCTTGCTCTTATTAACATTGGATATCAATAAGTTATTTATTCTTTAACTCAGATTTAATACTTAATAAATTTATCCCCCGGAACGCCACAAATACTGCATTTTTCAGGCTGAAACTTCTCGATATT
>JAQWFM010000056.1 GCA_028704415.1 Oscillospiraceae bacterium | reverse complement strand
GTCCTCCAGTTGGCGGACGCGCCGGGTCAGGACCGCGGCCGCGGCCCGGTGGGCCGCTTTACCCGGATGCTGCCGCGATCCGTAGCCGGTCTGTTCGGCTGAGGGCAGCAGCAACAGCTCCGCTCTGTCATCTGAGCTTAGGCGCTGATAGGTTTGCAGGGCCCGGGTCAGCTGCGGCAGAAGGGGATGGCCCAGCATCCCATAGGCCCAGATCAGGTAACTTGCCGGATTAAGTTGCCTTAACTGCTGCCAGAAGGCCACTGCTGCCTGCTCAATTTGCGCCGACAGCTCAGCCTGTTCAGCTGCCGGGCTGGCTTGTAAGGCTCCGGCATCATTGGTACCTAAATTAATGATAATGTAGTCCGGCTTAAAGGCCGTGAAATCCCAGGCGGCTGTCGCGCCCAGCCGCAGATTCCGCGCGCCGCCCAGTACGCCGCAGATTTGGGGATAGTACAGCGGCAAGGCGTGCCGGCGGTTGCCGTCCCAGCCGGTATAGACCCCCCAGCCGCTCTGGCTCAGGCAATGATAGTCCGCCGCCAGCCGGGCTGCGGTTTCATAGGTGTAGTTATAATAGGCACTAAAACAGGCCGGGACCCAGTCCGTTTCACTGACCGCGCCGCTGGCGCCTTCGCCGGAGGTAATGCTGTCACCGATAAACTCCAGTTTCAAAGCGGGCTCCGGCGGGGACAGGAAGTGACCATCGGTTTCCAGAGCACGGATCTGCAACAAGGTCCGGTCATCGTCTGACATGGCCTGAGTGTCGCGCAGCAGGCGGACCTGCTTAACGATATCTGGGCTCTGCCCGCGGAAAACACAGATACGCTGCTGCCCCCGGGTGAGCAGCAGCCGCTGAGACAGATCGCCGTTGATGATAATGTCAAGCCACGGCTCCAGGCGTTCGTAATCTGCGTAAAGCTCCACCCAAAGCTCGGTCGCGGCGACGGCCACAGCCAGGCCCGAACCGGTCCAAAACAAAGTCAGGCTTTTAGTCAGCTCCGGGCAGCGGCCCAGCACCTTTAAGCCGGGAATATTCGCCAGGTCATAGCGCCGCGGGGTCATATCATGTAACCACCTTTCATGGGTGAACAGGCCCGTTCGGAATAGAGCTTCAGCACGCCGGACTGGTAGCGCCCGGGTTTGGGCTGCCAGGCTTTCCGCCGGCGGTTTAAAATCTCGGCTATTTCAGACGCGGTCTTTGCTTCTCCCCTGACCCCCACGATTTCCAGCCGGCGGCCGGGTATATCCAGGCGGATCAAATCGTCGTCTTCTACCAGAGCAATTGGTCCGCCGCTGGCGGCTTCCGGGGAAACATGCCCGATCATGGGCCCGCGGGAAGCGCCGGAAAAGCGGCCGTCAGTTATCAAGGCAATCGACCGGGCCAGTTCAGGATCTGACGCAATGGCTTCGCCAGTATAAAACATCTCCGGCATCCCGCTGCCTTGCGGGCCCTCATAGCGGATAAAGACGGCGTCACCCGGCTTGACAGCGCCGGAAAGAATAGCCTGACAGCAGGCTTCCTCACTGTCAAAAGGCCTGGCTCTGAGTGTGGCCTGAAACATAGCTTTGGGAGCCGCGGCGTGTTTGATGACCGCACCTTCAGGCGCCAAATTGCCGTACAAAACGGCCACGGTTCCGTCCCGGCCCAGCGGCTGCTCAAAGGGCCGGATAATGTCGGCTGGTTTCAGGCCCAGATCAGCCAGAAACGCATGGCAGTGTTCATAGTATCCGCTGCCTTTAAGCCGGTCCAGATTTTCGCCCAGGGTCTGGCCGGTCACCGTCAGCACATTTAAATCAAGCTGGCTGCGAATAGCTTCCATCACCGCCGGGACGCCGCCGGCGTAGTAAAAATACTCCGCCGGGAAGCGGCCGGAAGGCCTTATATCCAGCAGATAATGGGCGCCGCGGTGCAGCTGATCAAAGGTCCTGGCATCCAGCTCGATGCCAAACTCATGAGCAATGGCCGGCAGATGAAGCAGCGCGTTAGTGGAGCCCGATATGGCGGCGTGGACGCGAATAGCGTTTTTAAAGGACGCCTCCGTCACAATATCCCGCGGTCTGAGGCCGTTTAATGCCAGCCGTACGGCAGTCTGACCGGCGGCCCGGGCTGAGGTCTGCAGGTCGTCACATAAGGCCGGCAGCAGGGCTGTACCCGGCAGCATCAGGCCCAGGGCTTCCGCCATAATCTGCATGGTGCAAGCCGTACCCATAAATGAGCAGGCGCCGCAGGAGGGGCAGGCATGATGCTTGTACCAGTCAAACTGTTCAGCGCTGATCTGGCCGCGCTGGAAAGCCGCGCTGTAAGTGCCGATTTGCTCCAGGGTCAGCTGATCGGGCCCCGCGGCCATAACCCCGCCTGTCACCATCACGCTGGGGATGTTCAGGCGGCCGATGCCCATGAGTTGAGCAGGTACTCCCTTGTCACAGCTGCTGATAAAGACGCCGGCGTCAAAGGGCGTGGCTTTGCCGTGCACCTCAATCATGGCGCATATCAGATCCCGGCTGGGTAAGGAGTAATTGATCCCGTCATGGCCCTGGGCCTGGCCGTCGCAAATATCCGTGGTAAAGTAGCGGGCGGCTTTACCGCCGGCTTCAGCTACGCCATCAACGGCCTGCTGCCCTAAGCCAAAGAGGTGCGCGCTGCCGGGGTGGCTGTCGCCAAAGGTGCTTTCAATTAAGATCTGCGGCTTGCCAAGGTCTTCTGTCTGCCAGCCCATGCCTAATCTCAGCGGATCCATTTCAGGCGCAATCCGGCGAATTTTCTGACTGTCCAGTTCCATTTGCTTATCCTGCCTTTTTCCTGAATAACGACTGGGGTACCAGCCCTTCATGTAAGTATGAAACAGCCCCGGCGCTTAAGCAAGCCATTTGGGAACAACTAAAGGCAAGGGGAGCAGGCTCGGCAGGGTTTATCTGATGGGCTCAGCCTCCACCGGATTCAATCGGATCACTTGGGCAGGGTGGTTACGCGCTATACCGGTAGCGGCGCTGCCACCCTGTGCCGGTCAGACCGGTTCTGACTTTGGTAACCTGGACTTTAGCGTCGTTTCTGCCGGTCGTTGAAACTGCAGCGCTTGGAATTCTGGTCATCCTCATTCTCTTTGGAGTGATTGCCTGTTTTCTGGTTCGGGACTTTGAAACGATGATCGCGGCGCTTGTGATTACTTTTCTAATCATCTCGTTCGGATTACCCAATGATCGGAGCGGTTCTCATTGTGCTACTGCGCGAGTTTAGTCGAACGCTGAGGGCCATCTGAATCAACAATGGAATATCACTCAGAAGATAGTAGGTGAAAACTGGTACCGTCAAGGATCTTTATGCCTGAAGGTTACCACAGAAAGCAGGGCTGACGAATGGGAGACTTGACTACTTATATGGCAAAGACAGAGAATCCTGACGCTTTTACATGATGCTCAAGGTCCTTATTAGCCTTATGGTTGACAGAGCGAAGGCCCTGACGTTTCATATGACGCTGTACTCGCTTGAGCTTTTGTCCCATATATTATATAATATTTGGGACAAAGGAGGCAGGCTATGACAAACACAAAACAAATTGAAAAGCGCATCCAGAGTATGAAACCCGGTACAGCGTTTATTGCCAGTGACTTCTTTGATTTGAGCGACTATGAAAATGTCCGCAAGATTTTAAATCGGTTGACCGACGCCAAAAAGATTCGCCGGCTTCTTCCGGGAGTTTACGATGCCCCGCGGTACAGTAAGTTGCTTATAGAATGGGAAGCCCCCAACCTTCATGAGGTGGCCCTGGCGCTGGCCAGAAAATATAATTGGTCGATTGCGCCGACTGGAAATACCGCTTTGAATGTGCTCGGCCTGTCGACGCAGGTACCCGGAAAATGGATGTATATCTCCGACGGACGTTATGTTACGTACAACGTGGCAGGGACTCTGTTGGAGTTTAAGCATCGAGCCAATGGCGAGATCTCCGGACTGAGCAAAGAAGTGGCGATGGTCATTCAGGCCATTCAAGCGATCGGGAAAGACCAGATGACAGAGGAATCGTTGAAAATACTGCGAGACTTTTTATCCGATAGCGAGCGGCAAGAACTTCTGATCAAAGGAAAAGCAACAAAAAGCTGGGTGTATCAGATCATTCGAGAAATTGGAGCGGCCGCCTGATGGACATAAAAAAATCAGTCAAGAGGATCTACGCATTCTCATTCGCAACACAGCCCAGAAGATGGGAATTCGTGAGAGCGTTGTGGAGAAGGATTTCTGGGTCAGCTTTGTTTTGGACTATCTCTATCATAAAAGTCCTTGGCGGAAGGCCTTAACCTTTAAAGGCGGAACAAGCCTTTCCAAATGCTTTTCCCTCATTGAGCGCTTTTCGGAAGACGTTGATTTGATTCTGGATTGGCGTCTGTTAGGCTATGGTCTGAATGAACCGTGGGAAGAACGTTCCAGGACGAAACAGGACAAATTCAATCACGAGATCAATGCTAAGACTGGGATATTTTTGGCCGACACCTTTGCGCCTCAGTTATTGGTAGCTCTGAAAGAAAAAGCGGGCGGAGAGCTTAACGTTCGGATTGATCAGGATGCTCCACAGACAGTTTTGTTTGAGTACCCCAAGCTTTTCCCTTCCCTCTATCTGAGTGAAACCGTACGACTCGAGATTGGAGCGCTGGCCGCTTGGACGCCATCAGAAGAAGTGTCCATTCAGCCCTTTGTTGCAGATGCCTATCCGGGGATTCTTCCGGATGCGGCTTTTACCGTGCAGACGGTTTCTCCGGAACGCACCTTCTGGGAAAAAGCCACCATTCTGCATCAGGAAGCCAATTGGCCTGAGCTTTTGGCCATGCCGGCACGATATGCCAGGCATTATTATGATCTGTATCAAATCAGTCTGTCGAAGTACAAAGACAAGGCCCTTGCTAGTCCTGATCTGCTCCAACGAGTAGCTGACTTCAAGAGAAAGTTCTATCCACGCAAGTGGGTCAGATATGAGAAAGCAACGTTTGAGGAAATCCGCCTTGTGCCGGAAGCGTATCGTTATCCGGCCTTGAAAAAGGATTACGAAGCCATGCAGGAGATGTTTTTCCACAAAGTTCCCAAGTTTGAAGAACTGATAGAATCACTCCACAAATTAGAAGAAGAGATTCACAAATCCCAAAAATAATACGATATTGGGGACAAACAACAACTGAACAGGTTACAATCGCGCGGGCAAGTCTTTGACCACACCGTGCAAACGCAGCAAAGCCAAGCGCGAGTTATTTTTCTCTCGCCCTTGGTTTTGTTTGAAAACAGGAGGATGTTTTGAATTAGCCACTTTACCTCCCCGTTTAAACCCGCAGCGGCCGGATGAGATTGGCCAGCTCATAACGGCTCATAATAATCTGTTGGACCGGATTGATGGTCTGCTCAAAACCCAGGAATCACGCGAAAAAGAAGTGCGGCGGCTTGAACTGAACGTATTGCAGGCTCAAATCAAACCCCACTTTTTATATAACACGCTGGAGGCGATGACCTGGATGGCAAAACTGGGGCAACCGGAGCAGGTTGAGAAGACAGCCAGGAGTCTGACTCAGTTTTACCGGCTTAGTCTGGGGCAAGGCAAAGACTTGTTACCTCTGCAAGAAGAAATCGCGATTGTCAGACATTACTTTGCGATTCAAAATGTCCGCTACCGGCATCATTTTGAACTTTTTATCGAACTTCCCGCAGCCATGCCAGACTTCTTACTGCCTAAGCTGACTCTGCAGCCCCTGGTAGAGAACGCGCTGCAGCACGGCATCCTGGAATCAGCCTCCGCCCAGGGCTGGGTCAGACTGGCCGGCCGACAAAGCGACGGCCACTGGGAATTGCTGCTGCAGGATTCAGGCGCGCATTTAAGCCTGACGGTCTGGCAACAAGCCATCAGAGGCGATTCAGGGAGCAGTCCGTCCGGAAAGCAAGACAGCTACGGCTTAAAAAATGTAGAACGGCGGCTGTGTTTATATTTTCAGGCTGATCACGTGCTTTATCTGGATCAATCCGATCCGGCGGTCACCTGTATTGTGCTGCCGTTTCCAAAGTAAAAGCAGGACGCCGGGATCAGAATAAACTGATCCCGGCGTCCTGTGGATGAGCCATTGGTTAAGCAAGCGTACCCTCCGGCAGGTTTTGCTAGTCCGAGGCTTACATTAACTGCCGGTAAAGCTCCCGGAGCTCTGCCGGATTGGCGTCCCTGGGATTGCCGGGACAGCAGGCATCCGCGCAGGCAGATTCACACAAATAGTCCAGATCTTCCTCTTTAATTTTATCCAGCTTAGTAGGGATGCCGACATCCTGTGAAAGCTGTCGTACCGCATCAACCGCGGCCTTGCGGTACTCCGCCGGGGTCATGTCATCTACGCCTGCAACCCCCATCGCCCGGGCAATTTCACGATATTTAGCGCCGGTGAACTCAGCATTATAGGTCATCACAATCGGCAGCATCATGGCACAGGCCACCCCATGCGGCGTGTCATAAACCGCGCCCAGGCAATGCGCCATTGAATGAGCTACGCCCAGACCGACATTAGAAAAGCCCATGCCGGCAATATACTGGCCCAGGGCCATCTCAGCGCGGCCCTGGGGATCGTTGTCTACCGCGGCCCGCAGCGCGCCGGAAATAATCCGGATGGCTTCCAGGTGGAACATATCCGTCATCTCCCAGGCGCCTTTGGTGATATAGCCTTCTATCGCATGAGTCAGCGCATCCATGCCTGTAGCGGCCGTCAGGCTCTTGGGCATGGTTGACATCATATCCGGGTCCACCACCGCTATCACCGGCATATCATGCGGATCCACGCAGACAAATTTACGTTTGCGCTCCGTATCTGTAATAACATAATTAATCGTAACCTCAGCTGCAGTACCGGCGGTAGTGGGAACCGCTATAATCGGACGGCTGGGTTTTGGCGTCGCGGCAGCGCCTTCAAGCGAACGGACGTCGGCAAAATCCGGATTGGCGGCAATAATACCGATGGCCTTAGCGGTATCCATGGCTGAACCGCCGCCTATACCAATCAGGTAGTCCGCGCCGGCCTCATGAAAGGCTTTGACCCCGGCCTGGACATTTTCAATCGTCGGATTCGCTTTAATTTCAGAGAAGATCGTGTACGCCAGGCCCGCCTTATCCAGCAGACCCGTGACTTTTTGGGCCACATTAAAGCGCAAAAGATCCGGATCCGTGCAGACCAGGGCCCTATGATACCCGCGGGCTTTAACTTCACCGGGGATTTCCCCAATCGCTCCGGCTCCGTGATACGACGTGTTATTAAGCATAATACGATTGACCATAGACTTTGCCTCCATCTCTGTCTGTTGCTTTAGATATTTTGATATCAATATCTAAAGATCATTTTAGGCATTGTCAACGTATTCGTCTATAGCTATTTTTTAGACATTCAGGGTAAAATATTACGGCTAAAGCCCTTTTTTTAGCGTCAGTCTAATGTTAGGCTCAGACAGGCGCGGCGGATCGTCCGGTTTGAGCCGGCGCAGAAGCGTACAGGCAAGGAGCAGTATGGAGCACAGTAAAAAAGACACGGTTTATTTGGCGGGCATGGATCTGAGTTTCTGGTTTTCCTGGGCTTTTGGCATGTTTTCCGTGCTTTACCTGCAGGAAAAGGGTTTCAGCGCCACCCGGATCGGCCTTATCAACGCGGTGGGCAGCATTGTAGCCTTTTTTGCCCTGACCTTTTGGGGCTCGGTCAGTGACCGGATGCGGGCGCTCAAGCCAATGCTCTATTTACTGCTGATCGCCGCTGCGGTCAGCTGGGGTTCTATCCCCCTGATCCCGTCCACCAGGCCCTACAGTTTCCTGATGTTTTTGGCGTTAATAGCCGTGGCCAATTTTTTCCGCCTGCCCAGCAGCACCTTTACCGATAATCTCCTGGTGCGGGCCGCCGCGGATCACGAACTGAATTACGGCATGATCCGGGGGCTGGGTTCCCTGTCTTTTGCGGCCGGTTGTGTCCTGATTAACTGGCTGCTGCCCCGGACCGGTACGGCGCCGATGTTCTGGATTGCCGCCCTTTGCTGCCTGCCGGTGCTCTTTTTCTTATCCCGGGTAAAGGAACCGGGCTTTGTGAGTAAGGCGGAGACCGATCAGGGCCTGCAGTTGCAGGAGCTGCTGCAAAACCGGCCCTACGTCTTTTTTTGCGTCTATATTTTCTTTTTTACCATCTGTTATAACGCAGATACCTCCTTTATTACCTATTTTATGGCGGATAACGGCATTGCGCTGGACAGCTATGCTATCTTTTTGGGCTACCGCGCCGCGCTGGAATTTCCCACGCTCTTCGCCCTCAGGTTTCTGCGGGCCCGCTTTCCGCTCAAGCGTCTGCTGCCGCTGTTTGGCCTGCTGATGGGCCTGGACTGTCTCTGTCTGAGCTTTTGGGTCCAAAACACCCTCCAGTTGATTCTGTTCTCTTCGCTCTTTGGCTTAGGTAACGGTATCTACATCGGCGTGTCGGCCAATTATGTATACAACTTAGCTCCGCCCCGGCTTAAAGCCAGCGCCCAGGCTATCTTTGCCTCTGTCTGTTCTATTGCCAGTGTTATTGGCAGCGCCGGCGGTGGTGTGGTGTATGATCTGCTGCCCTCGCGCCGCTACTATCTGCTGTTAGGCCTGATTCTGCTTTCCATCACCGGCTTATTTACCCTGACCACCCTGACGCCTGATGCCCGGCCCTCAAGGCCTCCGGCCTGACTTACCCGCAGGGGGAGCGTTGTTTCCATACCGCCGGGGCCACACCGAAATGGCGCTTAAAGAGCCGGCTGAAATAAAACGGATCATCATAGCCGGCACTGTAGGCAGCCTGAGCCACCGTATGGCCTTGCCGCAGCTTTTGGCAGGCACGGGTTAAGCGATGGCGGATCAAATAATCCGAAGGGCGGATACCCATTTCCTTATGAAAGCAATACGAAAACGCACTGCTGCTCATTTGACAAGGGCGGGCCAGTTCCTTTAGTGACAGGGGTTCCCGGTAGCGCTGATGAATCAGCTTAAGAGGCGGTTCCAGATTTGGAGAGGCAAGCGTCTCCAGTAATGCGAAGCGGTCGGTTTCCAGAGCCTGCCAGATAGCGGCGGCCAGCCTGGGGTTTGAGCCATCACAGGCGGGACAGGCGCTGGTGCCGCAGGCCTGACTAAGCTCTTGCTGGGTCTGTCTCAGCAGCTCGGGCTGGGCCGCGGCGGTAAACAGGCGGGTGCGGCAGTCGGTTTTGCCCCAGGCCAGCGCCACCGCATACCAAAAGCTCTCTGACCATACCGCGACGGTCAGCTTTAAGCCTTTACCCAGGCGCAGAACCCGCCCGGGCAAAGCCCGGTAGTGCCGGTTACCCGCTTTTAAGACCGCCTGACCCTTCAGCGGGATCAGATAAGCCGGCACTGCAAAGATCAGCTCCGTCTGATCGGCCCCAAAGACAACTTGCTTTCTCCAGACCGGGCAGGGCTGCGCTTCTATAGCAAGGTCATGTTTTTTCATAATACTCCAAAGTCGTTAATGGTTAGCCATATCTAACGCTATAAATACTAAAGAGTCCTACCCCCGCCTGTCAATGCCGCAGTGGTTGCCGGCGGCGCCGGCGTTAGCCCCGCAAGGTGACAGCCCGCCGCCTGATTTCCAGCGCTGTTTTAAGATTTGTCCATGGCAGGCTGGCAAAGACCTGTGTTATAACTGCCTGCAGGTTTGTGTTAGCCATGGCTAACGCGATCTTGTCTCTTCGCAGCTCATTTGACGATTAAGGAAGCGGTACGTCTTGAAGAAAAAAATGGCCCTTATCTTAATATTACTTTTGCTGGGGATCGTCTCCCTCAGTCTGGGGGTAAAGTCGTTTAGCTGGGCCGGCTTGCTGGGCGGCCAGGCCGCAGATCGGTCTGTTTTTTGGCTCAGCCGGCTGCCGCGTCTGATCAGCATTCTGATTACCGGTGCCGGACTGTCCGTCAGCGGGCTGATTCTGCAGACGGTCACCGGTAATAAGTTTGTTTCTCCGACGGTGGCCGGCACGATGGACTGGTGCCGGCTGGGCATTTTACTGGCGATTTTATTGGCCGGCGGCCAGCAAACCTGGCTCAAATTACTGCTGGCCTTTGGGGTTTCTTTGGCTGGAACCTTGTTGTTCTTAACCCTGCTGCGCCAGCTGCGCCGTCAAAGCGCCTACATGGTGCCGTTAATCGGGCTGATGCTGGGCTCTGTCGTCAGTTCTGTGACCGCCTTGCTCTCCTATCATTTTGATGTAGCATAAAATCTGCAGTCCTGGCTGCAGGGCAGTTTTTCGCTCATCATTGAAGGCCGTTATGAGCTGCTGTATCTGGGCCTCCCCTGCCTGCTGCTGGCCTACCTGTATGCGGCGCGCTTTACGATCGCCGGTATGGGGCAAACGGCAGCTGTTAATCTGGGCCTTAACTATAAAGCCGTCACCCTGGCAGGTCTGGTCCTGACCGCGCTCATGACCTCCGCCATTCTGGTTATCGTGGGCAGTATTGCCTTTGTGGGCCTGATTATCCCCAATCTGGTATCGATCTGGCATGGCGACCATATCCGGCACACCATGTTTGAAACCGCGGCGTTAGGCTCCATCTTTTTGCTGGGTTGTGATCTGATCAGCCGGAGCCTGATCTATCCCCATGAAATACCCATCAGCGTGACGGCAGGGATCCTTGGTGCGGCCGTGTTCCTGGGTTTAATCTGGCAAAGGAGGCGGCGCGTACATGAAGCTCGGTAAGACCTTCAGCGGCCAGCACAGCCGCCCGGTGCCGGCGGTAAGTTTAAGTCAGCGCCCGGCGGATAAATCCACCCGTCCTGCGGCGGCGGATAAAGCAGTCCGGCAAATAAATTTGCTGCTGTTCGTTATGGTACTGATCCTGGCCGCAGCTTACCTGCTGCCAGGGCTGAGTGCCCGCAATCTGGCTTACTTTTTACCCCTGCGAGCGCTGAAAATCGGGGCTATCCTGCTGGTGAGTTTTTCTACCGGCTATACGGCCACCGCTTTTCAGACCATCACCAACAATCACATCCTGACGCCCGGCATCATGGGGTTTGAGTCCATGTATGTCCTGGTGCAGACGCTCCTGATCTATTTATATGGCAGCAAAATCGCCTTAATGAGTGATTACGGTGAGTTTTTATTGGGCGTAGGCGCGATGCTGGTTCTGTCCGGTTTGCTGTTTCTTGCCTTATTCCGGGGCCGCCAGCGGGATTTATTCATCCTGTTACTGGCCGGAACCGTAGCCGGCAGCCTGTTTACCGCGCTGAGTACGTTTATCCAGGTTCTGATTGACCCGAATGAATATATGCAGATCCAGTCCAAACTCTACGCCAGCTTTGGCAATATCAATGTCAACCTGTTCTGGATCAGCGTGCTGCTGACCGTCCTGGCCGGCCTGCTCAGTCTGCCGGACTGGCGCCGCCTGGACGTGGCCGCACTGGGCCCGGATCATTGCGTCAGCCTGGGAGTGTCGCACAGCGCGCTCGCTCTGCGGACCCTGCTGCTGACAGCCGTGATGGTGTCCGTTTCTACCGCTTTGATCGGGCCGATGACCTTTTTAGGTTTGCTGACCGTGAACGTGGCCCGCAACCTGCTTAAGACCTATAAACACCGCTACCGCATTCCCGCGGCCATGCTGCTGGGCGCGCTGGCTTTGCTGACCAGTCTGCTGCTGATGGAGCGCGTCCTGGCGTATGCAGTCACCCCCAGCATGCTGATCAATTTTGCCGGCGGCAGCTATTTTATCTACCTATTGCTCAGAGAAGGAAAAGGAGCGTCCAAACATTGATTCAGACGAAAGGCTTATTTAAACATTACGGTCAGACTGCTGTCGTCAATGACGTCAGCCTGCAGCTGCCCACCGGCCGCCTGATTGCGTTTATTGGCAGCAACGGGGCCGGCAAAAGCACCCTGATATCCCTGATCAGCCGCACCCTGGCGCGCGATCAGGGCCAGATTCTGATTGACCAGCAAGCCCTGGAGCAGTGGAAAAGCCAGAAGCTGGCCACCCGGCTGTCCATTCTCAAACAGAGCAACGAGCTCAGCCTTCGCCTGACCGTGAGGGAATTAACCGGCTTTGGCCGTTATCCCTATTCCCGCGGGCGGCTGACCCCTCAGGATGAGGAAAAAATAGACCAGGCCCTGGCGTATCTCCATCTGGAAGCGCTGCAGGATCGCTATTTGGACCAACTCAGCGGCGGCCAGCGCCAGCTGGCCTATATAGCCATGCTTTTAGCGCAGGATACCGAGTACGTATTTTTGGATGAACCGCTGAATAATCTTGACATGAAGCATTCCGTGCAAATTATGCAGGTGCTGCGCCGGATGGTCAGCGAGATGGGGAAAACCGTGATGGTCGTCATCCATGATATCAACTTTGTCGCCGCCTACAGTGACTACATTATTGCCCTGAAAGACGGCCAGATAGCCTTTCAGGGCGAAACCGCCCAGGTTATTACCCCCCAGCGGCTGAAGGCAATTTTTGATCTGGACATCGAAGTCCATGAAATCAATGGTCATCCCATCTGTGTCTATTACAACTAAGGACACTGGTGTGACAAATATATACATCTTATTGGAGGATTGAATATGAAAAGAACGCTGAGCCAAGCCTTAGCTGTCCTGGCTGCCCTGGCCTTGTCTGCCTGCAGCAGCGCCGCTACCACCGCTACCACCGCCGCTACCACCGCCGCCGGCACGACGGCCGGCACGACGGCCTCCCCCAGCAGCACCGCCGCCCCTTCCGGTTCTGACAGTAGCCTGGCCGGGACGTCAGCCGGCCAGACTGAAACCGAAAGCGCCGCGGCCTCCACTGAAACCACTGCCCCGGCCAGCGGCCCGATCACCGTCACCGACAGCAAGGGCGAAGTCAGTCTGGACCAGCCGGCGCAAAGGGTTGTGGTCTTTGACATGGGAGCACTGGACACCATTGACGCACTGGGCGCAGAGGTAGAACTAGCCGTGCCCCAAAGCAACATTCCCTCCTATCTGAGCCAGTATGAAACGGACACCGTAAATGCCGGCGGCCTGTTTGAACCGGATCTGGAGACAATCTATGACTTTGAACCGGATCTGATCATTATCGGCGGCCGGCAGGCAGATTTTTACGACCAGCTCAAGGAGATTGCGCCGACGCTGTACGTATTAATTGACGCAGCTGATTATCTGAACGATTTTGAACAGACCAACCTTAACATCGCGGCCCTGCTGGGTAAAACGGCCGAGGCCCGGGCCCAGCTGGACCAAATCGAAGCGGACATGGCGGAGGTCAGCGCACTGGCGGAGGCGAGTTCTGATCGGGCCCTGATCATCCTGACCAGTGACGGTCAAATCAGCGCTTATGGTTTGGGCAGCCGCTTTGGCCTGATTCATGAAGGCCTGGGGGTTAAGGCCGCGGACGAAAATGTGGAGGAATCAACGCATGGCGAAGAAGCCAGCTACGAATATATAGCCGAAGTTAATCCGGACATTCTCTTTGTCATTGACCGGACCCAGGTAGCCGGCGGCAGCACCGACGCGGCCGCGACGCTGGATAACGATCTGATCAAAGGCACCAACGCGGCTCAAAACGATCAAATTATCTATCTGGATCCGGAATCCTGGTATCTGGCCTCCGGAGGCCTGAATGCCATGAAGGTCATGGTATCAGAAGTCGGCGCGGCGTTTGAATAAACCACCCCGGCCTGTCCGTCCCAGCCCGGATCATAAGCCATCATGAAGACGGTCCCGGCGCCGGAACACCCCCGGTCCGGGCCGCCCCCAACTGCCACACGCCAGGTTTGTCTGTTAATCAACCTGGCGTGTGGCAGTTTTACATTGAGCTTACAACAGGTGTACTTATGGCAACTTATCTCCGGCAGGATAAAGCTGCAGCATTTGCCGCTTTAAGGCCAGCCAATGCGCCAGGCCTGACTCCGATCCCGCAAAAAACTCATTATCAGCTACTTCAGCATACGGCACCAGGATTTGATCAAGGCTGACGGACACAACTTTGTTTTGAATATCACTATAGTTAAATATAGGTTCAATGACATAGGGCATGACCGTATACACGGGATAGGCCTCTTTTTGAGGGGTCAGGATTTTTTCCTGCAGAAAGACCAGATAGTCCTGTCCCGCCTGACAATCATTCACAAAGCCGCAGTTAGCCTGGTTCTTACTGAATAGATAGCAACGGCTGCCATTGGCTAAATAAATATCCTCACCCACAGACAGATCGCTGCCCTTATACACTTCCTGAATAGTTGCTTGCTGCAGGTTCTGAAAATAATGATAGGCTATTTTCCCTGTGCCTTTAACTCTCAGGATGATGGGGCTGTCCGGCAGATTTTCTTTAAGAAACTCCATGTGATCAGGACTGATTTCATCCAGCCACATAGCGACTTGCATGGTTTCAGTTGGGTTTTGGTTCCGGCTGATGTCTGTATAAGTCCGGCGCTGTAACAATCCGATGCCTGCGGCGATAACTGTCATCACGGCCAGCGCCATAACTATGATTTTATGCAGACTTTTCATAGCGCTTACCCCTCCACCGGACGGCTCAGGCGTCCGTTACTCATGTGGTAAACCTGATCAGACAGTAAGCGGATATCCTCCTGGCTATGACTGGCCAGTAAAACCAGTGCGCCCCGCTGCTTTTCCTGATTAATAATCTGCCTGATCAGCGCAACGCCTTCTGTATCAAGGGCATTGGTGGGCTCGTCCAGGATCAGGACATCCGGTTTTTCCATAATAGCCTGGGCGATTTTGGCGCGCTGCTTCATCCCCAGCGAATATTTCCGGTAAGGCCGCGAGTCAGCCGGATCCAAACCAACCCGGCGGATACTTTCTGATATAGCTGCCTGGTCAGCTATTTTGCGCAGCCCCGCCAGTAACTGAAGATTTTTCAGACAGCTGTAATCAGGATACAAATCAGCATTCTCCAGAATAATGCCTAAAGACGGTAAAACGTCAAAATCTTTATGGAGTAGACGGCCGTCCCAGCGAACGGTTCCGCTGTCAGTATGGATAAGCCCGCTGATGGCTCTGAATAGCATCGTTTTGCCCGAACCATTGCGTCCTACAATGCCACACACCGTCCCGCTGTCCACTGACAAAGATACGTCGTCTAAAACCAGCGTTTGTTTCAGCTTTTTGGATATATGACTAATTTCCAGTCTCATATGCCGCCTCCTTCGGTATCTGTTAAGAGATCATGCCGGCTATAAGCCAGGTAGCCGCCGACTTCCACCAGCACAGCACTTACGGTCATATACAAAACAGAATAATATAGAGGATACGGATAGGCTAACGCCTGCATCTGTGAATTTAAAAGCCCATTGGCCGAGCTATGCCAGTTCAGCACTAAATGGGGTATGGGATTAAGCCAGAACAGCAGCCAAGGCCACTGAGGGGCGGTTCCCGCCGGGACAGGTAACCAAAAATAAGACAGACCTGGAGTGCATAAGTCAGACTAAAGCCTAAGGCGCTGCCAACCAACAGCGCCAGCAGATTAATAAGCACAGACGCCGCAAATAAGTAAAGGGTGTTAATCAAAATATCAGCAGTCAGTAAACCCCAAGCGCTCGGCTGCCACTGTAGCAAGCCATACATATTGACCATGAATATAACCGTTAAGACATAAAAGCAGCGATAGAGGAAAGCCAACAGCATCAGCCTGCCACTTTGGCTGAAGTACCAATACCTGCGGTCAGGACAAAAGCAGCAGATTCAAACAAGCCAATCAGGACAGCGGCTGAAACAGCCCAGCCTGCCTCTTTCATCTTAGTTGATCCTCCTTGATCTTTTTACCTAAAGCCAGACACGAAAGGCTAAGTAAGAGTAAAACAATTGTTGCAAAACCCAGCTTGCTTTTTACTGAAGGATCAAAGGCGTTAATATAGCCGGCATAGTTTGTTGAAACATCTAAGCCCAGGATGACCTTTAAATTTGACAGCACAAACAAGATGACATACACCGGAATGATCAGCAGGACTTGATATTTGGGGAAAACAAATGACCAAACACTGCTGAATACGGATAAAATGCCAGAAATAAGGCCAAACATCAGGATCACCACCACCACGTAAGCGAAGCTGCTGCGGTAGTAAACCGGAAAATAAAGATAATTCCTGGCTTCGAGGCCCAGATTGCCAAGGTAGCTGCTGCTCCCGGACGGATCCCCGTCAGCTTGCCAGGGGAAGGCTAGTATATTCAACAGCACTTCAGTTAAGAGCGGCAGGGTAAAGGTAAGGAAAGTTGCCGTGAAAGCGGCCGCAGCTGTCTCAAGGTAGTAACGGCTGGCGCCTTCACGGGATAACCAGTAAAGGCGCATACCGCTGTGCCGGTCCTGAAACAACGTAAATCCGGCCGGCAAAACGACCAGAATGGGGTACAGCTGCATCATAAAGGCATTAAGGGAACTCCATTGACTGATCAGCAGCATTTTCATGGGATCATACATGGTCAAAACATCCCGCCCGGCATATTGCTTCAAGTTGAGGGAATAATTGATAAAAACCAGTATAAAAAGTAGGCTTAAGACCAGCAGCCAGCCTTTTTTGAGTAAAATTGTCTTCAGATGACGGCTAAAACCGGGCCCTGACATAATCAATCCTCCTTACTTTTACTGAACGATTACTGCCGGTTTGTAAATATATAAGCTGAACTAAGTCAGCTGATTACGCACTGTCTCGCACAGTGGCTCAGCTCAAAGGGGGAAGCTGGCGCCTGCAGCTAAACCATTTTTCACCACACGGCAGCTGCGTAACATCCCTAAACACAGCGTCCTGATGCCTCGCGTCTGGTTCAGGCACAATCTCCCATTCAAGAATCTTTATTATAATTTAATTATACGACTATTATGCGTTTTTTTGCAATCTTCAACAAATATATGCAGTATAATGATGTCATCAGTTTATATTATCAGAATATAAATCAACCAAAAAGCATAAACACAGCCTCCTGAAGCTCTACACTCCTTGCCCTGGTTCGGCTGAAGATGATTGGTTCGTTGAATTGGGGCATATATTGGCAGGTCATGCTGTAAATGAAGCTGTCTCGTTTAGAAATTGCAGAAATAAACAACTTGACCTGAGCAAACACCGCCTGACTCAACCTGAGCCAGACGGTGTTCCCAAGCCCTCAAAAGCCTTTTTAACAACCGCGGCGGCCGCAGCCTAGGCTCTTGGCTGCCTGATCTGAGCCTGGGCCGCGGCCAGTCTTGCAATGGGTATTCTGAAGGGGGAGCAGGACACATAATTCAGGCCCAGCTCATGGCAGAAGATCACGGAATCCGGATCGCCCCCGTGTTCACCGCAGATGCCAAGCTTTAACTCCGGCCGGGTGGCCCGACCGCCCTGGACAGCCAGCCGCATCAGGCGTCCGACCCCCTTGACATCCAAATTGGCAGTCGGATCGGTCTCAAATATGCCGGCATTATAGTAATCCTCCAAAATACGGCCGGCGTCATCCCGGGACAGGCCAAAGGTCAGCTGGGTGAGATCATTGGTGCCAAAGCTGAAGAAATCCGCCTCCTGGGCAATTTCATCGGCCAGCAAAGCCGCCCGCGGGATTTCAATCATGGTACCGACCTTATAGCTCAGCTGGCCGCCATCTGCCGCAATCAGCTGATCCGCGGTTTGGGTAATCAGGGCTTTGACATAAGCCAGTTCCTTGAGATCACAAACCAGCGGAATCATAATTTCCGGCACAACCGCGTTGCCCCGGCGGCGTTCTGCCAGGGCCGCCTGGATGATGGCCGTGGTCTGCATTTCAGCAATTTCCGGGTAGGATACAGCCAGGCGGCAGCCCCGGTGCCCCATCATGGGATTAAGCTCCTGGAGTGAGGCCACCTTGTCCCGCACCCTGGCCGCAGATATCCCCAGCGCCTGAGCCAGCGCTTCAATCTCTGACGGCTTTTGCGGTAAAAACTCGTGCAGCGGCGGATCCAGCAGGCGAATAGTCACCGGCAAGCCTGCCATCTCTTTATAAATGGCCTCAAAATCGCCCTGCTGAATCGGTAACAGCAAAGCCAGCGCCTCACGCCGGCTGGCTTCGTCTTCTGCCAGGATCATCTGCCGGAAACGGAAAATGCGTTCGGGGTCAAAAAACATATGCTCCGTACGGGTCAGGCCTATGCCCTCCGCGCCCAGGACTCTGGCGCTGTGCGCGTCAGCCGGCGTATCCGCGTTCGTGCGCACGGCCAGCTTACGGATTTCGTCCGCCCAGGCCATAATGGTGCTGAAGTCCTCGCCCATAACCGCTTCGACCGTCGGAATTTCCCCCTGGTAGACCAGGCCGGTCGAGCCATCTAACGACAGCTCATCGCCTTCCGCATAACGCTGCCCTGCGGCGTCAGTCAGGTAACCCTGGGCTTCATTGATCCTCAGCTCCGCGCAGCCGGAGACGCAGCAGCGCCCCATACCACGGGCGACAACAGCCGCGTGGGAGGTCATGCCGCCCCGCCCGGTCAGGATCCCCTCCGCGATGCTCATGCCGACAATATCTTCCGGGGAAGTCTCCAGCCGGACCAGGATCACTTTTTCACCATTCACGATATGGGCGTGCTGAGCCTTTTCCGCGGAAAAATAGATTTTGCCGGCCGCGGCACCGGGCGATGCAGGCAGGCCGCGGGTCACAACCCGGGCCTGTTTCAGCGCTTTCGGCGCAAAGCCCGGATGCAGCAAGGCATCCAGCGAGCGGGCATCGATTTTATCCAGCGCTTCAGCCTTGGTCAGGAGGCCTTCCTCCACCATATCGACGGCAATTTTCAGGGCGGCCGCGGCGGTACGCTTACCGTTTCTGGTCTGCAGCAGGAACAGCTTACCGCGCTCTATAGTGAACTCCATGTCCTGCATGTCTTTGTAGTGCTGTTCCAGCAAACGGGCGGTCTGGACAAACTGGGCGTAGGCTTCCGGCAGGATATCCTGCAGCCTGGCAATGGGCTGGGGCGTACGGACCCCGGCGACCACATCTTCGCCCTGCGCGTTAAGCAAAAATTCACCAAACAGGCGGTTTTCACCGGTAGAGGGACTGCGGGTGAAGGCTACGCCGGTACCGGAGGTCTCCCCCATATTTCCGTAGACCATTTCCTGAATGTTGACCGCCGTGCCCCAGCTGGACGGGATGTTATTCTGCCGGCGATAATAGATCGCCCGCTCGTTGTTCCAGGAGCGGAAGACTGCCTGAATGGCCTCCAGCAGCTGGGTTTGCGGGTCCTGCGGGAAGTCTTGCCCCAGCGCGCTGCGATAAAGCTGTTTAAACCGCGCGACCAACTCCGTAGAGCAAATCCCGCAGTTGGATCCGGAACAAATCTTTTTAATGGGTGAAAGCCAGGGCGGTTTGGTAGCAGCCTTGGCGGCGGCGCGCCGGCCTCGCTTTTGCCGTGGCCTG
>JAQWFM010000105.1 GCA_028704415.1 Oscillospiraceae bacterium | reverse complement strand
CGTATTTGAATTTTTGGGAAGAGAATACCGAAAAATGGAATGAATATTCCAAAGATCTGGGCGCCCAGAACAGCTTTGTCGCTATGTTTGACAAAGACTTCTATGCCAATGAGTACACAGACGTTTACAAGGATCAGGTCAACTCCAGATCCTGGGCTTATTACAACGTCTATCAGGATAGCGTCATGCCTAACGATATGGTTTATGTGGGCGGCTCCCTGGATCAGGATGACACCAACATGGCCAGCCAGTACGCAACGGATCTGGCTACCTACCGCAAAGCGACCTTTGCCGACTTTATTACCGGTAAGCAGGATATAGATGCTAACTGGGACAGCTACGTCGCTCAGATGCAGTCCCTGGGGCTGGATGATTTTGTAGCCCTGCGCCAGAAAGCCTATGACCTGATGGTCAAGTAAAAGCTGTTGAGTTTTAGCAGCAAAAATTGGTTCAATGCCTGCCGCAGGCTGGCCCGCCGGTGAAACGCCGGGCCGACCTCTGCGGCAGGCTCCTCAGTATCATCTACCCGCTAAACTTCAGGCGGAGTGAAGGAGAAAGACATGAAAACTAAGACTAAGCTGCAGGCGCCGGGTCAGTCGCTCAGCCTGGGCAGACGGATCATTCAATTCCGTGAACTCTACCTGTTTCTGCTGCCGGGTGTTCTGCTGCTGATCCTGTTTAATTACTTGCCGTTATACGGTATTTTAATCGCCTTTAAAGATTTCAAGGTAAAACTGGGGATTCTGGGCAGCCCCTGGAGCCAGCCGGTTCTGAAGTATTTCAACCGGCTTTTCAGTATGCCCATGTTTCCGGTTATCCTGCGCAATACCCTGCTGCTGAGCTTTTATTCACTGCTGGCCGGGTTCCCCCTGCCTATTGTCCTGGCGCTGCTGATCAACAGCAGCCCGGGTAAACGATACAAAAAGATTGTGCAAACGGTGACCTATGCCCCGCATTTTATTTCCATCGTCATTATTGTCGGCATGATCAACATCTTCTTTTCGCCTTCTACCGGCATCATTGTCAATATCCTGCATAAACTGGGACTGATGAGCGGTAACCTGGAAGTTTTGATGACCGCCAGCGCATTCCCGCATCTCTATGTCTGGAGTGGCGTCTGGCAAAGTATCGGCTGGAACAGCATCATCTACTTAGGCGCTTTATCCGGCGTGGATGCGTCTTTGCATGAAGCGGCCATTGTGGATGGCGCCAGTAAATTTCAACGCGTGCTGCATATTGATTTTCCCAGCATCTTGCCCACCATTGTCATCTTAATGATCCTGAACTCCGGCTCCATCATGAATGTGGGCTTTGAAAAGGTCTTCTTGATGCAGAACTCCTTTAATACCTCCATGAGCGAAGTCATCAATACTTATGTGTATAAAATCGGTATTAAGGAAGCGCAGTACAGTCTGTCTGCCGCGATCGGACTCTTTAACTCAGTGGTTAACTTTATCATGATTATCCTGGTCAACCAACTGAGCAAACGCCTGGATCAAGGTTCGCTGTGGTAAGCAGGGGAAGGAAAAGACAATGAAAACCGCAAGTAAAAAAATCAAAGCGTCAGGCAGCGACCGGATTTTTAATATCGTTAATGTCCTGATCCTGTCACTGCTCTTGCTGATGGTAGCTTATCCGCTCTATTTTGTGGTGATCGCGTCCATCAGTGATCCCAAGCTGGTCGCAACCGGACGGGTGCTCTTTTATCCCCAGAGCTTTAATCTGGAGGGCTACAAAAAGGTTATTCAGTATTCGCCCATTTGGGTGGGCTATCGGAACACCATCTTTTATACCCTGGGCTACACCTTTGTTTCGGTGATGGTCAGTATGCTGACCGGTTTTGCGTTAGGACAGCGCAAGCTGCCCGGGGTTAATCTTTTCACCGGATTTTTCATCTTTACCATGTTTTTTAACGGCGGCCTGATCCCGACTTACCTGTTAATGAAAGACCTGGGTCTGTATGGTAACCCGCTGATCATTATTTTGATGGGCGCGGTGAGCGTGAATAATATCATTATTGCCCGTACCTTTATCAAATCCACCATCCCCGGCGAATTATTTGAGGCGGCCAGTATTGACGGCTGCAGTTATACCGGCTACTTTTTCAAAATTGTGCTGCCGCTGTCCAAAGCGCTGCTGGCGGTGCTGGTACTCTTTGCCGCCGTGGGTCAGTGGAACTCCTGGTACAATGCCATGATTTATCTGAAGGATGAAAATCAAATGCCCCTGCAGATGGTCCTGCGGGATCTGATTGTGATTCAGTCTGCGATGAGCAGTAGCACAGAAGCGGCAACCGTTGGCGGGGACGCCGCCGCCCAGGTTTACCTGGTAGAATCCATGCGCTACGCTATCATTATTGTGTCAACCTTGCCAATTATGTGTATCTATCCGTTCCTGCAAAAGTATTTTGCCAAGGGCATTATGATAGGATCTGTTAAGGGGTGAAAACGATATGTTAGGTCATGCCAACTGGAATTACCGGCCCTACAGCCGGGTTACGGAGCCCTGGCGGCGGATTAATCCATTTATCTGCCGGCTGGAGCCGCACGCTCAACACCTGTGCTTTGAATGGCTGGACCCGGAGCGGGAAAGTGCGGGTCTAAACCAGGCTTGCCCGGCAGCGCCTGCCGTTCAATATACCGCTTACTGGCGCATCTGGGGCAGCGGCAGCGCATACCAAAGTCAGTTGCTGAACCCGGCCAGCCCGGATGTCCTCATCCGCGGCCTTGAGACCGGCCGCGATTATGAGCTATATATTGAGCGGCAGCCAGAGGGCAGAACCAGCCCGATCCGGCGTTTTCGCACTGGCGAAGCCGTGGGCCAAATTGTGAATTACCTGCACCCGGAAGACCCGGTTTACAGCTTTTCCGGTCACAGTCTGTGCAGCCCGTCCCTGTTAAAACTGCCCTCGGGCCGCTTGCTGGCCTCTATGGATGTTTTTGCCGGCGGCCGCCCCCAAAATCTGACGCTGCTTTTTGCGTCTGATGATCAGGGTCAAAGCTGGCATTATCTGACTGAGCTGCTGCCCTGCTTTTGGGGCAAGCTCTTTTACCACCGCGGCCGTACCTATATGTTAGCTCACAGTACGGAGTATGGTCACTTGCTGATAGGCTGTTCAGAAGATGAAGGCCGGACCTGGTCAGCGCCGGTGCTTATTCTCCCCGGGGCAGGCTCACAGGATCAGGGCCCGCATAAGGCGCCTATGCCTGTTATAGAGTATCAGGGCAGGCTGTTTACCGCTATAGATTATGGTTCCTGGGGCACCGGCGGCTTTAAGCATGCCCTGCTGTCTATTGACGCGGCTTCCGATCTGATGGAAGCCTCAAATTGGACTTGCTCAGATTTTCTGGCCTATGATCCGGTCTGGCCCGGCGCCTGTAAGGGTGTTTGCATGGGCGGACTGGAAGGTAACGCCGTGGTTGGTCCGGACGGAGAAATCTACAATGTGCTGCGCTACCAGATGGCGGGCAGCCAGCCGGCTTATGGCCGCGCCATGGTCCTGCGGGGCTCCTGGCGCCAGCCGGAGGCGAAACTGCAGTTTGCCTGGTTTGCTGATTTTAACGGTGGCAGCAATTCCAAATTTGACCTGCTTTATGATCAGCCTTCCCAGGCTTACTGGGCTATTGTCAGCGAGGTGGTGGAGCCAGAGCACCCGGCCCAGCGCAACGTCCTTTCCCTGGCATGCTCCAGGGATCTGAAACACTTTGAGATTGTACGGCGGCTGCTGGATTTCAGGCAAGAGGATCCCGCGTGTGTCGGCTTTCAGTATGTCAGCTTCCTGATTGACGGAAACGATATGCTCTACCTATGCCGGACCTCCTTGAATCACGCCCGCAACATGCATGACGCTAACTATTCAACCTTCCACCGTATCAGTGACTTCCGCCAATATCTTCCGGTATCAGTTCATCCGGATCAACACAGCGCTCAACCTGACCTAAATGACTGAAGGCCGCTAGCAGCTCTGGTATATTCAGACCGTGCCCTATAAGCACCGCTCGTCCCCGGGCGGTGCTTTTTTCAGCGGCTTTGACCTCAAACAGCTGATTAGTCACATCAAAAGCCAATGGGCCGGCCAGACTCTGGCAAAAACCCTTGGCCCGTACGACCGCGCCAAAACGGCCTTCGGTTAAGGCACAAAGCAGACCGGTTAAGCGGGCGGGATCCGCTGCAGGCGTATCCAGATAAAAGCCCAGGTTTTCCAGGGCTGCGGTTAAGTCAGTCCCAGGCGACGGTGGCGCGGACTCTGGCTGGGACGTGCCATTAAGCCAAAATGACCGCAGTATTTTGGACCACTGCGTTTCAGGCCAGCGGCTGTAGTGCTGCAGGGGGACATTAGCTCCGGCGGGCAAACGACCCGCTGGCCGCAGCTGCTTTAGATAGCGGTCAAAGTCAGCTGGCCGGAGCGTTTCACTATGAGACAGCAACAGCCAGCCGCAGTTAGCTAACAGATTTTGAGTCAGCTCCGGGTAAGCGGTCAGTTGACGGCTGACTAACCTGGCATCCAGGATGGTGACTGGTGCCAGCAGCCGGATCTGCTGCCCATAGCATATCTTTTGCAGCTCTGCCAGGATGCGGCCGGGGTAAGCCACCCCACTGGGCTCTACGATCAGATAATCGGGATTCAGGGCATTGGCGATGGTCAGGACAGAATGGGCAAAGCTTAAGGACATGGAGC
>JAQWFM010000004.1 GCA_028704415.1 Oscillospiraceae bacterium | reverse complement strand
TTTAAACAGACTGGGCACGGCCGAAAGCCGGCAGCAATATAATGAGGCCCTGCGCCGTGATTATCAGCCTCATCTGCAAGAGCTGTGCCCGGATTGCCAGCGCCGTTTTGCTCAGAATCCGCTTCGCTTGCTGGACTGCAAAGTGGCCCATGATCATGACCTGGCCCAGGCTGCGCCGCTGCTGTTTGACTATCTTGATCCTGAAAGCCGGGAGCATTTTGACGGCGTCACCCGGCTGCTGCAGCTGTGGGACATCCCTTATGAGCTTGATAAAAGGATTGTCCGGGGCCTGGACTATTATTCCCGCACCGTGTTTGAGTTTGTGTCTGAAAACGTCGGCACGCAGGGCACCATCTGCGGCGGCGGGCGGTATGACAGCCTGGTTGAGACCCTGGGCGGACCGGCCGTGCCGGCCTGTGGCTTTGCTATAGGAGAAGAGCGGCTGCTGATGGAGATGGAGGCTCAGGCGGTCCTGCCTCTGCCGCCGCAGCAGGCCGGGGTGTTTTTAGCGACGGCGGATCAGGCGGCGGTTCTGCCCGCGGCACGGCTGGCGCAGGCCTTGCGCCGCCGGGGGTTATCTGCCGCGGTGGACCTTTGCCAGCGCAGCCTGAAAGCACAGATGAAATACGCCAACCGCCTGGGCTTGCCTTTCAGTATCGTGATAGGGGCGGATGAGCTGGCCTGCGGTGAGGCTAAACTCCGCTCCATGGCAGAACACCGGGAACAACCAGTTAGTCTGGCTGATCCGGATCAGCTGGCAGCCTTGCTTAAGGCTGCGGCGACGAAGACCGAATAACCGCGGCTCAATCAGCTTAGCTTGCGCTTGGGATAAAGCTTTAAACAGGATGAATTATTTGGGGTGAGGTAAAAGAAATGGCAGAATCATTAGTGGGAATGAAACGCAGCTGCTTGTGTGCGGAAGTAGAGACAGCTGACTGCGGCAAACAGCTGGTCCTGACCGGCTGGTGCCACCGCCAGCGCAATCTGGGCGGTGTGGTTTTTATAACCCTTCGCGACCGCAGCGGAGAGATTCAGTTAGTGGCGGATGAGGCTAGTCCGGAAGCCGCCCGGAATAAAGCGGCTTTGGCCCGGTCAGAATATGTCCTGGCGGCCCGCGGCTTGCTGAGACTCAGGGAGGCGCCTAATCCGGATATGCCTACCGGCCAGCTGGAGCTGCATATCCAGGAACTGAGAATTTTATCTGAAGCGGCCACCCCGCCGTTTTATATTGAAGAAGGCAGTGAAGTCAAGGAAGCGCTGCGGCTGGAATACCGCTATCTGGATCTGCGCCGGCCGGATCTGCAGCAGCGCCTGCTGCTGCGCAGCCGGATCGTCAAAGCGACCCATGACTACTTTGACGAGGAGGGATTTGTGGACATTGAAACCCCCATGTTAGGTAAGTCCACACCGGAAGGCGCCAGGGACTACCTGGTCCCCAGCAGATTGCGGCCCGGCCGCTTTTTTGCCCTGCCTCAGTCGCCGCAGCTTTATAAGCAGCTGCTGATGCTGTCAGGCTTTGACCGTTATATCCAGCTTGCCCGCTGCTTCAGAGATGAAGATCTGCGGGCGGACCGCCAGCCGGAGTTTACCCAGGTGGACCTGGAGATGAGCTTTGTCGATGAAGAGGACGTCATGGCGGTTACCGAGGGCTATGTGGCCCGGGTCTTTAGTGAAGTGAAGCAGGAAACGCTTGAATTGCCGCTGCCACGGCTGACCTGGGCTGAGGCGATGCGCCGTTTTGGCTCGGATAAGCCGGATTTGCGCTTTGGGATGGAACTTCAGGATGTCAGCGCGTTACTGGGCGGAAGCAGCTTCCCGTTATTCCGGGACAGCCTTGCCGCAGGCGGCGCGGTTTTAGCCATTACGGTTCCCGGCGGGGCTGCTCTCAGCCGTAAGGAGATCAGCTCACTGCAAGATTACACCGCTACTTATAAGCTTAAGGCCCTGCCCTGGCTGGTTTGCGGTACGGATAAAAAGCGCGGCTCCTTCCTTAAGTTTTTTGCGGAGGACCAGCTGGACCAGCTGGCCCGGGCCTGCCAGGCCGGTCCGGAGGACCTGATCCTGCTGGGCGCCGGTCCCCTGCGCCAGACCCAGACGGCCATGGGCCAGCTGCGCTGTGAAACCGCCCGCCGGCTGGGTTTCCTGAAGGGCCGGCCGGACAGTCTGCTTTGGGTGACGGAGTTCCCGCTGCTGGAGTACAGTGAGGAAGAGGGCCGTTATGTGGCCATGCACCACCCGTTTACCATGCCGCTGGAGGAGGATGTGCCCTATATGGACACAGATCCCGGTCGGGTCCGCGCCAAAGCTTATGATATCGTGCTCAACGGCGTAGAACTGGGCGGCGGCTCAATCCGGATTCATGATCAGGAACTGCAGCAGCATATGTTTAAGCTACTGGGCTTTACGCAGGAGCAGGCCTGGGAAAACTTTGGCTTCCTGCTTAAGGCGTTTCAGTACGGCGTACCGCCGCACGGCGGCCTGGCTATCGGCCTGGACCGCTTTGTCATGCTCCTGACCGGCGCGGAATCCATCCGAGACGTCATAGCTTTTCCGAAAGTGCAGACATCGGCAGACCTGATGACGGATGCCCCGGGCCTGGTGACTGACCGCCAGCTGGCTGATCTGGCTATCCGGCTGGATCCGGCCCCGCCGGCTCAGGCTGCCCGGCCGGATCCGGAGAGCTGAGCTTGGCTGGCGGAAAAAAAGACGCCAGGCTGTCAGAACTGCCTCCGGCGCAGGCGCTGGCGGATGAGCTGGCCTTCCTGCCGGACAGCAGCCCTGAAAGTCTGCAAGCGCATAAAGTCCTTGAATACCTGGACTGGCTCAAGTATATTTTACTGGCTTTGGTCCTGGGGCTGTTTCTGACTGATTTTGTGTTTCAGCGCAATGAAGTGGTGGGGTCCTCCATGTATCCTACCCTGGTCAGCGGGGACCAGTTATGGGTGGAAAAAATTGGCCCCCGGCTGCACGGGCCAGATCAGGGGGATATCATTACGTTCAGCATCCATGAGGACGCCGGCAGTCAGACTGATGAGGATCTGGTTAAGCGGGTCATCGGCCTGCCAGGGCAACATGTGGAAATAAAAGGCGGCCAGGTTTATATAGATGATGAGCTCCTGGCCGAACCGTATCTGCCCCAGGGCACAGTGACGGAAGCTACCAGCCTCATGCCGTACACAGACGTCACGCTGGGGACAGATGAGTATTATGTTTTGGGAGATAACCGCAGCGGCAGCCGGGACAGCCGCTACTTTGGCCCCATTAAGCGGGAGCAGCTGATAGGCTATGTCTGGATCCGAGTCCTGCCGCTCAGCCGCTTTGGCCAGGTAAAATAAGCTGCTTTGCAGCCTGCCGCGTTCTAAACCGCTAAAACATGCAAGAGGAGTTATAAACCACTTTTATGGCAGACGATCGTCTTAAAAATATTCGCAATTTTTCCATTGTGGCGCACATTGACCACGGCAAATCAACTTTAGCCGACCGCCTGATTCAGGACACTGGTGTGCTGTCAGAACGTGAGATGCAGGCTCAGGTCCTGGACGACATGGATATAGAACGTGAACGGGGCATTACGATCAAAGCCCAGGCGGTCCGCATGATTTATCAGGCTGATGACGGTCAGGCTTATGAATTCAATCTGATTGATACGCCGGGCCATGTGGATTTCAACTATGAAGTCTCCCGTTCGCTGGCGGCCTGTGACGGCGCCATTCTGGTGGTCGATGCAGCCCAGGGAGTGGAGGCGCAGACGCTGGCTAATGCCTATCTGGCCATTGATGCGGGGCTGGAGGTCCTGCCGGTCATCAACAAGGTGGATCTGCCCTCGGCTCAGCCTGAAGTCGTCCGCCAGGAAATTGAGGATGCCGTGGGCCTGGATGCTTCCATGGCGCCGCTGATTTCAGCCAAAACCGGACTTAACATCCATGCGGTGCTGGAGGGGATTGTCCGTTACCTGCCCGCCCCGCAGGGGGATGAAGCTAAACCCCTGCAGGCGCTGATCTTTGATTCAAAATACGATACCTATCGCGGGGTCATTGTCCATGTGCGGATCTTTAACGGCCGGGTCGCGCCTGAAGATGAGATCCGGATGATGCATACCGGCAAACAGTTCATCGTGACTGAAGTCGGTTACTTCCGCCCGGGCAAGTTGATTCCGGCAGACTGCCTGCGCGCCGGTGAGGTCGGTTATATTGTTGCTTCGATCAAAAATGTCCGGGATACGGAAGTCGGAGATACGGTGACTTTAGCCAAGACGCCGGCAGCCAGTCCCTGCGCCGGCTATAAAAAGGTCAATCAGATGGTCTACTGCGGCCTGTATCCGGCAGACAGCGCCCGCTACCCGGACCTGCGTGACGCCTTGGAGCGGCTGCAGCTAAATGACGCCGCCCTGTCTTTTGAACCGGAAACCTCCGTCGCCCTGGGCTTTGGCTTTCGCTGCGGATTTTTAGGCCTGCTGCACTATGAGATCGTGCAGGAGCGGCTGGAACGGGAGTTTAATCTGGACCTGATTTCCACCGCCCCGTCAGTGGTATATCATGTCTACAAAACGGACGGCAGTTCCCTTAACCTGGATAACCCGACCAACCTGCCGGATGTATCGGAGATTGAGCGGATTGAAGAACCCATTGTTCACCTGACAATTATCAGCCCCAAAGAGTATGTGGGCAATATCATGGATCTGTGTCAGGAGCGCCGCGGGACTTATCTGGATATGACCTACCTGGATGATAAGCGGGTGGACATCACCTATGAAATCCCCTTGAATGAAATCATCTATGACTTTTTTGATGCGCTCAAATCCCGCACCCGGGGCTATGCCTCCATGGATTATGAGCTGCAGGGCTATAAGGCGGCCGACCTGGTTAAACTGGACATCCTGATCAATGGCGAAAACGTTGACGCCTTAAGCTTTATTGTTCACCGGGACAAGGCCTATGCCCGCGGCCGCTCCATGGCGGCTAAACTAAAGGATAACATCCCCCGCCATCAGTTTGAAGTCCCGATTCAGGCCTGCATCGGCGGTAAGATTATTGCGCGGGAGACCGTCAAGGCCTTCCGTAAAGACGTCCTGGCTAAATGCTATGGCGGCGACATCACCCGCAAAAAGAAGCTGCTGGAAAAACAGAAGGAAGGAAAAAAGCGCATGCGCCAGGTCGGTTCCGTCGAGCTGCCGCAGGAAGCTTTTATGAGTGTTCTGAAACTGGATGAATAAAAAGGAGCTGCTTAATCATGAGCCAATCCAATGATAAGTATCTGCGGCTGCTGGCCCGGGCCTACCCCAACATCCGTCTGGCCCAGGGCGAGATCCTGCGCCTGCAAGCCCTGAATGAACTGCCTAAAGGCACGGAGTACTTTTTCAGTGATCTGCATGGCGAAGACGGCGCGTTCATTCACCTGATGCGCTCGGCTTCCGGCAACATTCGCACCAAAATCAGGGAACTGTACGGCAATATCCTGCCCCAGCAAGAGCAAAATCAGCTGGCCAATCTGGTCTATGACCCGCACAAGGTCCTCAGCCTGCTGCATGACAGCGGCCGTGACAGCAATGAATGGACCAGGATAACCATCATTCGCCTGACAGACCTTTGCCGCTATATCTCCGCCAAATACGCGCGGGAGGACGTCACCCGCAAGATGCCCCGGGAGTACGCGCCGCTGATTAATGAACTGCTCTATATTGGTACCGGCGATTTTGACCGGGACCGTTATGTCAATCAGATCATCGCCTTTATCATTGACAGCGGCAGCAGTGAGGACTTTATCCTGTCGCTGTGTGAGCTGATTCAAAAAATCTGCGTCAACTATCTGCATATCATTGGCGACATCTTTGACCGGGGCAAAGGCCCGCACACCATCATGGAGGAGCTGATTGATTTTGACCGGGTGGACATCCAGTGGGGCAACCATGACGTGGAATGGATGGGGGCGGCCGCGGGCTCCCGGGTCTGCATGTGCTCGGTGCTGCGCATCGCCCTGAGCTACTCCAATATTGACGCGCTGGAGGATGGCTACGCGTTAAACCTGCGGGCGCTGTCCGACTTTGCGGAGGAGACTTACCGTGACGATCCCTGTGCCTGCTTTACGACACATCAGCTGGACACCAATTTATATGACTCCATCGACCGGCAGTCAGCTGCCCGGATGCAAAAAGCCATAGCGGTCATTTTATTTAAGCTGGAGGGACAGCTGATCCAGCGCCACCCTGAATATCAGATGGATGAGCGCAATGTCCTGCTTAAAACGGACTTTCACCGCGGCGTCTATGAGAGCGGGGGCAAGGCTTATCCCCTCAAAGATACCAACTTCCCCACCATTGACCCGGAGCATCCGCTGGCGCTCACCTCCCGTGAGGAAGACCTGATGAAGGCCATCGAGGCTTCATTTTTGCATAGCGAACGGCTGCAGCGTCATGTCGCCTTTTTGTATGCTCACGGGCAGCCCTATAAAATCGTCAACCATAACCTGCTCTTTCACGGCTGCATCCCCCTGAACCCGGACGGCAGCTTTATGCAGCTTAATCTCGGCGGCCGCCAGGTCTCCGGCCGGGCCCTGCTGGATGTGATTGGCGAAACCATCACCCAGGCTTACTATGAAGTGCGTGACCGCCAGGTCCGCCGCGACGCCCAGGATTTTATGTGGTATCTGTGGTGCGGGGCGGCTTCGCCGATGTTTGGCAAGAGCAAAATGGCTACCTTTGAAAACTATTTTCTGGATGACCCGGAGCAAAAAAAAGAAGTCTTTAACCCTTATTATAAATTGTCGCAGGAGGAGGAGATCTGCGACCGGATCTTTGCGGAGTTTGGCCTGGATCCGGCGGTTTCCCATATCGTAAACGGTCATGTGCCGGTCAAAATCAAAGATGGCGAATCGCCGGTCAAGGCTAACGGTAAACTTTTTGTGATTGACGGCGGCATCTCCAAAGCTTACCAGCCCAAAACCGGTATAGCAGGCTACACCCTGATTTTTGATTCCCATACCTTGTCCCTGGCCGAGCACTACAATTTTACCCAGATTGAGAGCGATATGGGCAGCTATACGCCCCGGATCAAAGTGGTGCGGGTGATGCCCCAGCGGCTCAGAATTGCAGATACTGACCAGGGCCGGGAGCTAGAAGAACGTATTCACGATCTGCAGCAGCTGATTGACGCCTACCGCCGCGGCAGGCTTAAGGAATCGGCGGCCACGCGGCACAGCCGGACGCTCCGACGCCCATGAGTCTGCTGCCCGGAAGCCCCCCAGGACCGTCGCCTGCCCCTGACTGCAGTCAGCAGGACCGCCTGCCTGCCTGGCCGGTGCCGATCCGGCTGCTGGCCAGTGACCTGGACGGCACCTTATTGCGGCCGCAGGCGCAGGCGATAGAGCCGCAGCACCTGGAACTGCTGGCCCGCTGGCTGGAAAGTGGCGGTGACTTTGTTGCCGCCAGCGGCAGACAGTATGCCAATCTGCGCCGCTTATTCGGCCGCCTGGCAGATCAGATCAGCTACATCGCGGAAAACGGTTCCTTACTGTACTGCAATGGCCGGATGCTGGATTGGGTCAGCTTTCCGGATTCGGTCGCTCAGTCGATCATCGCGCGGATGTGCCAGAGCAGCAGGCAGCCGCACATTGTGCTGTCGGGCGTCCGGCAGGCCTACTGCCAGGCAGGGGATGAAGCAATCCTGTGGTATATGCAGGAGGTGGTGGGGTTTGACATTGCACCGGTGCCGGATTTAGCGGCCGTGCCCGATCAAAAGCTTAAAATCTCCATGCCGCTGTCCGGTGACCTGTCGGACCGGCGCGTGGATCTGATCCTGGCCGACTGGCGCCGGCAGGTGGGCGAAAGCGCCCGCCTGACCTACGCCAATGGCTGGCTGGATCTGATTCCCCCGGCGGCGGATAAAGGCCGCTCCCTGCAGATCCTGGCAAAGCACTTAGGGATTGCGCTGCAGGAGACGGCGGTATTTGGCGACAGTGATAATGACTGCGGCATGCTCTCCCTGCCGCAGGTCCTGGCCTACGCTATGCGCAGCGCCAGACCCCTGGCGCTGCAGGCTGCCCGCGGCCGCTGCTGCAGCCGCCCGGAAATCATCTGGCACCAGCTCCTGGCCGCGCGGCTTAAGTGAGCTTCAGCCAGGCCTCTTGCCAGCTGGCCCGCCAGCTGAAAATTGCCTTTTGACCGGGCTCCAGCCGGCAGCGGTCCGGCATCCGGCTGAGCTCTTCCTGAGTTTCATTTCGGCCGCACATGGCGCTCCAGGGCTCTAAACACAGGAAAGGGGCGTGGGACCTTGCGGGCTGCCAGATGCCCAGGTAGCGGAAACCCTCAAAGTCCAGGGTCAGCCAGGGCTGAGGCAAGGCGGAGGTCGAGCTGAAAACCGATGTATCTCGCGGCTCCAGCAGGACGCGCTGACCTTGTCCGGATAAAAAGATCCCATCCACGTCAAAAAGGCTCTCAGTTAACGGGATTACACTGCCGGGCAAACCCGGCCGCGCCGGCAAAACCTGGCTGGGCTTGCGGCCAGACCAAAGCCCGTCAGCTGAGATTAGCATCTGCTCGGTCTGACTGGCTGAGGCCTGCGGCAGATATAGCTGCCACTGCTCCAAGGTACTGCCAGGCGGCAGCATAAACCCCGGATGAGCGCCAAGCGCAAAAATCAGGGCGCCCTGGGCTTGCGGATTGCTGACTTCAATGCGGGTCAAAAGGGATCCTCCCGCCAACTGATAGCTTACCCGCAAAGTGAACGCGAACGGATAGCTGCTTCTGGTGGCCGCGCTGTCGGTCAGCTGGAAGCACAGCTGATCCGGAGGCGAAGGCAGCAGGTCAAAATCCAGATCTTTGGCAAAGCCATGCAGAGGCATGGGATAAGCCTGCCCCTGCCAGCGGTAAGTCCCGCCGGCTAAACGGCCGGTAAAAGGGAATAAAAGCGGCGAACGTTCCTGCCAGGGGGCTTTGCCGCCTGGCCATAAAAGCGACCTGCCGTCAGTTTTCCGCCTGATTTGAAGCAATTGAGCTCCCCGCGGTTCTGCTTCCAGGGTCAGCAGCGCTGAACTTAAAACAAGACCGGACTGAGCTGCCGGACCCGGATGTTGACTGGTCATACTTAAGCTTTGCCTCCATTATCTACAGCTGTCAGCCTGGCGTCGGGTTCACACAGGGGCAAGCCGCCCTGGCGGATGACGTCTTGCAGTTGGCTAATGTACAATTTAGCTTCAGTACTTAGTTGAATTTTGTCCGCTAAAATGTAGCCTACCAGCATTTTTTCATCTGACTGCAGGGGGACAGAAATGATATTATCCCCGTTTAAATCCGTACTGAGCACCCCGCTGGATATGGTATAGCCCTGCAGGCCGATCACCAGATTAAACAGCGTGGCCCGGTCCGTGACATGGATGGCTTTGGGATGTACGGCCGTGCTCAGCAGTTCTTCGGAAAAATAAAACGAATTATATTCGCCTTGTTCAAAGGACAGGTAAGGGTAGGGGGCTAATTCATCCAGACTGACCCTGGTCCGGTCAGCCAGCGGATGCTCCCGGCTGATAAAGACATGGGGCTGCGCCTCAAACAGCGGGTGAAACTGCAGCCGGTTTTCCTTGAGTAATTTCAGGATGACTTGCCGGTTAAACGGGCTCAGATACAACACGCCGATTTCACTGCGGAGGTTGCGGACATCTTCAATAATCTCATAGGTCCGGGTCTCCCGTAAAGTGAACTCATATTCGTCTGTCTCACAATCCTGGATGAGACGGACAAAAGCATTGACCGCAAAGGCATAATGCTGGGTAGAAATGGTGCATAACTGCCGCCGGGGTTTTTTGTTTAAATAACGCTGCTCCAGCAAATCAGCCTGTTCAATAACCTGGCGGGCATAGCTTAAAAACTCTGCGCCTTCTTCCGTCAGGGTGATGCCGCGGGCCGTACGGGAAAAAATCCGGATGTTTAACTCTTTTTCCAGTTCTTTTACCGCCCCGGATAAGCTGGGCTGGGTAATGAAAAGCCGCCGTGCCGCTTCATTGATGGAGCCGGCATTGACAATTTCAATCACATATTTAAGTTGCTGCAGCGTCATAGTTTCACCTCAAGCTTTATATATTGTAGCGTAAATCAATCAGGCTGCCCACGCCAGCCGGTCACGCAGCATTTTTGCTATAATAAAGGTCAAATATCGTGTTAGTAATGCTGAGGGCTTTTGTGTATGTTGAAAACCGGGCCGGATTTTTTCTCCAGATTAAAGTGGACTCGCCGCCACCCCCATCCGCTGGCCTTGATTTTGCTAAGCTTCATGCTGCTCATCCTTTTGGGAGCGGTGCTGTTGGCGCTGCCCTGGTCCCATGCCTCCGGACAGCAAGTCAGGTTTGCAGATGCCTTATTTACTGCCGCCTCTGCTATTTGTGTCACCGGCCTGATGACGGTTCCCGCAGCGTCTACCTGGTCTGTCTGGGGTAAATTAATCCTGCTGCTGTTGATTCAAGTCGGTGGCTTGAGTATCATTACCTATTACATCTACTTTCTGGCCCAATTTCGCCAAAAGATTACCTTCCATGACCGTCTGGCTATTCAAGCCGTGTTTAACCTGACCGATTTTCATGGCCTGGTCCGGCTGGTTAACTTTGTGCTGCGCTTTGCCCTCCTGATGGAGGGGGCGGCCGCGGTGATCATGACCGTGATCTTTACGGTTGAGGGCGTCAGTTTAGGCCGGGCCTTCTTTTACGGTATCTTTCATGCGGTGTCTGCTTTTTGCAGTGCCGGGGTTGATATTATTGGGGATCGCAGTTTGGAGAATTACGTGGGCCATTACCCCTTGAATCTAACGGTGATGGTCTTACTGCAAGCCGGCGGACTGGGCTTTATGGCCTGGCAGGATATCTGGCAAAAAATCAGGCACTTCCGGCGGGGGTACCGGCGGCCGCTGCGGTTGCAAACCAGGCTGGCGCTGTGGTCTCAAGGCGGTATGATCGTCATGGCCACGTTGCTTTTTTACCTGACTGAAGCAGAGCATAACCTGACGCTTGGCCAATTTTCACCGGCTCAAAAATGGCTGGCCTCGCTTTTTCAGGCGGTATCATCCGGATCAGCCGGCTTTGCCTCCCTGCCACAGGCCAGCTTGAATGGATCAACCAAAATCATCAGCAGTGTCATCATGCTGATTGGCGGCGCCCCGGGCAGTACGGCTGGCGGCATTATGACGGTTACCGTAGCCGTAGTGTGGTTAGCCGTGTTCAGTACCTTATCCGGGCGCCGACAGATTAAGGTAGGAAGCCGGACAATACCAAATCAAACGCTCATGCGGGCTTTAGCGGTTATTCACATGATAGTCGTCATCTGGTTTATCTCGGTTGCATTGATTATACTGGCAGAAGGCCGTGGCCTTTTGGGTGAAGCCCTGCCGGATCTGCTATATGAAACCGCTTCTGCGTTAGGGACGGTCGGTATGACGACCGGGCTGACCGCCAGGCTGGGTCAGCCTGCCCGGCTGGTTATCCTGGCAGATATGTTCATCGGCCGGATTGGCCCGATAGCTTTGGTCATGGCCTTGTCGCAGCATGCCGCCAGCCGCAATGAACGGATCGAATACCCCCCTGAAACCTTAATGATTGGATAGGAGGATCAGCTATGAATTGGCCTCAGGAGATAAACGTTAACCGTCAGACCCAGTTTGCAGTATTGGGCTTGGGTAAGTTTGGCCGGAGTGTGGCCGAAACCCTTTTTGCCAACGGTTATACTGTTTTAGCTTGTGATCAGGATGAAAACCTGGTGCGAGAAGCCGTCAGCTTCACCACCCATGTTGTGCGGGCTGACGCTTCGGACAAGGCTGTGCTGGACCGCCTGGGCATTCAGGCTTTTGATGTGGTCATCATTGCTTTCAGCTCTGATTTTGAAGCCTCGTGTGAAACAGTTCTGATTCTAAAGGAACTGGGCGTGCGTTATGTCATTGCCAAAGCCAACGGCAGCCGCCAAAAATTTATTCTGACGTCTATCGGGACTGACCGGGTGGTGATGCCGGAGTTTGAAATGGGGGAGCAGTTAGCCTACGGCCTGGTATCGAATGGCCTGATGGCAGCGGTTCATCGCTCTGACGCCTATGATATTATCGAAACTAAAGTACTGCCGGAATGGATAGGCCAAAGCCTGGTTAAGCTGAAACTACGACAACGGGAAGGCATGAATATTCTGGCCGTTATCCGGGGGGGCGCCGTATTGGCAAACCTCAGTCCGGATACGCAGCTGCTGCAGGATGACGAATTAGTGGTCTTGAAATCACGGGAAAGCTGAAGGGATACAGGATGGCCAAAGATGACATAACCATTTATGAAATCGCCAAGGAAGCTGGTGTTTCCCCCGCCACGGTTTCCCGGGTGCTGACCCATAGCGCGCGCGTCAGCCCGGCCAAAAAGACCGTGGTTGAACAGGTGATTAAAAAATACCATTTTCAACCTAACGCTGCCGCGCGTAGTTTAATTGATACCAGGACGCACATCATTGGCATGATGGTGGCAGACATCCGCAATCCGTTTTACGCCTCCGTCGTGGTGGAGTGTGAGCTGGCCGCCCAGCGGCGGGGTTATACGCTGGTTTTGTGTAATCTCCTGGATGACAAACAATTGGAAAACCGCAGTCTGGAAAACCTTTACGCACAAAGGGTGGACGCTATTATTCAAATTGGCAGCCGGGTGGACGACCGCTGCAGTGATCCGGATTATGTCAACCGGGTCCGCCGCATCAGCCAAAGGATTCCGTTTATTACTACCGGTAAGCTGGATGGGGTTGAAAACTGTTGGCGGATTAATTTAGATCAGCGGCGCAGCCTGGCGATTGCGCTGGAGTATTTGATGGCACTGGGGCACCAGCGCATCGCCTTTTTAGGCGGCCGCTGGGATGTCAGCTCAACTTGGATCATGCGCCAGTCTTTTATTCGTTTTGCCAAGGCGCATCACCTGTATGTTTGTCCAGAATATATCATAGACAGCAACTATGATGAGACTGGCGGATATCAAGCCTTTACTAAATTGTGGGCATATATGCCGCAGCCGCCTACGGCCTGTGTCTGTGTCAATGATTTTGTAGCGCTGGGGGTATATAAAGCCTTAAGAGATCACGGCATGCGGATCCCTCAGGACATGTCCGTCATGGGTTTTGATAATACCTACCTGGCCAGGCTGGCAGAACCGGGCTTGACCAGTATGGATTATGACTATCCTGCTTTTGGCGAACAGCTGATCAGCTTGGCTTTGGCGGCGGCTCAAGATCAAAATCCTCCACACTTACAGTACCTGATTCCCCAAATGGTAATTCGTCAGTCCACCGCCGCGGCCAGTGACCGCACACCTTAATTAAATCCCTTGTGCATTGGATAGGTGCTGACTATATCGATAAATATGGATCTGTAAACATAGCATAATGCACAAAACGCCCTACTCTCATTTGTTCAGAAACATCTATTGACAGCCGGCAAAGCAATGAATATAGTAAAAGTACACTAAAAACAAATGATGAAACCGATATCATTTGCTAAATGATCAAACTGGTGATTGAGCAAGTTAAAATTGAGCCAGTGAGCCAGGCTATTTTATCCAAACAGTTGTCTTTTATTTTTTAGCTTGCCTTGAAACCGATTTCATCGCCAGAGTTAAGACCGGGAAGGGGATTAATGTGAATGAGAACCAAAACAAAGACTGTGACGCTGCAGCTTAATGTGCATAAAGTGACACTGGGCACCAAACTGCTCCGCAACCGCACCCTGATTTTGATGTGCATGCCGGCAATTATATTCTTTATTGTGTTCAATTACATTCCCATGCCGGGCGCATATATCGCTTTTACAGATTTTAACTACAATAAGGGAATTTTTGGCAGCCGCTTTGTTGGCTTTAAGAATTTTGAATTCCTCTTTAACTCTGGTAAACTTTGGCAATTAACCCGCAATACCGTTCTGTATAATTTGGCTTTTATCTTTTTGGGCAATGCTTTGCAGGTCATCATTGCCTTGATGCTTAACAGTATTTTGTCCAAAACTTTCCGTAAGGTATCGCAAACCCTGCTGTTTCTGCCTTATTTCATTTCAGCAGTCCTGGTGGGCTTTATGGTTTACGCCTTATTCAATTATGACTATGGCTTTATCAACGGCGTGCTTAAAAATCTGGGACAAGACCCAATATCTTTTTACAGTAAAGCGGGCGTTTGGCCGGTCATCATTATAGTGGCTAATTTGTGGCAGTCTACCGGCTACGGGTCGATTGTTTACTTTGCGGCGCTGTGCGGCATTGACCAGTCCCTGATTGAAGCCGCCCGGATTGACGGCGCTAATGGCGCTCAGGTCATCCGTTATATTCTATTGCCTAGCTTGAAATCTACAGCCATCATCCTGATTCTCTTCAGCTTAGGCGGGATTATGAAGGGTAACTTTGGCTTGTTCTATAATATTGTGGGCACCGCCAATGCCAATCTGCAGCCTATGACCGACATCATTGAACTGTATGTCTACCGGACACTAATTAACCAATTTAACTTTCCTTATTCCACTGCCGCCGGCTTATACCAATCCATTTTTGGCTTCATTATTGTCAATATAGCTAACGCGGTCGTCAGAAAAATAGATCCGGAATACGCATTGTTTTAAGGGAGGTTCGTATGAAACAACATGATTCATCTATGGTGGCCATCAAAACCATTTCCTATATTTTTATCGGCCTTTTTGCTATCTTTTGTCTGATCCCGTTTTTGATGATGGTGTCAGGTTCCTTCTCATCAGAAGAAGTGATTATCACCAAAGGCTTGTGGATCCTGCCGCGGCAGTTTTCCACTGAAGCATATAAATTAGCTTTCTCCAGCCCCAAGTTGCTCTTGGGCTCCTACGCACTGACCATTATCCTGACGGTTTGCGGCACCTCTATCGGGCTGTTCCTGATCTCTATGACCGGCTACGCCTTACAGCGGCGGGATTTCTTCCTACGCAATAAGATCTCATTTTTCATCTATTTTACCACCCTGTTTTCAGGCGGCCTGGCGCCAACCTACCTGTGGATGACAAAATACCTGCACCTGAAAGACAATTACCTGGCCGTTTTCCTGCCGTTGCTGATGTCGCCCTGGCTGATTTTTTTGATGAAGAATTTTATTAAATCCATCCCTTTTGAAATAACTGAATCGGGCAAAATAGACGGCGCGGGTGATTTCAGAATCTTTGTGTCACTGATCCTGCCCACTTTAAAACCTGCCCTGGCTACCGTTGGCTTATTCCTGGCGCTTTCCTATTGGAATGAATGGTATAACGCCATGTTATATCTTTCCAATAAAAGCTACTATCCGCTGCAATACTTTCTTTATCGGATTATCAATATGGCCAACTACCTTAAACAATCCACCGCCGGCGCTCAGGTTACGGTTGGCAATCTGCCTTCCAATACCCTGAAAATGGCTACGGCAGTGCTGGCCACCGGTCCTATCGTATTCTTGTATCCGTTTGTACAAAAATACTTTATTTCTGGCATGACGATTGGTGCGGTTAAAGGCTGAATTAGCTCAAACGCCGGAGCAGCACCGCCGGCAATAATCATGGATTCCTGCGTGATCCCCGATCGCGCTGAGTGTCAATAATATATGGAGGATAAACAAATGCTCAGAATGAAAAGGAGACTTCTGACCATGGGCTTGGCTGCGGCTATGCTACTGCCCCTGGCTGCCTGCGGCGGCGGTTCAACTACTACTACCACCCAAGCGACTACAGCCGCGACTGAGGGAGACGGCAGCGCTGCCGGTACTGAAACCTCAGGTGACATGACTGCGGCCAACGTGGATACCTCAAAATTTGTGACCATCACCATGCTGGTGCTGGGCAACAAACCCAGCAACGGCCGCATGGAAGCAGCCCTTGCCGCTGAGAACGAAATCTACAAGGAAAAAATCAACGCCGAACTGCAACTGCAGTACATTGAATGGACGGACTGGCAGACAAATTATCAGCTGACCCTGGCCAGCGGGGACGGGTCTATTGACCTGGTCGGCACGGCTACAGACTGGCTCTATGCCTGGCAGTTAGTGCAAAAAGGGGCTTTCCTGCCTTTGGATGATACCATGCTGCAGGCCTATGCGCCTTCTACCTATGAAGCCGTCGGCGAAGACTGGGATTTGTGCACGCTGGATGGCAGCATCTGGTTTATCCCGGAAGACCAGTATACCCAATGGACCAATCACGGTATCTATTATCGTGGGGACTGGGCGGCAGAGGCCGGGCTGGAAGATGTCAGCAATTTTGAAGAATTGGGTGAGTACTTCCAGTATATTGTGGATAATAAAGAAGGCGTCATTCCCTGGGATGTCAGCGGCGCCAACAACACCGGCGGCCTGCTGGGCGGTTACCTGGGCTCCAACCTGGAGATCACCACGATCCTGGGTGTAGATCCCGCCATTTTTACCTACAATAACGACGATCCCTATACGGTAACGTCACCGTATATGGAGGGTGATACCCTGGTAGAAGCGGCCAAGCTCTTTAAAGAATGGAGCGATGCCGGTTACTGGCGGGAAGATGTACTGAACTATACCGGCGATTCCCGGGACGGGATGTATGCGGGTACGTCCGGTGCGGATCAGCACCACACTCAGACCTATGTCACCACCACCCGCCCGATCATGGATGAAAAGCAGCCCGGTTCTGACCTGCAGTATTTTTACTGGGGTGAAGACAACAACAACGTGACCCGCGACCTCAAGACCCATGGCGCTATGGCCGTAGCCGCTTCTTCCGCTAATCCGGAGCGCGCGCTTATGCTGTATGATCTGCTGCGTAATGATGAAACACTGTATCGCTTGCACAACTACGGGATCGAGGGCGAAGATTACGTCGTCACCGATGACGGTGAACTGGACCGGCCGGAAGGTTATGATGCCACCACGGATGCGCTGGATACTAACTTCTGGTATGGCCGTATGGATGAGTATGAACTGACCCCGGTCAGCAATTACGACGGAGCCGCGGAGCTTTATGAAGAACTGGACAGCAAAGCTCACGACTACGCGCTGACCAAATTCGCTTTTGACGCCACCAATGTGCAGACCGAAATTGCTGCCTTAACCGAAGTTTACAACCAGTACATCCCGTCTTTGGCTTACGGCAAGTTTGAAGACCCGGAGGCTGCGGTAGCAGAGTTCCGTGCGGCACTGACTTCAGCCGGCTATGATACAGTACTGGCAGAGGTCCAAAAGCAGCTGGATGAGCTGAAAGCCTCAGAAGGTTAACCGGTTAAAAGGTTCAACTTGCGGCAGCTGAATATAATGGTCTGCCGGCAAGAAAGTGCCAGGCATCAAGCTTTGGTGCCGGGCATTTATGATAATTAAGGATAGAAAGATGGAAACTGAACAATATCTGAATTCAGGCTGGCGCTTTCACTTAGGTGACTGCCCGGACGCCTGGCAAAAATGGTATAAGGATGAAAGCTGGGAGCAAGTGGATCTGCCGCACGATTGGTCGGTTACCCAACCCTTCTCCCGCAGCTGCTCCAGCGGTACCGGCTATCTTGAAGGCGGTATCGGCTGGTATCGCCTGACGCTGAATCCCGGCCCGGACTTTGATCCCAAAACCCAAAGCTGCAGTCTGCTATTTGAGGGCATTTACAAAAACGCGCAGATCTGGGTTAACAGCTATTATCTGGGCCAGCGGCCCAACGGCTATATCCCGCAGTACTATGACATCTCGCCGTTTGTGGACCCCGGCTGCAGCCTGGAGATCAGCGTCCGGGTTGATCATCAGGATATAGCGGATTCCCGCTGGTTTACCGGTTCCGGGATTTACCGTCCGGTCAAACTTCTGCTTCGCCCCCTGCTGCAGCTGGTACATGACGGCGTCTATTTTCACTGCACAAAGGTCTCCGCGGCTAAGGCTGAATATGTCATTCAGGCCGAAGTCGCCAATCTCAGCCAGCAGGAGCAGGCCTGCAGCCTGAATACGTTACTTAAGCCCGAGCCCAGGGGAGCTCAGCCTGACGGCCCTGAAACCGGGGCCAGCTCAGCCGTGACGAGCTCGTTTACCCTGGCAGCCGGCGAAACCAGGACCATCACCCTGAAGGGCGACGTGCAGGCGCCGCTGCTGTGGCAGCCGCAAACGCCCTGGCTGTATGATTTGACGCTGGAGCTTAAAAGCCCGGACTTCCAAAGCCAAACCCAGCTGACGGTAGGCTTAAGCACCCTTGAGTTTAGTCCGGACCGCGGCCTGCTGCTAAACGGTCACCCCACTAAGTTAAAAGGTGTTTGTGTTCATCACGATGCCGGCTGTCTGGGGGCGGCAGTCTACCCCTCTGTCTGGCTGCGCCGGTTGGAAACTTTGAAAAGCCTGGGCTGCAACGCGATCCGGATGAGCCACAATCCGCATCTGCCCCAACTCTATGAATTGTGTGACCGCCTGGGCTTCCTGGTGATGGATGAAATCTTTGATGAATGGGAAGGCCCTAAAAACAAATGGTCCACCGGACATAATGTCTATCCGCCTAAACATCAGGGCTATTATGAAGCTTATCCGGACTGGCATGCCCGGGATGTGCGTGACTGGGTGCGGCGGGACCGCAATCACCCCAGTGTCATTGCCTGGAGCGTGGGAAATGAAATTGATTATCCTAATGATCCCTATTGCCACCCGGAATTCCAGAGTATGACCGGTAACAATGATGCCAATAAACCTGAAGCCGAACGGCAGTATAATCCGGACCGCCCCAATGCCAGCCGCCTGGCAGCCTTAGCCAGCGACCTGGCCAGGCTGGTGCAGCAAGAGGATCCTTACCGCCCGGCTACCATTGCCGCCGCCTTCCCGGAGCTGTCCAGCCAGGTTGGTTTCCTGGAGCCCTTCAGCTTAGTAGGTTATAACTATAAAGAACAGTTTTATGACCAGGATCACCAGCGGTTTCCGGACAAAACATTTGTGGGCAGTGAGAACGCTCACAGCTATGAAGCCTGGCAGGCTGATCAGCAGCGCCCCTACGTTGCGGGGCAGTTTTTATGGACCGGGATTGATTATCTGGGCGAAGCTCCCGGTTGGCCGGTGCATGGCTCCGCTGCGGGTCTCCTGACCCTGGCCGGCTTTAAAAAGGGCGCGGCCTATTTCAGGCACAGCCTTTGGGCTAAAGAACCGGTGCTCCACTTGTTAACCAGAGCCTGGGATGCTACAGAGGAGCAGATCCCTGAAATCATCACCCATGATTACCGCCCCCGTCGCAGTTGGAATTACCGCCCCGGCCAAAAGGTACTGGTCTATGCTTTTACCAATCAGTCTCAGCTTAGCCTGACGCTAAATGGCCGCAAATTAGAGGCTCTTGCAAAGCCAGATCCCAAGATCGGGTATCTTGCCTGGGTGTTAGACTATCAGGCCGGCACGCTGGAGGCCGCTGCTTTTGCTAAGGATTCAAATACCGCTGTGGTGATTGACCGTCTGGAAACCAGTGGTCCGGCGGTTGGCCTGAAGCTGACCAAGTGGCAGCCGGAGACGGCGCTAAGCCCATCAGCAGCTATGTCTGACGGTATTTGTCAAGTGGAAGTTCAGGTTTGCGATGCGCTGGGTAATCCAGTGACCGAAGGCCGGGTCCGCGTGCACGTCAGTGTTGCGGGTCCTGGCAAGCTGTTGGGACTGGAAAATGGCGATTTGGCCGACTATACTGATTATCAGGCACAATATCGCAGCAGCTTTGGCGGTCACCTGATAGCCTATGTCAGCTGTACCGCTACTGAGTCTCCAAGCTCAGCGCCGGTCATTTTGACCGCAAGTACTGAAGAGTGGGGGAGTTTTAGTCTGCGCTTGTAAGGATGGACTGATATGCGGCAAACCAATAGGAAAGACTGGGTCAAAATTCAGCGGGCTGAAGCGGAAGGCGCCGCCCTGTACCGGGCGGTAGCCGGGCAAGTCAAGCACAAGCAAGATCGGGCCACGCTGCTGGCAATTGCGGCGGAGGAGGAGCGGCACGCGGCTGTATTTGCAGCCCATACCGGCTCCTCCATTCAGCTTAACCGGTTTAAAATGACCTGTTATCGGCTGCTGGCGCGGGTGTTAGGTTACACCTTTGCCCTTAAATGGCTGGAGGGAGGAGAGGATAAGACGATTGCCTGTTACCAGGCTAATCTGGAGACCTTTCCCGAGCTAAAGCAAATTATAGCTGAGGAAGAACAGCATGAACAAAAGCTGATCAGTATCCTGGATGAAGAGCGGCTGCACTATGTGGGTGATATGGTTTTGGGCATGAATGACGCGCTGGTTGAATTGACCGGCGCCTTAGCCGGTTACACCTTAGCCATGCAAAATACCCAGGTCATTGCTATGGCAGGCTTAATCACCGGTGTATCCGCTACCTTATCTATGACCGCCTCAGGCTATCTGTCTTCCCGTGAAGCCGGCAACAAAAATGCCAGGCGTTCTGCCCTTTACACTGGGGCGGCCTATCTGTTGACTGTGGCTATTTTGATCCTGCCGTTTCTGCTAATGCCGGCTCCGGCTTATCTGGGAGCTTTGTGCCTGACTTTGCTTTTAGCCGTACTCATTATTGCCGCCTTCAACTATTACATTTCGGTAGCTAAGGGCCGCCCCTTCCGGAAAAACTTCCTCACCATGGTGGGGATCAGCCTGGGGGTGGCCTGTATTTCTTTTGGAATTGGCCTGCTGGTCAAGCAAGTTTTGGGCATTGACCTTTAAGCCTGGTCAGCTGCTTTAGGCAGCGGCTTGGCTTTATCGCTGTGCTTGAGCTCTTTAATCAGTTTATCCACATTGCCTTGCAAGGTGGGGTAGTGCAAATCCAGCCCCTCCAGTGCCGTGACAATTGTGTCCAAAATCATATAGTTACGGAACCAGCGGCGATCCGCCGGCACAATGTACCAGGGTGCGTTAGCGGTGCTGCAGTTATTCAGGACATCTTCATAATAGCGCTGATAATGCTCCCAATATTGGCGTTCCCGTAAATCCGCCTCAGAAAACTTCCAGTTTTTATCTGGGTGAGTGAGCCGGTCGTCCAGTTTTTCTTTTTGAAAGTCTTTAGAGATATGCAAAAAGAATTTTAGCACGATCGTATGATTGTCCGTCAGGTATTGCTCAAAATTGCGAATTTCCGCAAACCGGCGCTGGGCTACGGCATCATCTATGGTTCCGTGGACCCTGGTCACCAGTACGTCCTCATAATAGGAGCGATTAAATATACCAATCTGCCCTTTAGCTGGTGCTTTTTGGTGTACCCGCCATAAGTAGTCATGCCCTAATTCCAGGGGGGTCGGCTCTTTAAAGGCCTGAACGTAAAAACCATTAGGGTTAATCCCATATAAGACTTTTTTTACGGTACCATCTTTACCACTGCAGTCCATGCCCTGCAGTACCAGCAAAAGCGCATAGTCTTTAGCGGCATAAAGCTTTTCCTGACAGCGGGCAAAGCGCTTGCGCAGATCTTTCATCAGCGGTTTGACGGTTTCCTTACTGAGCTCCAGGGTTTCATCAGGATCAAAATCCTGGAGCTTAATGGCTTGGGCGGGATGGGCAATAGTCAGCTGCTCAAACATAATACTGCTCCTTGTAACGGTACCGGCGGCAAGCCGGAAACGGGGGATAGCAAAACTGGGTGCGTCTGCCACGACGCTTGCCGTCTGACGGCAGGCCGCCGCGGCGGCTGACACTTCGCGTTAGCTAGATTATGCCACAAAACCTGAACGGACAGCTGTATCTCACGGCAAATGATCTATAGAAAGATCAGCGCAGCTGTTTGCAGCCATATGGCTATGAAATTTTTATTGATCTCATTAAATAACAGGGTAGCCACGAAACTCATTGCGGGGCACATCAGACATGCCATTACGCCAACCATGATTAAGCTAAAAATGAATGCCTGAAATTTTGTTTGTGGCATAAAAAAACTCCCTTTAAAATGAATTGCAAACAGCATAAATGTGTTGTTCGTTAATCATCCTCAGGAGTATGTACGTTCCCAATGCCACCATATATAAAAGTAACGGCAGCAGCCAAGATTCAGGTCTTTGATCTGCGGGCTTGGCGGCTACCGTCGTTGCTCAGTTTAGCGCAGGGCAAAATCCGCGGAGTTAAACAGCTGCGGCAGTAAGCATAGGCAAAAGGGATGACCGCTGGGGTCAAACATGACCGTCCATTGGTCTGAAAACTGGACCGGTGCCAGCCTGGCCCCGCAGTCTAGGGCGGTCTGCACCGCTAGCGTCATATCGGCTACCGCAAAATCCAGATGAGCCATTTGCTGCTGGCAGTCAGCGGTTTCCGGCCAGACCGGCGCCAGATAATCCGGATTGCTCTGGAAGGTCAGCCCCGGATACGCGCCCAGGGCGGTCCGGGGCGGCGCGGCCACGGCATAGTCATTGTCTGTGTACACAACCTCCCATTGCAGCAAGCGCGCGTAAAAGGCAGCGAGTTTCTGGGCCTGCAGACAATCCAGTGTAAACGAATTTAACTTAATGGGCGAATCCGTAGTCATACTAGTATACCTCTTCATCATTATGCTATAGCAGTTGATCTGGTTTAGTGTTTTGCACTAACCCATAAAGGTCAGTGTGGCTTAGGTAAGCATACCGCTATATTGGCGCCCCGGGCTAGGTTTGCCGGTCAAACAAGACCAGCGTTACCTCAAGCTCATGCTCCCGCAAAAACGCTTGAATAGCAGCCGCGGCTACCTGCTGAGCCAATGCCGCAGGATAGCCATAGACCCCGCTGGATATGAGCGGAAACGCTATACTGGCACACTTATATTCCACCGCTAAGCGCAGCGAATTGGTATAGGCCAGGCGAAGCAGTCTGGCGCTTTGGGCCGGATCCTGCCGCTGGTAGACCGGCCCGACCGCGTGGATGATGTACTTGGCGGCCAAGTTAAAGCCTGGCGTTATGACCGCCTGGCCTGTTTGGATGGGGGCTAGCTTTTGGCAGGCGGCCTGGAGCTTTGTTGCGCCGGCGGCTCTGAAGATGGCGCCACAGACACCGTCCCCCCTTAGCAGTTCCGGGTTAGCGGCGTTAACTATGGCGTCAACTGCCAGTTGCGTGATATCCTGATGAATGATCACAAAGGACACGGACTTTACTCCTGCAGAAGATAATGCGGCGTTAAGCTTTACCTGCGTCAACTCAGGTCTGAGGGCTCAATCCCTCAAGGCCATTTTAGGCAAGTAACGGCAAAAAAGCCATATGCGCCAGCCTTTGCCGGCATTAGCCACGCGGTGAGCCAAGGCCAGGGTAGGGGCTCAGGCGCCAGTATGATTCATTCAAGGTCTCAGCTTGGCAGCTTGACAACCTTTCTTACTCCGGCTGGAAAAGAATGGTCTGATGGCTGCTCAGTACCGGGAATCGCCTGACAGATAAAACAAAAGTCATGTATGGATTCAAATTCCTTTACATGACTTTAGCTTATGTCCTTAGGCCCAAATAGCTGCAGCTTTTATAAAATTCTGCTTAGCTTTAAATGACATAAGCAAGTAACTTGCGAGATTACATTATAAACTACATAACGGCCGCAACTGCGAGTGTCAGTAAACCCGCAGCGATTGCTAACAGCACTTTTTGACAGGGATGTTTGCCGTACTCACGATTTTTTTCAATCTCACCCAGGCTTTTCCCCTCATAAAAAGCAATAATTTCTTTGTAGGTCTGAATATCATACTCTTTTTTTTTTCAATTAATCTTGCATAAAGTAAGGTGATAGCTGCAAGCAGGGCCCATATTCCAGCTCCGATATATCCCCCATTTCACCAGCGGAACCGGTAGGACCATCATGCATAAAAACAACACAGTAAAATTTGCACCATCACGCTTAAACCGATGCAAGTCTTCTCGCTTGATTTCCCATTCCATTTTTTCAAGATCTCCCTTAATTAGTATGTCAAGAGAGACACTAAACAGAGAACTTAATAGTACCAAACTGTTTAAATCCGGATAATTCTTGTCATTTTCCCAATTTGAAATTGTTTGTCGGGAGACAAATATTTTAGCTGCTAATTCCTCTTGCGACAGCTTCATTTCTGTTCGCAGCTTTCTTATTTGTGTTCCAATCTCCATATAGTGCCCTCCTGCTTTCCCAAAATATATTGAGGAAGGTGTTCTCGCTATCAAAGGGTTTTGATATTACCCGTTTTTATCATGTAAAATGTGTTTGACAAGCAATAACAAAGCGGTTTTTATGGCTGGATTTAGAGCAAGCCCTGGCGTTTTGACCGCCTGGTATGGCTGCGTAAAACACAAAAAACAGGTTGAAACAAATACGATGCTGCATTCATTTCAACCTGACAAACTTGGTGCGGCCGACAGGAGTTGAACCTGCACGATTGCTCACTGGAACCTAAATCCAGCGTGTCTGCCAATTTCACCACGGCCGCATATACCTTGCACCGGGAGCGCCGGGACACAAGGTACATTATAAAGATAGTAGCGGCCACTGACAAGCCGCAATCATCAGTCAGCCGGCAGCTTGAGCCGGGGCGGGATCAGAGCCCCCCAGTTGGCCCTGGCGCTATGATTTTGCTCTTGCTACGCGTCTCGTTCAGGCGGGAGCGCCTGACTGGATAAATGCCGCCGCGTTAATGCCCGCAATGGCGCCGTCGGCTACTGCAGTTGCGACTTGGCGGACTTGCTTGACCCGGATATCGCCGGCTGCATATACCCCGGGCAGCGCCGTTTCCATCTTTTCATTGACCGGGATGTAGCCTTTATCTAGCTTGAGCTCAGGATACAAAGCAGTATTAGGCGTGGAACCAGTGTACACAAACACACCGGCGCCGGGGTCATCGCGCCACTGGCTTTGCCCACTATGCTCATCTGTCAGATGCAGGCGGGAAAGGGCAGTTTCGCCTTCCACTGCGGTGAGGCGCGTATGCAGCCGCAGTTCCAGATTGGGCAACTGCAGCAAAGGCCGGGTAAATTGCGGGATTGCGCTTAGCTGATCTTCAAAATGGATGACGACCAGTTTATGCGCAAACTGAGCCAGGTAGAGCGCCTCTTTTATGGCGCCATCCGCGCCGCCCACCACATATAAGTTGTGTCCGGCGTAAGCCTGGCCCTCACGGGCGGCGTTCAGATTCATGCCATGACCGTCCAGCGTAGCTGCGCCAGGGATGGCCAGACGATTGGCCGTGCTGCCGTTAGCCAGGATGACTGCGCGCGCCTGATAAGTGTTGGCTGTGGTTTGAACGGTTTTGAGCGGAGCGGCCAAGCTAACTTGCCGGACCGGCTCCAGACAAACCTGAACCCCGGCAGCCACTAATTGCGCTTGCAGCCGTGTGGCAAAACTGGCGCCGGTTTCATGGGTCTCTATAGCCGCGTAGTGCGTTACAGTCGATACCTGACCAATCAGCCCGCCTACGGCTTGCTGTTCTAATAAAAGCACCGCTAAGCCCCGGCTGGCGGCATAAATAGCCGCGCTGGCCCCGGCGGGACCGGCTCCGATAATAATAAGATCATGCAGCATTGTGAGCGCCTTCTTTCATAGGACATAAAAAAACGCAGCCGCTGCGACTGCGGTCTGCTTGTAGTATAACCACATGAAATAATAAAATATAATGATGAAATTTTATCTGCTGATAAGTAAGCGCGCGCTGAAGTGACGGCCGGAAATGCGGGCTCTCCGGATTAAGCTTCAGAGCAGCAGCTGGGAATCCGGACAATAATTTTCCTGCAATACGCGGATTACTTTTTCTATCCGGTCGTCGGCAATCTGGTAATAGACCTTCAGCCCGTCTTTCCGGGACGTCAGTACGCCGTGCTTTTTCAGAATAGCCAGATGCTGAGATAAAGCGGACTGAGACAGCTCAGGCAGCAACAGGCCCAGCTGACTGACATTGAGTTCCTGATGGCTGAGCCCGCACAACAACTGCAGGCGGTTGGCGTTGGCCAGTACCTTTAAAAGTCCGGCTAGATAATCGGCATCCTGATTCATGACACGTTTACATCCTTTTAAAACTGCTTGGCGCAGATCTTTTTGTACAGCATATAGACAAAGACGGCTGCTGTAAAGAGGGCAGGCCCGGCGGCCTTTGCCAGCGCAGCCGCAAAGATCACCCTGCCAGACGGGTCAGGGCGCCTGCGCCTGGCGGTTTGGCTGAGCGGATAGCTGCCCTAAGGCGGCCAACCCAGGAGGGGAGGGCGCCTGAATTACTTGGCGGACCAGGATTTTACGGTAAGTTTGCTTTTTTATATCCTGTGGACTTGACAGATCCTGAGGTAATTTTTATATTACTACATTAGAATAAAATAATATAAGGCGCTTACACCGCCGGCCTATCCGCCGATCCCGTCCGGGATCACCTAAGCCCCGTCAACTGGGTGCAGCTGGCGGCATAAAGAAAAATGAGGGGTAAGACTATGTTCAATTTTTTTAAAACCATGACCGGATCGCAGACACTCACGGCGGCTGAAGCCCAGGAGCGGATCAAGGCTAATCCCCAGGCGATTATTCTGGATGTGCGGGAAGGCTCAGAATACCAGAGTGGCCATATTAAGCATGCACGCCTGATCCCGCTCTATCAGCTGGAGGCCCGGGCGGCGGCAGAGTTGCCGGACCGGCAGGCTGAGATCCTGGTTTATTGTCTCAGCGGAGCCCGGGCCGTACAGGCGGTCCGGGTGCTGCATAAGCTGGGCTATGACCATGCGGTCAGTTTTGGAGGCCTGATGGACTGGCCCTATGGCCTGGTGCGCTGACCGGACCTGACGGCCGACCTGCCTGACCAGACGGCCGACCGGTATAAAAACGCTCCGCGGCTGTCTGAGCCCCGGAGCGTTTTATGAGCTTGATGTTGCTTGGTCAGTGCTTAGTCCTGTCAGCCGCAGTCCTTACGCAGTCCTTACTTAGTAGCAGATCTCTTTGCCATAGAAGGCTGCTTCCAGGATCTTTTTCATATCGGCTTTTTCAGCCTTGCGGGGGTTGGACGCCGTGCAGGGATCACCTACCGCATTCTCCGCAATCCGGTCAACGACTGCCTTAAAGTGCTCTTCAGTCACGCCGTTTTCTTTAAAGGTCTGGGCGATACCCACCTGCTGATTAAGCCGGCGAATAGCCGCGACCAGATTGTCGGTCAGCTGCTTGCTGGTACCGCCGGGTAAACCCAGATAACGGGCGACCTCAGCGTAGCGGTCCATCACCACTGCTGCGTTAAACTGGATGACTGACGGCAGCAAAATGGCGTTGCAGCAACCGTGGGTGATATGAAACTCCGCGCCGGACTTATGGGCCAGACTGTGGGATATTCCCAGCAGCGCGTTAGAAAAGGCCATCCCGGCCAGACACTGGGCCACATGCATCTTGCCGCGGGCTTCTTTACTGCCATTATAAGAATCTACCAGGTTATCAAAAATATCGCTGATTGCTTTCAGAGCCAGCGGATCCGAAAAATCCGACCGTGCGGAGGCCACAAAAGCCTCCAAGGCATGCGTTAAAGCGTCTATACCGGTATGGGCAGTCAAGGTCTGAGGCATGGTCAGAGGGATATCCATATCCAGCACGGCAATATCCGGTGTAATTTCAAAGTCGGCTAACGGATATTTGATGTTGGTTGAATAATCGGTAATGACGGAAAAGGCCGTGACTTCAGAAGCCGTGCCGCTGGTGGAAGGAATGGCCAAAAAGTGAGCCTTTTGGCGCAGGGGCGGCAGACTGAAAGGATCCTTAATGTCGTCAAAGGTTTTTTCAGGATGCTCGTAAAATACCCACATGGCTTTAGCCGCATCCAGGGGTGAACCACCGCCCAGGGCGACAATCAAATCAGGCTTGAATTCAGCCATGATTTTTGCCCCGCGGTACACCGTTTCAATAGAAGGATCCGGTTCAACACCGTCCAAAATCAGGGTTTCCATACCTGCTTTTTTTAAACAGGCTTCAGTCTTATCCAGGAAACCGGTTCTTTTCATGGAGTGTCCGCCGGTAACAATAATCGCTCGCTTATAAGCCGTCAGTTTTGCCAGGTCATTAATTGCACCTGGTCCGTAATAAATGTCTCTAGGTAACGTAAAACGTGCCATATAAACCTCCTCAAAGCCAGGAATCATTTTATTGTTCTTTTTAGAACAAATACATTTTATCACGAATTCTGAAAAATGCAATAAAATATCACGTATAAAATATTACAAATGCCAACGTTTCCCCTACAAAGTAAACGCAAGCTGCAGCTGCAGCCGGAGTTGCGCCAGGCCAGGCAGTCTGCGCGGGGGAGGCAAGGCTTAAGGTCAATATCAGCCTGCCAACATAAAAACTAACCCCGCCGGTTGCCGGCTTGCAGCCAGCAGGAGACGAGGTTAGTTGAAAGGACTAATCAGGTAAACTTATTTGACTGAAGAGTTCAGCGGCTTATCCGCCAGCTGCTCTGGATTGGCTTTACCCTGCAGCAATTTCCGGACACCGTGGAAAGCCACATTGACTGCCAGGACCACCAAAAGTACGGCGACAATTAATTGCAGGCCATCGGTCAGGAAAGCAAAGCTGCCGGCAGCCATCTTGCCAAATATATTGACCACGGCCATGACCAGCGCGCTCAGGGTAACGACCAGCATGAAGGCCATGGGTACATAGAGCATCCAGCCTTTACGTCCGGTGACTTTAAGAAAGACTGCCAGAGCGATCAGGACCAGGGCGCCGAGCAACTGGTTGGCCGAGCCAAACAAAGCCCAGATGTTGTTATATCCGCCTAAGGAAAGCAGAAAACCAAACAGCAGGGTCAGGCCGGTGGCGACATACTTATTGGTGATAAAGGCTACTGCCTGGTTGGGCGCGGTCTGCCCCGAACCCAGTAACAATTCCTGCAGCGCCATCCGCCCGATCCGGGCTACTGAATCCAGGGTGGTCAGGCCTAAGGCGGACAGGCACATGGTAATGGTGGCCGAGGCCACATATTCAGACATACCTAATTTTTGAAAGAAGCCGCTGACGCCGGCCGCAAAAATCAGGAACGGTGTGCCATCCGGCAAGGTACCGCCGCTTGCCGCCGCGCCGGCGACCACCAGCGCAACGACGGCCAGTAAGCTTTCGCACATCATGGCGCCATAGCTGATGGGGAGCATGTCTTTTTCATTTTTGACCTGCTTGGAGGTCGTACCTGAGGAGACCAGGCTGTGGAAACCAGATATGGCGCCGCAGGCGATGGTCACAAACAGCGTGGGGAACAGCGTCTTGCCGCTGACGGCAAACCCATTAAACGCATTCAGGTTCATGCTGGGATTGGTCGTAAAAATGCCAAACACGGCGACCAGGATCATGGTGACCAGCAGATAGATGCTCAGGTAATCCCGTGGCTGGATCAGCACCCACATGGGCACCACTGCAGCGGCAAAAATGTAGGCAAAAATGATCAGCAGCCAGGCCATCTTATTCAGATAGATAGGCAGCAGCATGCCGCCGGCCATCAGGAGCACAAACAACAGCAGCCCGGAAACAAACATTTCAGCAGGCTTAGGCTTGCGGTAGCGCATATAAAAACCATAAATGATCGCGCCCAGGATGTAGAGCATGGAGATAGAGCCGGCCGCCGCGCTGGGCTTGGTAGTCGCAGATTGGGTAACCGCCGCTGCTAAAGACCAACCGCCGTCCGGAGCGGCGCTGAATGTTGACGCCACAATGTCGCCAAAGGCGGCGATAACCAGTAAAGAGAAAATCCAGGAAAATGACAGGAATAATTTGCGGCCCGTCTGACCGATATATTTTTCAATGATCAGGCCAATGGACTTGCCTTCGTTTTTCACTGAGGCATACAGCGCCCCAAAATCCTGGACGGCTCCAAAAAAGATACCACCTACCACGATCCACAAAAACGCGGGGACCCAGCCGAATACCGCGGCAATAATCGGACCTGTAATGGGACCTGCTCCGGCAATCGCGTTGAACTGATGCGCAAAAACCACAGCCCGGTGGGTGGGAATATAATCCTGCCCGTCCTCCTGGGTGACCGCAGGTGTTTTGGCCTGGGGGTCAATGCCCCACTTTTTAGCCAGCCACCTGCCATAAAAGATGTAACCACAAGCCAAAGCTACGATGGCCACTAAAAGAATTGCGATACCGTTCATTGCTAAGTACTTCCTTTCTTCACAAACCTCCCCCAACTCACCGGACCAGCGACTTTGCTTTGTGTCGGGGTAAGCGCAAATAAAAAAACCTCCGTCTCCTATATCAGAGACGAAGGTTCACTCCGCGTTACCACTCTGTTTGCCGCCCCAAGACGGCCTCTCAGTAACCGGGTCAGAGCAGCTTGAAGCTGCTTGCTTCAGGTGCTGACCCCTCCGCCAATAACGGTGCGGTACCGATCCGACTTACAACCAGGGGGCGGACCCGGGGGAATCCGGGGCCAGGCTTAGGTCAGACAGCTGACTGGGAGATAAGCTTTACAGGCTGTTACCGCGGTTTCAGCAGGGGCGGCTCTCTGCAAACAGTGGGTGTAAAACCCGTGGCCCAGATCTGCGCTTTTGGGTGGGTTGCCGCGAATTTAACACCGGAGCAGACGGCTGTCAACCGCCTTATAGCCTTATTAAATACAGTTGTTTATTATAATTAAGTTATTAGCATGAATCGTGACCTGCAGGCTTAGCCTGAACCCTAGGCCTCCGGCTCTGGGGGACCGCCTGGCTTTTCTTTGCTATCTTCTTCGGTACCGGCTGCCTTAAGCAGTTCCTGGCGATATTCCAGCTCTCTCAGGGCGCGTTCTTCTTCGGTCACCTTCAAATTGTAATGATAAGGAACCAATATGGAGACCACATTTTTGTAGCGGCTTAGCGCATGTTCCATAAAATAGGTCGTCTGGTTATGCAGCACCCGGTCATACCAGCGGCTGGCAACATACTTGATTAAAATGATGGATAAGGTTTGCCCATGCCCCAGTTTGGTTGCGCGTTCAGTCACATATTGGCGTAAGGGGGTGATGATATCCCGGTAAGGCGCATCAATAGTTTCCAGCGGGAAAGGCATTTCCAGCTGCTGCCACTGCTCCTGCAGCTTTTGCGCATGCTCAGGTTCACTGGCAATATGCACGGCTGTAATATGCGGGGTCAGACTGACCGCGTAATTGATGGCTTTAAGCGTCGCTTTGTTGATGGACTGGATGAGAATGATGACGTTAACCGTAGGGAGCTTGGCTTTTTCGGCCGCCGCGGAAACCGCATTCAGCCGCTGCACAATCCCCTTATATTCGTAAAAAGGTCTGAGACTGGGCAATGCTAACTGTTCATGGACGCGATTATAGTGGTTTTTAATCGCCAGCATCAGGATCAACAGACCCGGCAGGACTATCGCCAGCATCCAGGCGCCTTCCAAAAACTTGGAAACGAACACAATGACTGCGCCGACAGCGGTAACCACTCCGCCAAACGCATTGATGAGAGACTTATACTGCCAGCCACGTTCCTTTTCGCGATGCCACTTTTTGAGCATGCCAGTCTGGGCCAGAGTAAATGAGATGAAAACCCCAACTGAGTACATGGGGATTAAGCGGTGAGGCGAGCTTTGAAAAGCAATTACCAGCAGGGAGGCGCAAATCGAAATAAACAAAATACCATTTGAAAAACTAAGTTTAGCGCCCCTATGCTCAAATTGACGGGGAACATAACTGTCCTGCGCCAGGATATGCAGTAAGGTCGGCAAACCATTGTAGGCGGTATTGGCTGCTAAGATCAGGATCAGCGCGGTAAAAGCCTGAATCAAATAGTAGAGTGGGGTGCTGCCAAAAATCGCCTTAGCCATCTGCGCCGTAACCGTCATCTCATCTATGGGCATAACCTGAAGTTGGGTAGCTAAAATGGTGGTGCCGCCAAAAATGGCTAAAATCACCAGCCCCAACATATATAAAACATGCTTGGCGTTTTTACGAGACGGTTCCTCAAAGCTTGGCACCGCGTTGCTGACCGCTTCCACACCGGTCAAGGCCGAACAACCTGAGGAAAAAGCTTTCAGAATCACAAAGACGCTGGGCGCGGCCGCCAGCGGCAGGATAGTCTGAGTGGTGGAGTAGATGATCGGAGCCAGATTGCCGGTCGCCATACGGATGAATCCGACTACTATCATCAGGAGCATTAAAACAATAAATAAGTAGGTGGGGGTGCCAAAAAGCTTAGCGGACTCCCGCATTCCCCGCAGATTGCCTAAGGTCAGCAAGAGGATGCAGCCCAGTGAAATCCAGACCTGATAACCGTCTAGCTCAGGGAAAGCGGACAAAATGGCCATGGAGGCTGCGGAAATACTGACGGCAACGGTCATGATATAATCCACGACCAGAGCAGCTGCGGCCAGCAAAGCTGGCTTTTCCCCCAGATTCTCCTGGGAAACAACATAAGCGCCGCCGCCATTGGGATAATGTTGAATAATCTGAGCGTAAGAAAAGATCAGGATGATCAGTAAACTTAAAATAGCCACGACCACCCAAGGTACATAATGAAATGCGCCCAAACCTAAGATAGGAACCAATACCAGCAGGATTTCTTCAACCGCGTAGGCTACAGAAGAAACTGCGTCGCTGGCCATAATTGGCAGGCCCCAGCGCCTGGATAGTTTTTCTGATTTCAGATCGCTGCTTTTAAGCGGCTTTCCAATTAATAACTCTTTTAACGTCATGTGCGTTATCCCCTTCAATCTAAGCCTTAACCGTATTTTGACTGTTTACTCATTGGATGTTCACAATTGGCCTATTCTAGCATGCCTTAGCGCCTTTGCAAGATCCTTTAAAAGAATTTATGATCTGTGGGTAACAATTTATATAAAACGGCTAAATCAACCTGATTATACCAGAATTTTCGCCGCTTCAGGCGGGGATCTGCGGCAATTAGGCCAAGACTCGGGCTGGCTACTTTGGAGGGCCTGTGTTTAAATCTAGCGTAAGCAGCTGTATTCTGCTGCGGTTAATCTGAGGGGAGATCAGGTAAAATGATACAAAATCTGGTTTTTGATATGGGAAACGTTCTCATAAAATACGATGTGGAGAGCTATATCAGTCGTTTTGCCGCGGCCGCTGAGGACCGCAGAATTTTACGGAATGAGCTGTTCCGGTCATTAGAATGGGTGAGTATGGACCGGGGCCAGTTAATGCCGGAGCAAGCCTGGAGCTTGATTCAACCCAGAATTCCGGTGGCGCTGCGGCCCGCCGCCAGGCGCTGCCTGTTGGAGTGGCATCAGGAATTGACCTTGCAGCCGGGTATGCAGACGCTCCTGGCTCAACTAAAAAAGGCCGGCTGCAAATTATATGTCCTCACTAATGCCTCCCGGATGTACCATGTGTTCAGGCAAGGGATGCTGCCCTTGCTGCAGTATATGGAGGGTGAGTTTGTTTCCGCAGATTGGGGATTGCTGAAACCACAGCCGGAAATTTACCAGGCTTTTGTGCAGTATTATCATTTGCTGCCCTCTGAAACGCTGTTTATAGATGATATGCCCCTCAATGCTTCAGGGGCCAAGCTTTGCGGCTGGGATGCCGTGGTATTTCACGGTGAGGTGGCAGGCTTGATTCAAGACCTGCGGCGGCACGATTTGACGCCTGAAGCCCGGGCCGGCCTGGAGCAATTGGTTTAAAGCCGGGACCTTGAAAAGACCGGAGGGAATAGAGACATGTGCGGACGCTACACCCTTTTTACGGAGCGCGATCTCAGCGAACTGGAAGCCATAAGAAACTATATCAGTCGTCAATTTGGTGCGCCAGCGGCTCAAGCCCTGCCGGAGGCGGATGTTTGCCCGGGCATGCTGGCACCGGTCTTGCTGGCGGCAGCGCAGCCTTTAGCGACTGCAACCGCAATGCCGGCAGGCAAGGACCACGCCGCGCTGCCTGCTAAACCCGGCAGCTATATTGCCTGCCTCATGAAATGGGGTTATCTGTTGACGGGTAAACGCCAGCTGCTGATTAATGCCAGGGCGGAGACTGCGGCGCAAAAACCGCTTTTTGCGGCTGATTTTAAGACCCGCCGCTGCGCGGTTCCGGCAACCGGATTTTATGAATGGGAGTCGGGCGCGGGTCGCGGCCGCGCCGGCGCCGGCCATTGCTTCTTTGCGCCTCAGCAAGAATTACTGTATTTGGCCGGCCTTTACCATGGCTCTGCTGATACGGGCTGGCAATTTGTGATTCTTACTCAGGCCGCGGCTGAACCTGTCAAAAGTATCCACGCGCGGATGCCGTTATTGCTGACTAAGGCTCAACTGCTGCCGTATCTGGGCGGTGGTGAACTGAATCTGCTGCCGACTGACCGGGCGGTAGACTTAGCTCACCGGCAGATCAGCTGATATTATGGATGGTTTGGCGGCAGTCTGAGCCTGCCGCCGTTTTAGTAACCGCGCTTTAAATCCGCTAAATTGACTGCAGGCTGGCCGGTTTGGGCAAAGGCGCGGGCATTATCAATCAAAACCGTCAGCGCTTGGTTATCATATTGGTCAAACAGACCGGCTTGATGGGGCATCAAAAAAACTTGCGGCAAATACCATAGCGGGTGTCCTGCTGGCAGGGGCTCAGGGTCGGTCACATCCAGAGCGGCGGCCGCCAGTTTGCCGCTTTGCAGCGCTTCAGTCAGCGCGGCTGTATCAGTAGTCTGGCCCCGGCCCACTGAAATGTAGCGGCTCTTCGGCCGCATGAGACTGAACCGCTCCCGGTTCATAAAGCCTCTGGTCTCAGGGGTCGCCGGCAAGATATTAACCACAAAGTCACAGGCCCGCAGTAAAGCATCCACGGTGGCCGGCGTGACCACATGGTCTATCCACTCTGTAGCAGTCTGGTGGCTGCGCAGCCCCCAGGTCTCCAGGTTAAAGGCCTTGAGCAGCCGGGCGGTCTCCTGGCCAATATGCCCGGCGCCCAAAATACCGACACGCTTTCCGTGTATGGTGCTAAGTCTGGTCCGGTCATCCTGCTGCCAGACCCCGGCCGCCTGCTTGCGCTGGCAGGTTTGAAACTGCCGTACCATGGCTATCATAGTGCCCACGATGGTTTCAGAAATAGAGGCCGCGTGAATCCCGCTTTGCGTGCTGACCAGGATCCCATGCTGAGCCAGCAGCGGCAGGGGCAGATGATTAATGCCGGCGCTCCAGGACTGGATCCAGCCCAGCTGCCGGGCCTCGGGCAGCGCTGCCTTTATGAACGGGCCGCTGACCTGGCCTGCCAGGGCGGTTACCTCAGCCAGCAGCTGCGCCGGCGCCTTAGCGGACGGGTCCTGCTGAAAACTGACCTGCCATTCCGGCAACGCCGCAGTCAGTTTTTGCTTTAAGGCCGGACTTAACTCACCTAAAAATAATAATTTTTGCATAAATACCTCTTGGCGTGCTTATTTCGCCTGCCTTTACCTTAACATGAACCGGCCCAGCCTGCGGTGAGGCTGGCTACTTAAGCAAAAAAAAACACCTCTGGTTACAGGAAACCAGAGGTGTCGGGCGGCCAGGAAAGCCGCCGGATTCCAAAACTGAGGTTGCTCAGAACAGCGCGTTGAGCACAAAATTCAAGATAAACAGACAGGTTGCCACGATTAAAATTGGATGCAGGCGGGTGGTTTTATCTTTACCGGACAGGCGGCGAACCAGCACGACCAGGCAGTAGGTGATAAAACCAAAGGCGATACCGGTAGTAATACTGTACATAAAGCCCATTACCACAGCGGTGAAAAAGGCCGGTATTGCCTCAGTCAAATCTTCCCAGTTGATCTCCTTAAAGGAAGAGCACATCATGACGCCTACAATAATCAAAGCTGCCGCGGTGGCCTGCGTAGGAACGGCACTGGCCAGTGGGACCAGCGGGATGCACAGCAGGAATAAGATGGCGGTAACCACGGAGGTCAGGCCTGTCCGTCCGCCGGCTCCGATACCGGTGGCGCTCTCCACATAGGTTGTGGTGTTGGAGGTACCAAATATGGCGCCGATAGAGGTAGCGACCGAGTCAGAGATCAGCGCGCGGTCTAACTTTGAGGATACCCCCGGGTTGTTTTCCATAGCGGCTTCATCTTGCGCGCTGAAAATGCCGCTGCGCTGACCGGTACCAATAAAGGTACCAATAGTGTCAAACGTATCGGTCAGGCTGAACGAGAAAATGGTCATTAAGGCCACCAGAATTTTAGTATTATCTGCAAACAGGCTGCCCAGGCCGGCCTTGGTAAAGATAACCCCAAACGTGCTGCCTAACTCAGCAAATGCCTCACCCATATGATAGGTGTCATTGGCTGTCAGATGGGTGACGCCCATGGGAATCCCTATGACGGTGGCGGCCAGGATGCCAATCAGGATGGCACCCTTAACATTCAGAATCAAGAGGATAATAGTGATGACCACAGCAATCAAGGCCAGCAATACGCCCATGGTATTGAAATCTACCAAGGCTGGTACGATAGAGGCGTTAACCACGACTGTGGCGGCCTCAGGGTCAAATTCACCTACTACTGAATAGGTCCCGGGATCAGCGGTAAATGACAGCAGACCGGCATTTTTCATACCAATGTATGCAATAAAAATACCGATACCGCCGCTGATCGCGTGCTGCAGGGTAGGCGGAATTGATTTAATAATGGCTTTCCGGACTTTAGTAACTGTGATTAAAATATTGATCAAACCGCAAATAAAGACCATGGAAAGCGCTTGCTGCCAGGTAAAGCCCAGCGTAAAGCAGACCGTGTAAGTGAAAAAGGCATTCAGCCCCATGCCAGGTGCCTGCGCGTAAGGCACATTGGCGTAAAGCCCCATAATGAGTGTACCGACCACAGATGATATGATCGTGGCCAGGTAAACTGCCCCCCATCCCATTCCTGTCTGGGACAAAATATTGGGGTTTACAATGACGATGTACGACATAGCAAAAAATGTCGTTAAGCCAGCTATAATTTCTGTGCTGACTTTGGTCCCGTTTTCTTTCAGTTTAAAACAACTCTCCATTGTGACCTCCTGTTTCCGCAGTTTATACGCGTAAGCTGCGAAAGTAATTCACTTTCATCATATCGGAATATTCAGCTGGGTACAACCAAAAAAGTCATCAGTTGTTCACAAAATATTTACGTGGTGCTATCTTTTTTCCCTGACCTGGGGCAGCACGCAGCAACACTCAAGCCGTGTGGCTTGACGGACCACCGGCAGGCGGTAGCATAATAGGCTAAAATAACCTGGAGAAACATAGAGACAAGTCAGTAAAAGCAGCGCCGGGAGGTATGGATGAATAAAAAGGGCAGAGTATTTGCCAGGCGGCGGGATATCATTATTATTCTGGCAATCTTAGCGGTTGCTTTGCTCCTGCTTGGGTGGCAGCAAAGCCGGCGTTCCCAGGACCCTGACGGATCCGGTCAGCTGGTGGCCGATGTGTACTATCAAAATCAACTGATAGACACAATCCCCTTGATTTCAGATAATGAGCAAGACTTTAGTTATTCTCAGCGGCCCGCGGTCATTTTGCACCGCTACGCAGACGGCAGTCTTGCTTTTATCGAGTCAGACTGCCCGGATCAGATCTGTGTGCATGCGGGTAAATTATCACAGCCCGGGCAATTTGCCGCTTGCCTGCCTAATGAAATGCTGGTTAATGTGCGCCGGGCGGATGAAAGCGCGGCGGCCGGGGTGGATGTGGAGCAAAAAGCGGAGGAGGAGGAGGTCGATATTGTTAACTGATCAGGTGCCAAAACCTATTCCGCCGGCGGAGCCGGCAGGGCATTCCCGTCCGTCTGTACCACCCGGCCGCCGGCAGCGACAACCCAGGTACCTGGATAAAACTGGCGTGCACCGGATGGCCATGGTGGCCATGCTGCTGGCTTTGGGTATTGTTCTGTCTTGGTTTGAAGATTTACTGCCGCCTATACCATCACCCGTGCCAGGAAAGTTGAAAATTGGCTTATCCAATATAGCGGTCATGTATACGCTCTTTTTTGTAGGGGTCAAAGAAGCCTTGCTGCTGGCGCTGTTGAAGGCTTTCTTTGCCTATCTGACTCGCGGTTTTATGGCCGCATGCCTGAGCTTGGGCGGTGGTCTGCTGTCTGTCCTGCTGATGTGGCTGCTGACCCGACTGCCCGGCCGCAGCAGCTGGCTGCTGCTTAGTGCGGCGGGGGCGGTAGCGCATAATCTGGGGCAGTATGGCGTACTTTGCCTGTTCTTTCAAGGCGTCAGTCTGTGGTGGGTTTTACCCTATCTGTTAATTTTTGGCTTGGCAACCGGCATCCTTTCCGCCAGCCTTTTACGGGTGATCATGCCAGCCTTGCGGCGTTTGCCGGGCTATCGTGAACTTTATAGCGAAAATGTGCCAAAACGCTAGAAAAAGCGCGATTGGCCAGTTATACTGAGAAAAGAGACCGCAAATATCTGTTATCACTCAGATTATTTGCAAACATGGTCCGCGGTTGCCTGATTCCCCACTACATTTGGAAGGCGGCCGCTATATGGGAGGTAATTATATGAATCGTTTACGTCAAACGCTGGCCGTCCTGACTGCCGCCGCGCTGATGATGACAGGGCTAGCGGCCTGCTCATCTGACAGCAGCAGCACGACTGCTGCTACCACCACGACTGCCGCTGTGACTACAGCCACGGCTGCTTCGGAAACCACTGGCAGTGAGACTGCCGGCACAAGCGCTGCAGAAAGTGAAAGCAAAACCAGTTCCATTTCTGATGACACTGTAGCTGCTTTAAAGACTGGTTTAGCGGTGGATACGTCCCTGTCCAGTTCTGCGGACGCCACAGATGAGGCGGACGGGCTGGCACAGGCTGACTCCTCCGTCGTCGCGGTCCTGGTGGATGCGGAGGGTAAAATTGCTGCCATCAGCATTGATGCCGCTCAAACAAAAGTGACGTTTGACAAGACCGGAAAGATTACGTCAGATGTCAAAGCGGAGTTGAAAACTAAAAAGGAGCTTGGCGCTGATTATGGCATCAACTGGGATGAGCAGGTCCAGGCCCTGGAAGATTATTGCGTCGGTAAAACCATAGCTGAAATCAAGGGCATCAGCCTGAACGCGGATGGCGCCGCTGACGGCGTAGACGCCTTGTCTACCGTGACGATCAGCATCTCCGGCATTATTAACACCGTTGAAGAAGCTATCAATAACGCTCAGGATCTGGGCGCCAGTACGGGCGACAGCCTGAAGCTGGCGGTGGTCACCACGACCGCGTCCTCTGTCAGCGTTGGCGAAGACAGCGACGCGCCTGAACAGGGTACAGCTGAAATTGACAGCACATACGCTGCGGTCAGCCTTGATGATCAAGATGTCATAACCTCAGCGGTGCTGGATGCCAGCAAAGCGCCGGTGCAGTTTGACGCTACCGGCACACTAGTAACAGATACGACACAGGCGGTTAAGTCCAAGAATATCCTGGGTACAGACTACGGCATGAGTGCTCAGGCTACCAAGGGTGAATGGGACGTCCAGGCCCGCGCCTTTGCGGATTATATTGTTGGCAAAACCCCGGCTGAGGCAGCAGGACTGGCTGTGGCCGAAGACGGAACCGCGGCTGATGCCGACCTGCTGAGCAGTGTCACCATTCATATCGGTGATTTCCTCAGTGCCCTGAAAAAACTGGCCTGACGACATGTTGGGTCAATCCGGTCAACGCTTACTGGCGGCAGCTTTGGCTGCTGCCAGTTTGTTATGTTCGCTAGCCTTCAGCGGTTGCCGGCAACAGCCTGCGGCTGCTACCAGTCAGGAAACCCTGAGTCCGGCCGTGACTTCGACCGCAGAACCTGATGCCAGCTCGGACGCCTCTGCCGCCGCGTCAACGGCCAATCCAGCCACCGCCTCCGGGTTGTACCGTTATAAAGCTCAGTTTTTAGGCGTGTTTGACACGGTCACCACCGTTGTCGGTCTGGCGACGGATGAGACGACGTTTACGGCCTATGTTAATCGCTTAAAGGACTTTTTAACGGATTATCATGAGCTTTACGACAGCTTTAATAATTATGATGGGGTCAGCAATATCAAAACCATTAACGATCAGGCCGGCATTGTTCCGGTTACTGTCAGCCAGCCGGTTTTGGATTTGATGCGGCAGTGCCTGCGGGCTAACAGCTTAAGTGGCGGCCAGGTTAATATGGCCTTGGGTCCGGTATTGGAAATCTGGCATGATTACCGTGAAGCGGGACTGGATGACCCGGCCACGGCTGCGCTGCCAACGCAATCAGAGCTGAGCGCGGCCAATCAGTATACGGATATTAATCAGGTCCAGATTGACTGGGAGGCCGGAACGGTTTATCTGCCGGATGCACACATGAGCCTGGATGTAGGCAGCGGGGCCAAGGGCCTGGCCTGTGAGCGGGCGGTGGAGGATCTGGTCAGCGCGGGCATGAGTAATGTTTTGCTGAGCCTGGGCGGCAATGTGATGGCGGCAGGCTACCGGGACGGTGTGAGCGAGCCGTGGAAGGTCGGAATTAAGGACCCGACGGATGAAGATGGCCAGACCTATATTAAGGCGGTCAGCGTCAGCGGCGTTAGTGTGGTCACCAGCGGCGTATATGAGCGCTATTATACGGTAGACGGCCAGCGCTATCACCACATTATTAATCCTCAAACGCTGTTTCCGGATAACCGTTACCTATCCGTTACGATTATTGACGCTAGTTCGGGGGAGGCGGATTCATTGACGACTGCTTTATTCAACATGAGTATTGAAGACGGAAAGCAAATGCTCAGTAAACTGGATCATGCCGAAGCGCTGTGGGTGCTAAACTCAGGTGAGGTGGAGTATACCGATGGCTTTGCGGCTTATCTGGTTTCATAATTTCCGGGGCAGCTCTCAGCGCCCGCGGATCCCTGGCTGGTCCTGCGCCCAAAAGGTTTAGAAACGGACAGAAATATTAATGCTTAAAACAGTTTTAGGATAAATCAGGTATCGGCGGCGCTGCTTTGCCGATTAAGTTCTATAATGTGTATTAATATATATGTTTAAAAAGAAACCGCGGAGGTTACAGGAGGTAACTAATCATGTCCACACCCATTGCGTTTATACAGAGCACCAAGCTGAAAGCTAAACCGGCTGATGAAACCAAGCTTGGCTTTGGCAGCATTTTTACCGATCACATGTTTGTTATGGATTATGTGGTAGGTAAAGGGTGGATTAACCCGCGGGTTGAGCCCTACGCACCGCTGCTGATGGATCCGTCCACTATTGTGCTGCATTATGGCCAGTCCGTCTTTGAGGGGCTGAAGGCCTACCGCAGAGCTGACGGCGGTATCAATTTGTTCAGGCCGGAGCTGAACTTTGAACGGATCAACAACAGCTCCCGCCGCCTGGGCATTCCGCAACTGCCGGTAAACCAGGTTATGGACGGGCTGCACCGTCTGCTGGAAGTGGAGGCGGACTGGGTCCCGTCCACCCCGGGCACCAGCCTGTATATTCGGCCTTTCATCATTGCGACTGAAGCGCATTTAGGCGTTAAATCCTCTGATACCTTCAAATTTTTGATTATCCTGTCGCCCTCCGGCGCCTATTATGCCCATGGCCTGGATCCGGTTTCAATTTATATTGAAGATGAGTTTGTCCGCGCGGTTCGCGGGGGGACTGGCTTTGCCAAGACCGCGGGTAACTACGCCGCCAGTATCCTGTCGCAGGAAATCGCCCATGATAAGGGTTATGATCAGGTGCTGTGGCTCGACGGCATCAGCATGACCTATATTGAAGAAGTCGGCTCAATGAATGTGTTCTTTGTCATTGACGGCAAGCTGGTGACCCCCGCACTCAACGGCAGTATTCTCCCCGGCATTACCCGCCGCTCCGTCATTGAGTTAGCTAAACACTGGGGCATGGCGGTGGAGGAACGCCGCCTGTCCATTAAGGAGCTGATTGAGGCATCGGAACAGGGCCGGGTTAATGAAGTCTTTGGCTCTGGTACGGCCGCGGTTATCTCTCCAGTTGGCAAGCTGGCATATGAGGATCGTGTTTTTACCTATAATAATGGCCAGATTGGCCCGGTCAGCCAAAAACTGTATGACACCATGACAGGGATACAGTACGGCGAACTGCCCGATGAGCTAAACTGGGTGCGACAACTGAGCTGATTGGCCGGGGGCTGGTCCATTAATTTGAACCTGGCCCCGGTTAGTCTGCTACCCCGGTTAGCCTGATAAAAAAACGGATGACTGCGTCTGCCGGCAGGTTGTCCGCTTTTTTTGTCTGCCGGCGGCGGCTTTAAAGGCTAACGTGCTGGACTATTGTCCGCTGCTCATATAAAATCATAGCTAAGCTACAACAGCTACGACCGGCTCAGCTTAAAAATTTAAGCTTGGCGGTCATCCGTTCGGTCTTAAGATTGGGTATCTCCTGGCTGACACTGCGGATTTTGACTATTTCAGAGCAACGCGCCGCGTCAGGCGCAAGGCGCCCTGAAATAGGATAAATGAGTGCAGCGATACCATCAATCAGGCCGCGGAAACCTTACCTGGTAAGGATAAAATTTTCGGCTTTAAGGAGCGGAGGAGCATTAGCTGTTCATGAGCGCAAAAATTATCTATCTGAATCACAGCGGTTTTGTGGTGGAACTGGAGCAGGCTGTCTTTATCTTTGATCTGTTTACAGATCCGGCCAAAGCGGTTGCGGAGTTTGAATTGAGTGGCAAACCAGTGGTCTTTTTTGTTTCGCACAACCATTATGACCACTGGAATCAGGATATACTGGATTTTGACAATACTGTCATCACCACCTATATACTGGATGAAGGGTGCCGCAGGGACATCAACCCGGATAGACTGGCTGATCGCCGGCGCCGCTTCAACTTTGTGCATCCTGGCAGTAACTTGTCCGGGGACGCGCTGGCGGTCCCGGGTTTTAAGGATCTGCGTTGCTTTGGCTCCACTGACGCCGGCGTGTCATTTTTGCTGCAAACTGATGCCGGCAGCTTTTTTCACGCGGGGGATCTGAATGACTGGGACTGGCAGGATGAGGCGTCACAGCAGGTGCGCAGCGCTTATCAGTTGCAGCTTACCGCGATCCACCACTATTTGCAGGCGTCTGACCAAACGGATGCGCTGCCGGTCAAAGCCGCGTTTGTCCCTTTGGATGCCAGACTGGAAGAAAAGGCTGACTGTGGCTGTCTCATGTTTGTCAGGGAAATTCCCACCGCTTACCTCATTCCCATGCACTTAAACGGGGGCGAGCATTTACCGCAGTTACTGGCTGAGTCACTTAAAAAACTGGCACTGCGGCCGGCGCCGCAAGTTCTGGGCATGACTGTACCAGGTGAGCCGTTTGACCTGAATTGACCGTCAGGCAGAAGAGGAGAACCTTATGGACTTTGTTATCAAACATACCAACTTGAATGTCAGGGATCTGGATCGGTCCATAGCTTTTTTGCAGGACGCTTTAGGTCTGAAAGTAGCCCGGCGCAAGGCCGCGGCGGACGGCAGCTTTGTGCTGGCTTTTATGACGGATCAAAACGGAGCCTATGAGATTGAATTAACCTGGCTGCGGGAACACCAGGACAGGCCTTATGATTTAGGCGAAAATGAATCCCATATCTGCCTGGCCACTGCGGATTATGAAGCGGCGCATCAAAAACATCAGGCTATGGGCTGCATCTGTTTTGAAAATACCCGGATGGGCCTGTACTTTATTGAAGATCCGGACGGCTACTGGTATGAGATCGTCCGGGCTTGACGCTGAAGAGCCGGGATGATACTATTGGTCGGCAACCGCTTGAAGCGGGCTTTTAATGTTGCCTGTTGCTAAAGGCAATGGCAGCAGCCTGGGGCTTCAGCGAGTCTTATTTTGGAGGTAATGCAAAAGATGTACGCCATTATTATAACCGGCGGCAAACAGTACAAGGTTGCTGTGGGTGATGAAATTCTGGTTGAAAAGCTGGCGGCTGAGCCAGGCACTACGGTTGAGTTTGATCAGGTGCTGGCTGTTTCGGATGAGTCCGGACTTAAGGTGGGCAGTGAAACCGCCGGCGTTAAGGTTACCGCTGAGGTGGTTAAGCAAGGCCGCGGTAAAAAGATTGTGATCTTTAAGTACAAGGCTAAAAAGGGCTATCGCCGTAAACAGGGCCATCGCCAGCCTTATACCCGCGTAGCTATTAAAACCATTGCCTGAGCGGAGCTGACGGTGATAAAAGTTGACGTGACCCGGGATGAGCAGCAGCAGATCCGGCGCATTGAGGCCCGCGGTCATGCTGGTTATGCCCCTAATGGTGAAGATATTATCTGTGCGGCTGTAACTGCTGTCCTGACCACCTGCATTGCAGCGTTGACGGACCTGGCAGGCATAGAGCCGCTGACCACAATCCATGAGGGCGATATTATGCTTGAGCTGCCGGACCCTGAGCCCTTATCACGGCAGCAGCAGGCGCAGGCAGCCACCATCATGTCAGTTGCGGCCCTGGGCTGCAAACAGATTGAATTCAGTTACGGTCAGCGCTACGTCAGCGTGAAGGATGAGCAGACGCAAGCGCAGCCGTCAAACCGTTAAAACGGTAATATATCCGGGAGGTCGGAAGCATGTTCAAAGTTGATTTACAGTTACTGGCGCATAAAAAAGGTTTGGGTTCCACCAAAAACGGCCGTGATTCCCAGAGCAAGCGCCTGGGCACCAAGTGCGGAGACGGTCAGCCAGTCCTGGCCGGCAGCATTATTGTCCGCCAGCGCGGCACCAAAATTCATCCGGGTGAAAATGTCGGCAAAGGCAAAGACGATACCCTTTTTGCCCTGGTGGCCGGCAATGTTAAGTTTGAGCGTCTGGATAAAGCCCGTACCAAGGTCAGCGTTTATCCTCAGGCCTGACACGGTACATCAGCCAGTTACCTTTAACAGCAGGGTACGGACACGGGTTGCGGCAAACGTGCAGCAGCTCCTGTCCGCGCCTTTTTTAGTTAGCGGCGGGTGCAGCTTGGGAGCACAGGGGAAAGACCATGTTTATTGATCACGTTACGATTACAGTAAAAGCGGGGGACGGCGGCAACGGTTCCGTCAGCTTCAGGACGGAGAAATATATCCCCCTGGGTGGACCGGACGGCGGTGACGGCGGCCACGGCGGTGATGTGCTTTTACAGGTGGATCAGACCCGGAGCACACTGCAGGACTTCCGCTTCAAGCACTATTTCCAGGCCGAAGCGGGCCAAAAAGGGGCCAAAAGAAAATGCAGCGGCCGGAATGGCCAGGATTTGATCATTCCGGTCCCGGCTGGCACGATGGTCAGAGATCATCAGAGCGGTGCGCTGCTGGCAGATCTGACAGCGGAAGGGCAAAGTCTTACCGTGGCCCGGGGTGGCCGCGGTGGCTTTGGCAATGTGCATTTTGCCAATCCGGTCAGGCAGGCTCCCAATTTTGCCAAGCCTGGCCTGGCCGGTGAAACCGCGGAGCTGGATCTGGAGCTGAAACTACTGGCTGATGTCGCCTTACTGGGGATGCCAAATGTCGGCAAATCGACCTTTTTGGCCGCGATTACGGCTGCCAAACCCAAGATCGCCAATTATCATTTCACCACCCTGGAGCCCATGCTGGGCATCCTGACCTGGCATGAACAGCAGGCCGTCATCGCTGATATTCCGGGCTTGATTGCGGGCGCGGCGGCCGGGCAGGGCCTGGGCCATGATTTCCTCCGCCACATTGAGCGGACCCGCCTGCTGCTTCACTTAGTGGATGTATCCGGGCTTGAAGGCCGGGATCCCCTTTCGGATTATGACCTGATTAATCAAGAGCTGGCCGCCTACAGCCCGGAGCTGGCTTTGCGACCGCAGCTTGTAGCCGCCACTAAAACAGATCTCGCTTCCGCGGAAACGGTGGAACAGTTTGTCCGTGCCATGCAACAGCGGGGGATTACGGTTTATCCTATCTGCGCGCCGTCCCATCAGGGCCTTCAGGAGCTGGTACAGGCGCTGATGAGCACGCTGGCCAAACTGCCGCCAACTTATCTGCATGAAGAAATCCGGGAAAAGAAAAAGGTCTATCGTCTGGAAGATCAGACCGTTTCAGTGCGGCGGGATCAGGAAGGTTTCCATATAGAAGGCAAGTGGGTCGATCCGTTAGTCGCCTCAGTTAATTTTAGCGATGCGGAAAGTCTGCATTATTTTCAGCGCCAGCTGCGCCAGCGCGGGGTGATCGATGCCCTGGAGAAGGCGGGGATAAAAGAAGGCGATCTGGTCATCATGAATGACTATCAGTTTGAGTATATTCCTTGATGAAAGGATGAATTATGACAAGTAAAGAAAGAGCCAGACTCAGAAGCCTGGCAGTGAATTTGCAGCCGGTTTTTCAGATTGGTAAAGAGGGCTACAATGCTCATCTGGTGCAACATGTGGATGAGTATCTGGAAGCACATGAACTAATTAAGCTCTCAGTGCTGGATTCCGCCCCGGAAACCGCCGCTCAGCTGGCGGCAAGTCTGGCCGGAGATACCCGCGCCGAGGTCGTGGCTAAGATTGGCCGTAAGCTGATTTTGTATCGCCGGTCAGAGACCCTGGCCAGACAGGGCCGGGCTCTGGTACTGGCGTGATTGCGTGCCCCGGACTGAGCCGCCGGCGCTGTAACCACCGGGAAATGTGTCCGGGGACACATTTGCATGCGTTGAAATGATTTATAATAACAGATATATGGGAAGTAAAAGCTTTCTGTAACTTGATGGGAGGATTAACTTATGCAAAAGTATGTATGCGATCTGTGCGGCTATATTTATGACCCTGAAGTAGGCGATGAGGATAATGATATTGCTGCCGGCACCGCCTTTGCTGATTTACCGGAAGACTGGACCTGCCCGCTGTGCGGTGCCAGCAAAGATCAGTTCAGCCCGGTTGACTAAACCGCTCCGGTAGCTAATTGCCTGATGACAGTAAGTCTGATCCGCTATTATATGGGCTGGTGCCCCGGGCGCCGCTCAATATGCAGGGACAGACGGTGTCAGTCAATTAAAGTCCTGAGTCAGATTAACGGTGTTGCCTTTTCAGGGCAGCACCGTTTTTTTGTGAGTCTCCTGCCGCGGTCTACTGTGGCTGTTTAGTCACCGGCGGGCGGCACCGGCCGGAGCTCAGGCTGCGGCGCAGGATTGGCTTGATTGTTCAGCAGTAACTGCAGCAGCCGCGGATACAGGGCCTCATGCTGTTGCTGCCAGCGCTCCGTGATCTGCCGGGCCAGATGCTCTTCAGGCACAACGGCCGACAGTTCAAAGAGTACGTCTTGCTTATCCTGCAGCGTTAGCAGAACTTTGTATCGGCCCTGCTCGTCCGGCAAATAACTGGCCCGGCAGCTGGCTTCATCCGCCAGCTGATGCCGGTACTGACGGACTGTCTCACTTAAGTGGTGCCGCAGCGGCAGCGGTAACGTGCCGGAAAGCGAATCTAAAATCTGCTGTCCCTGCGGGGTAATATCACAGCGCCAGATGGGCTGCCCATTGCTGTCCCGCTCTGTTTCGCCCTTGCGCTGGGCCTGAGTCAGGAAAGCGTTGGCTAAAAGCTGCCGGTAAAGCTCTGAAAAAGTAAAGTAGTCCATATACATAGTGCCCAGGGCAATCTGCAGCAGTTCATCCTGGGTCAGACCTGGCAGACTGGAAGCAATATAAAGTAGTATGACTTTTTGCGTGACCTGCTCACGGGTATCACTCATATATGCAGCTCCTCCTTATGCCTACTGTGCTCATGGTTATAATGATAGCTTGTTTAGGACAGGCTGAACAGGTAGGCTGCCCGCTAAAAAAATGCAGCCGGTCAGTTATGCTTAATCCGGCAAAAAAACGACCTGATTGTGTGCTAAATCTGATGATTTGCCAGGAATAATTGCTATCCGCTAAATTGGCTGTTTTGGCTGGTTGACAATATGAGTTAGCGGGGGTAAATTAGTAACGGTTAACGTAAGCTAACTATTTGGCTGTGCTAACCGGGCAGTCAGGGCGACTGGTCCCTGCCACTGCAGAAGGAGTTTATATGATGCCTCTAATTCTGGCAAATGTGGGTGATGAGAACATTATTCTTAAAGTCGGTGGTTCACCTGAAGTTAAAAAACATTTAGAAGATCTGGGGTTTGTTGCCGGCGGCAACGTGACTATCGTATCCACCATTGCAGGTAATCTGATCGTTAACGTTAAGGAATCTCGTGTTGCTATCAGCCGTGAAATGGCTGGCAAAATAATGATTTGATGTTTGACTTGGAGAACTTGATTTTCTGAGCCAAAAAAGGAGAGGGTGAAAATGAAGACACTCAAGCAGGCTGGAATCGGAGAAACTGCCACGGTCGTAAAACTCCATGGCCAGGGCGCGCTAAAGCGCCGCATCATGGATATGGGGATTACCAAGGGGGTGGAAATCTATGTCCGTAAAGTTGCGCCTTTAGGAGATCCTATTGAGGTAACCGTCCGTGGCTATGAGCTTTCTATCCGGAAGGATGAGGCAGAAAACATTGAAGTGGCCTGACCGCTGCTGCATGTACTTTCCACAAAAAAGAGCAACACTAAAAGGAGAGAGGAATCATGGGTAAGGTAATTAAGATCGCCCTGGCAGGCAACCCAAACAGCGGCAAGACCACCTTGTTTAACGCGCTGACTGGATCCAACCAATATGTTGGCAACTGGCCGGGTGTCACAGTTGAAAAAAAAGAAGGCAAACTCAAAAAATATGATGACGTGATTATTGAGGATTTGCCGGGCATTTATTCTCTGTCGCCCTACACGCTGGAAGAGGTTGTATCCCGTAATTATCTGGTCGCAGAGCGCCCTGATGTTGTTTTGAACATTGTTGACGGTACTAACCTGGAGCGCAACCTGTATTTAACCACTCAGCTGATGGAGCTGGGCATACCGGTTGTGATTGCCATTAATATGGTGGATCTGGTTCGCAAGAATGGCGATCATATTAACATCAAGGAACTGAGCCGTGAATTAGGCTGCCCGATAATTGAGATTTCAGCTTTAAAAGGGACGGGGATCAATGAAGTAGCCCAGGCTGCCGTGGCCGCCGCTCAATCACCGCATCCGCTGCCGCTGCATACCTTTTCCGGCCCGGTGGAACACGCCATCGCGCATATTGAAGAGGCAGAATTAAACGGGGTGCCGGCAGAACAGCAGCGCTGGTACGCCGTAAAAATCTTTGAACGGGATGAAAAGGTCCTGGCTCAGCTGAATATTCCGCAGGCTACGCTGGATCACATTGAACAGGACATTAAGGCTGCCGAGTCAGAAATGGATGATGACGCTGAAAGCATCATTACCAATGAGCGGTATGTCTACATTGCTACGATCATGAAGGCCTGCTATAAAAAGAAGTCCGCCGGACATTTATCCACATCTGACCGGATCGATAAAGTGGTGACTAACCGCTGGCTGGCTCTCCCGATTTTTGCGCTGGTGATGTTCCTGGTCTACTATGTCTCCGTCACCTCCCTGGGTACAATCGTGACGGACTGGACCAATGATACTTTATTTGGCGGCTGGATACAGCCGGGCGTCAGCAACTTCCTGACCAATATTGGGGCAGCCGAATGGGTCAACTCTTTGGTGGTTGACGGTATTATCGGCGGCCTGGCCGCTCCGATCGGCTTTGCACCGCAGATGGCTATCGTCTTCCTGTTCTTGTCTATTTTGGAAGACTGCGGCTATATGGCCCGTGTGGCTTTCATTATGGACCGGATTTTCCGCCGCTTTGGTTTGTCCGGCAAAAGTTTCATCCCTTTCCTGATCTCTTCCGGCTGCGGCGTGCCGGCCATCATGTCTTCTCGTACGATTGAAAATGAAAAAGACCGTCGCATGACCATGATCACCACCACCTTTATTCCCTGCGGCGCCAAACTCCCGGTTATTGCGGTCATTGGCGGCTTCCTGATGGGTGGGGTCTGGTGGATGGCTCCGCTGATGTATTTTTCGGGTATCGCCATGGTAATTATCAGCTGCGTCATCATGAAGAAGTTCAAAATCTTTGCCGGTGACCCCGCTCCGTTTGTTATGGAGTTGCCGCAGTACCATATCCCGTCTGTTAAGGGCGTGTTGCTGCATGTATGGGAACGCGTCTGGGCTTTCCTGAAAAAAGCCGGTACGATCCTGTTCCTCTGCTGTGTGGTCATGTGGTTCCTGGGCAGCTTTGGTATCCAGGATGGTGTCTTTGGCCTGGTGGACACAGAGGCCAGCTTCCTGGCGGTCATTGGCGGCGCTATTGCCTGGATCTTTGTCCCGGTTGGCTTTGGCACCTGGCAGGCCGTGGCCTCAACGCTGTCCGGCTTTGTCGCTAAGGAAGGCATTGTCTCGACCATGGGCGTTCTGTCCGGTCTGGGCGAAGTTGAGGAGTATGCCTCTTCAATGCACGCACAGTTTGCCGCTTTCTTCCCCACCAGCCTGGCGGCCATTTCCTTCCTGTACTTCAACCTCTTTGACTCTCCCTGCCTGGCCGCTATTTCAACCCTGGCACGTGAGATGGGCAACCGGAAGTTCTTCTGGTTTGGCATCCTCTTCCAAAATGTGGCCTCCTACTGCCTGGCCTTGATGGTTTACCAGATTGGCGGCTTATTCACGGGTGAGATTGGCTTCTCTGCCGCCACTGTGGCAGCCTTCATTGTGCTGGCCGGTGTGCTTTATCTCCTCTTCCGCCGCAATCCATACCAGAAAAAGCTGGGAACGGTAGCAGGAGCAGTCTATTCTAAATGAGAACCAACTTAACCCTGGGTACTGCCGACATTATCGTTCTACTGGTTTTGGCTGTGCTGTTTATTATCGGTATCAGAATTACTATTGGTTTTTTTAAAAAGAAAAAATAACGGCAACAAGGCGTGACCTGTAAAGGGACACGCCTTGTTAGGTTCAGCCAAGGCGGTAAACCGTCACCAATCTGACAGCTTAGTTAGAAGCAGGTAACTACAATATAGAGGTGAGGAAGTCACCGGGACTGACGATGATTATCCGCCAAAGACAGAAAGGAAGCCGGAATTATGTATGAGGCTTTAAGTTTAGCTACTCTGGAAAATATGAATGCAGGGCTGTTAGTTATGGCAGGCGTGAATGGATCGGATGTCGTGGTGCTGATCATATTAGCTTTACTGGTTGCTCTGGTGGTCTGGCGCTTATGGAAAGGCCGTAAGTCAGGCCATCTGTCCTGCGGCGGCTGCACCGGTTGCTCCGGCGGCAGCAGCGCCTGCTGTGGCAGCAGCGCCGAAGAGCGCAGGGAAGCCAGCCGGCTGGAACATATGAGTGACGCGGAGCTTAAAAAACTGCATCAGGCAGCTTTAGCCCAGCGGACAGCAAAACAGAATAAACCGACGCAGCCACACGCCTGAGGCCTGCTGTCTCCAGCCTGAAGCTAACCCAGGGCTGCGGCAGCGCAGCGCAGACAAAAAAATCCCCGGTTCGGTTCTGAACCGGGGATTTTTGCGGCTTAAGCTTTATGGAGCTATAGACGACGGGGAGAAGAAATTACTCCACCTCAATGGCGTGATTCCAGGACATCAGGCCGCGCAGTTCCTTGCCCACTACCTCTACCGGATGCTGACTTTCCAGCCGACGACGAGCCTTGAGGGTAATCTGACCGGACTGGCATTCCTGCAGCCACTGCGTAGCAAAGGTGCCGTCCTGAATATCTTTCAGAATCCCCCGCATGGCTTCCTTGGTTGCAGGAGTAATCACCCGGCGGCCGCTGCAGTAGTCACCGTATTCAGCCGTATTGGAAATGGAATAGCGCATTAATGACAGGCCGCCCTGATAAACCAGGTCAACAATCAGTTTCATTTCATGCATGCATTCGTAATAAGCATTTTCCGGATCATAACCGGCTTCGGTCAATACTTCAAAACCAGTTTTCATCAGTTCGGCCACACCACCGCAGAGGACGGCTTGTTCACCAAACAAATCTGTCTCGGTCTCTTCACGGAACGTGGTGCCCAGCAGGCCCGCGCGAGCGGAACCAATCCCGGCGCCATAAGCCAGGGCAATATCCATGGCATGGCCGGTATAGTCCTGATACACCGCGTACAGGGAAGGAACGCCGTGGCCTAATTCAAACTCACTGCGCACGGTGTGGCCGGGGCCTTTGGGTGCAATCATGAAGACATCTACGTTTTCCGGCGGAATGATGCACTGGTAGTGAATGTTAAAACCGTGGGCAAAGGCCAAAGCCTTGCCTTCGGTCAGATTGGGTTCAATATCCTGCTTGTAGACAGAAGCTTGCTTTTCATCCGGCAGCAGGACCATAATGACATCGGCCGCTTTTACCGCTTCAGCGGTGTTCAGCACTTTAAGTCCGGCGGCTTCAGCTTTGGCGCGGGATTTAGATCCTTCATAAAGGCCTACGACAACATCATAGCCGCTGTCATGCAGATTTTTAGCATGAGCGTGGCCCTGGCTTCCATAACCCAGGATGGCAATAACTTTACCGTCCAGCGCCCCCGTGGCGCATTCCGCTTCTTTGTATACCTTTTTCATTTATTCAGATACCTCCTCAGTATGGGAATCCTCTTTAGGCGGGGCCAGAAATGAAGAACTGCCCCGTTCAATGGCGATCTGGCCTGTGCGGACCAATTCCAAAATACCGTATTCGTCTAACAACTGACGCAGCGCTGCAATTTTATCTTCAGCACCGCTGACTTCAAAGGTCAGGCTGTCGGTTGAAACGTCTACAATGTGACCGCGGAAAATATTAATCAGATTAATCACTTCACCCCGCTGGCTGGCGACACAGCTGACCTTGAAAAACACAAACTCTCTGGCACAGTATTGCTCATGAGTCAGGTTCCTGACAATCAGGACATCCGGCAGCTTGTACAGTTGCTTGACGATTTGGGCGAGTTCCTCGGTACTGACATCCAGTGACAAGGTAATCCGGCTGATTTCCGGATTTTGAGTTTCCCCGACTGCCAAGCTGGAAATGTTGAAACCCCGGCGGGCAAAAAGATTACTGACCCGGGACAGGACGCCGGCACGGTTTTCAACCATAACAGCAATGATGCTTAGCATGCTGATTCCACTCCTTTCAGGCTTTGCCGCCCTTAAAAGTTAAGGGCTGTCCTTCACAATAGCACCGGTCTCATGGCCTGACAAGCGATCCAGCGGCAGAAATGAAAGGTGGTGTTAAAACAGTCAGTTAATAACTAAATTTTCAGCTATCTTACTGTCACCGGCGGGCTATATAAAAAGCCTGATCGATTAAGATCAGGCTTGGCTGGAAAGATTCATGGTCTGCCGGCCCTTCAGGGATCCGGTGGTCACTTTTTGGCTTTAAGCTCAGCCAGGATAGAGGCCAGCAGTTCAGCCTCCGTCGGCGCCGCGGGCTCTTGCGCTGCAGCTTCCTCTGCCTTTTTGTGCCGTGCGTCCAGTTTATCTCTCATGGTGTTAATTCCCTTGATGACAAAGAAAATGCATAAGGCAATGATGAGGAATTTGATGATGGTTTCAATGAAAACACCGTAGTTAATCGAGGCATCCCCCAGCATAACCTTCAGGTCACTGAATTGAATGCCCGCGGTAGCAAAACCTATCACTGGCATGATGATGTCGCTGACCAGTGAATTGACTACAGCGCTGAAGGCTGAACCTACCACCACGCCAACTGCCATGTCAATGACATTACCCCGCATGATAAACTCTTTAAATTCTTTTACCCATGACATATGCTTGACTCCTTACTTCAGTTTATTAAAGTCTTTGACCGGTAACTACTATACCATAATAGCGTATTGGCTAACCGTGTCAGATATGTCGTTTTCAGTAGCGCTTAGGAGAATAGTGACGGTCAGATCGTGGGCTTGCGTGAATTGATCCAGCTCTTGTAAAAAGTTATCTAAGGCTTCCGGGTCGGATTCACCGGCCACCTTATAAATGCTGTCAATATAAATATGAGTGATATCATAATCTTTGGCACACAGGCCACTAATGAAGCTTAACAATTCCCTGAATCCATGGGTGGGGTATTCTGAAATATCAACGAGACGTACACGATAATGAATCAGCCGGTCTAGTCTGGCCTTCCGTTCTATGCAGATGACATTGTCGCTGTCTCGTTCTGCATGGGCATTCAGGTCATTGACTAGCCGGCTGGTTTTTCCGCTGCCTTTGGGTCCGATTATTACTTTGATCATAAGCCTGTCTCCTTGCAAGTGTATTACTCAAAAGAGCTTGTCTACATTGTAGCTTATGTAGGGGTAAAGATAAACGCGGATATGTGACGGAACCCATGCAATTTATGAAAAATATTGAAATAATCCCAAAGCAATTATGAATAGCCCGGCTAAAGGAAAGCAAGCTAAAGACGGCCGGATTGTTGATTTTGTACGATAATTTGGCGCTTGCTCTTAAGCTTACCAGCCGGGCGTCCCGGTTGAATCTGCCCCGTGCGCTCAGGCCGGCTGAGCAGCTTGCGAGGCGGCGGATCATATGTTAAAATACAAGTGGTAATGGCGTGTTATTGAAAGAGTGGGCTTACAGCAAGTCCGCTCTTTCGTTTTGATAGGGTTACAGGAGGAACAAGATGGCAGCAGGCGGTCGTCTGGCCAGGGAGGCGGACAACCTGGCGCGTCCCATAATTGAGCAACTGGGCTATGAGCTGATCGATACGGACTTTTTAACTGAAGCGGGGCGCAAGATTCTGCGCTTTTATATTGACCGCCGGGGCGGGGTCGGCCTGACTGACTGTGAGACAGTCAGCCGGGCTGTAGATCCGCTGCTGGATACGGACTTTTCTTTTCCGGGCGCTTATTATCTGGAGGTTTCTTCGCCGGGGGTGGAGCGGCCCCTGAAAACGGCGGCTGATTTCAAACGCCATAAGGATGAGCTGGTTGAGGTGAGTTTGTATAAGGCCGTGGACGGAGTCAAGCGTTTTACCGCAACGCTGCTTGACGGCGGCGATGACTGGGTCCGGGTTATGACCGGGCAGGGCGTGGACCGGCGCTTCGCGCTGGCCGACGTGGCTAAAATTAAAAGAATAATTGTTTTTTAAACAGAGCAAACCTGAACGGAGCCTGCTGCAGGTTCCAGTAGTTGAAAGGAGAAAACATGAATACGGAGTTAATAGCAGCTATTCAACAGCTTGAAAAGGAACGTGGGATTGATGCGGAGGTTTTGTATCAAGCCATAGAGGAGGCTTTGATTTCCTCATATAAGCGGGAGTTTGACGCTAAAACCACGGACAATATCCGGGCGGAGGTGAACCGGGAGACCGGTGACATGAAAGTTTATATGATGCGTGAGGTCGTGGAGGAGGTAGAGGATCCCAACTCGCAGATTTCCCTGGCGGAAGCTCAGGGTATCAGTGATGATTTTGAGATTGGGGACTTGCTGGAGTTTGAGTTATCCCCTCAGGATTTTGGCCGGCTGGCCGCGCAGACTGCCAAAAATGTGATTGTCCAAAAACTGGCCACGGCAGAACGGGACCGCATCCAGGATGAGTTCAGCACCAAGATTGGCGAATTGGTCACCGGCGTGGTTCAGCGGCGCGACCGCAATGAAGTTATTGTTGACATTGACCGGGCCGAAGCGGTTCTGACCCGGCATGAGCAGGTAAAAACTGAGTCGTACCACTTTAATCAGCGGATGAAATTTTATGTGCTGAAGGTTGATGACCGCCGCGGCCGCCCGGTTGTGTTTATATCCAGATCTCACCCCAATATGGTACGGAAGCTTTTTGAGCAGGAAGTGCCTGAAATAAAGGATGGTGTGGTGGAGATCATTTCCGTGGCACGTGAGGCCGGGGCCAGGACCAAAATTGCCGTGGCGTCAAGAGACGCGGATGTGGATGCGCTGGGGGCTTGCGTGGGCCAGCATGGCCTCCGGGTGCAGGCCGTGATGACAGAATTGAATAACGAGAAGATTGATATTATTGAGTGGGATCCGGTTTTGGAAAACTTTATCAGCAACGCGTTGAGCCCGGCTAAAGTTGTGCGAGTGGACGCGGATGAGGAAAATCGTTCTGCCAGAGTCATTGTGCCGGACGCTCAGCTGTCGCTGGCGATTGGCAAGGAAGGACAGAACGCCCGTCTGGCCGCCAAGCTGACGGGCTGGAAAATTGATATAAAGTCTGAATCACAATATAGAGAATTGTTTGAGTCAGAGTTTATGCAAGTGTTTGAGGCCGCTGCTGAAGAAACCGCGCCAGACCGCCAGCCGGCTGAACCGGCGGAGGAAGATCAGGCTGCGGTGGCGGCTGAGGATACAGCGGCGGCTGCCGCTTCTGAACCGGCGGCTTCGGAAGCTTCGGAAGCTCCGGAAACGCCGAAAGCGCCGGAAGCGCCGGAAGCGCCGGCTGACGCCGATCAGGCTTGAAGCTGGCGGAGCGGCGCCTTAAGCTGTTCCGGGCTGAAATGACCGTAATTATTGGCTGAAATCAGGGGGAACGTCAAATGGCTAAGCGCGTACCACAGCGCATGTGCGTAGTTTGCCGAAAAATGCGGAATAAGCGGGATTTGCTGCGCTTAGTCCGTCAGGACGGGGAAATCCGGCTGGATGCAATTGGTAAAATGCCGGGCCGGGGTTTTTATGTCTGCAAGGACCCGGCTTGTGTTGAGGCTTTGTGGAAAGGCCGCCGCCTGGAGCAGCAGCTGGAGCTGAAAGCTTTGGAGCCGGCCGGTAAGGATGATCTGAAGGCTCAGGCTATGGCAGAGGCCCTGCGCTGGCAGCAGGAGCAAGCGGCAACATTACTGCGCCAGCAGCGGCAGGCAAAGGGTGAGACCACCATACTGCTGCCAGATGGACGGCAGGTCAGGCGGGTGGTAAAGGATGACAACAACAAACCCCTTTGAAGCGGTGACCGATCCGCAGCAGCGCCGTAAAATTCTGGGCTTGCTGGGTCTGGCCTACCGGGCGGGTCAGCTGCTTACGGGCAGCGACGCAGTTGAAAAGGCTATCCGAAAAGGACAGGTTTGCCTGGTGATTCTGGCTGAGGACTGTTCCCCTAATACGCTTCGCCAGGTGCTGAAGCTGGCCGCAACTGCCGGGATCAGTGGCTGCTGCTGCGGCAGTAAGGCAGACTATGCGCGGTTTGGGCACGGAAAGCCCCGGGCCGTGCTGGCCTTGACTGATCCGGCTTTTGCCAAAGGAATCCGGGGTTATCTGGCCTGAAAAAGTGTAAATACTGTCTGTGCCTTGAGCTACTGACAATATATAAGGTATAATATAACGACTGTGTATCGCTGCCAAGCGGCGCTGCATATTAAGTGCCAAAAACGGAGGAGCTAGCTGAAGAGATGACAAAAATGGATGAGTCCGGACTGAAGGCAGGTTTTAGCAATCAACCCGATCTGCATCAGGATGCCACCCCCGCGCCCCAGGATAGTAAGAGGGCCGGGGAAGAAACAGGCAGCCTGTCGGCTGACGCGCCGGAAAAGCAAGATGCTGAGGACAAATCAGCTTCGGTTGATGATGAAGCTGTCGGAGATCCTGCCGGCCCGGTGATTACCATGCAGGGCGTGTCAGGAAAAAAGATTACCGGAACCGTTAAGGTGGTCAAAGCTCATAAAAAAGCCAGACCCGCTCAGCAGGCTCCGGATGAGCATGAGACCGACTCTGAGGCAACGCCGGCAGAAACTGCGCCCGCCAGCGTTGAGCCAGCAACTGGGTCGCCTGAGCAGAAAGGGCAGCCAGCAGTGGCCGCCGTCATGCCGGCAGAAACAGTCACCCCTCCCCGCAGAATCACACAGGAACGGCCTGAAGCGGCAGCTGAGACCAGACCGGTGCTTCCGGAAGATAAACCCGCGGCGGCAACGGTCACGCCGGCTCAGACCGAGCCGGCCGCTAAAGCCCCGGCTCCTGAGACAGACCGCCGGGAACCGGCGGCAGCTGCCGCGGAAAATCCGACGGTTGCTGAGGCCGCTGCGAAGGCACCGGCTGCCGGTCAGCCGACGGCTAAAGCGGATGAACCGCAGGCTGCGGCGGAAAGCCGCTCCAGCGGTGGTCTGGGTAGCGCGCCTGAACCTCGCAAAGTGGGGCGGATGGATCTGTCGCAGCTGAACCGCGGCAGTCAGACCGCCGGAACTCGCCGTCAGCCGGACAATCGGGTTCGCGGCGCTCAGCCTGACGGTGGTGCCCCCCGCGGCCGCAGTGACAGCCGCAGCCGCGGTGCTCAGCGCCCTGAAACCGGCCGTACGCCCGCCCCGGCGGCGGTCCGCCCGACCGGCAGAGCGGCAGAGCCGCAGGCGGGGCAGCCAGCCGCCAAAACTTCGGCTAAATCCCGTGAGCCCGGCCCGGATGCGCCTAATCGCGGTCAGGGCCCGACGCGGGAAGCCCGCCCGGTTAACAGCATGCGCCAGGCGCCGACTCCCGGTAAGGTAGGCAATATTTTTGACCTGCAAAAAAAGGATAATGGTGTCTCCAGTTCCCTGGCGGCTACGGCTCAGGCCTTTGCCCAGCGCAAGCAGCGGCAGGCCGAGGCCAGAGACCGCGGGCCTGCCGGCTCCTCGGCTGCGGAACGCCGTGGGCCCGGTGCCGGCCCTTCCGCCGTGCCCGGCCGACGGCCGGGCCCACGCGCCTATAACGCGGGCGGCGGCGGCTACATGGATAAAGACAAGGATGAAGATCAGCGCCCGCAGCATGCCAGACGCGCTCCGGCTCGCAAAAAGACGGACGCGGCTCCGGAGTTGTTTGGCCGCAGCACGCCTGAGGGCCGCGCCAATTTTTCCCAGCGGGACGCTATTGACCGTAACAAGCGGGGCAGCGGCCGCGCGCATGGCCGCAAGGACGCTGAACCCAGACTGGACCGGGATGATGAGGTCATGAGACTGGCGCGGCGCGGGCGGCTGCATCAACAAAGCCGGCGTCAAAAACCGGCGGTAGCTGTGCTGACGCATGTCACACTGCCGGAAGCGCTGACCGTTAAGCAGTTCTCTGAGGCGATTAAAAAGACTTCGGCTGAAGTTATAAAAGAGCTGATGAAATTGGGTGTGATGGCGACGCTGAATGAGGCGATTGACTATGATACCGCCGCTTTGGTAGCCGGTGAGTTTAATATCAGCACGGACAAATTGGTAGAAGTCTCTGATGAAGAGATGCTGTTTGATGATTCCAAGGATGATCCGGCCAAACTTAAGCCCCGTCCGCCGGTTGTCGCAGTCATGGGTCACGTTGACCACGGTAAAACCAGCCTGCTGGATTATATCCGCAAGACCTCTGTCGTTAAGGGTGAAGCCGGCGGCATCACCCAGCATATCGGCGCGTATATGGTCCGGGCTGGAGACCGCAAAATTACCTTTTTGGATACGCCCGGTCATGAGGCCTTTACGACCATGCGTGCCCGCGGCGCCCAGGCCACGGATATCGCTATCCTGGTGGTGGCCGCAGATGATGGCGTGATGCCGCAGACGATTGAGGCCATCCACCACGCTAAAGCGGCAAATACGGAGATCGTGGTAGCTATTAATAAGATTGATAAGCCCGGTGCCAATGTGGACCGGGTCAAGCAGGAACTGGCAGAGCAGGGCGTCATTCCGGAAGACTGGGGGGGCAGCACCATCATGGTACCGGTCTCCGCCAAAACGGGTGAAGGCGTCAAGGATCTGCTTGAAATGGTTCTGCTGACCGCGGATATCCTGGATCTGAAAGCTGATCCGGACCGCCAGGCCAAAGGTATTATTATTGAAGCTAAGCTGGACAAGAACCGCGGACCGGTGGCGACCATGCTGGTCCAGCGCGGGACCCTGCATTTGTCGGATACAATTGTTGCCGGCGCTATTGTGGGCAATATCCGCGCGATGACTGATGCCAGCGGGAATGAAGTCAAAAAAGCCGGCCCCTCTGTACCCGTTGAGGTCCTGGGCCTGCCGGAGGTGCCGGACGCAGGAGAGCTCTTCTATGCGGTGGAAGATCAGACCCTGGCAAGGCATTTGGCAGAGACCCGCCGCAATAAACTCAGAGAGGATTCACTGGGGGTTCGCCAAAAGCTCAGCCTGGATAATCTGTTTACCCGGATGTCTGAGGGTGAGATCAAGGAACTGAATCTGATCATCAAGGCGGATGTACAGGGTTCAGTTGAGGCGGTGACTCAGTCATTGCAAAAATTGCAGAACGCTGAAGTGAAGGTCAATGTCATTCACGGTGCGGTCGGCGCAATCAATGAGTCAGACATTCGTCTGGCTGACGTGAGCAACGCCATTGTCATCGGCTTTAACGTGCGCCCGTCTAACGCGGCCGCTGAAATGGCCAAGGAAACCGGCGTGGATGTGCGCCTTTACCGGGTCATCTACAATGCGATTGACGATATCCAGGCGGCTCTTAAAGGTATGCTGGCGCCTGAGTTCAAGGAAGCTGTGCTGGGCCATGTGGAGATTCGTGAGACCTTTAAGGTCTCTAACGTCGGCACTATTGGCGGTGCGTATGTCACGGACGGCAAAGTCGTCCGGAACGGAGATATCCGCCTGGTCAGAAATGGTATTGTCGTCATGGAAGGCAAACTGGCCTCGCTGCGCCGCTTTAAAGATGATGTCAAAGAAGTGGCTCAGGGCTTTGAATGCGGCATATCCATTGAAAACTTTAACGATATTAAAGTTGGCGATGTGATTGAGTGCTATGAGATGAAAGAAGTTGAGCGCTAAATGAGCAATAACAGACCGGCACGGGTGGGTGATGAAATTCGCCGTGAATTAGCTGATCTGCTGCAGCATGAAGTCAGGGATCCCCGCATCCCTCAATTGACCAGTATTACGGCGGTTGAGGTATCGGGGGATCTCTCCCATGCTAATGTATTTATCAGTGTCATGGGAACGGAGGAGGAAAAGCGTGCCTGTTTTCAGGCCCTCTCCAGAGCCCAGGGCTTCTTTAGAACTGAAATTGGCAAGCGGATGCGTTTGCGCGTGGTCCCGGAACTGCACTTTAAGGAAGATGATTCGATTGACCATGCTTTCCGCCTCAATCGTCTGATTGATCAGGCGATGGGCCGGGTTAAGGTGCCCGGGACTTCAGACCCCGCTGCTACGGCTGTCCCGCCTGCGGACAAGACAGAACCTGACGGGGACCTGAACTGAACCGGATATGGGGACGGATTAGGATGGGGTTTTAGGTGATACAAGGAAATAAGGCATATTTACCGTCTTTTGCGGCTATCACGGATTGGCTGCTTAGCTGCAGGAACCAACAGCAAGCAGTTTATATTTACCCGCACATTAATGCGGACGGGGATGCCCTGGGCGCGGGCCTGGGCCTGGCGCAGCTATTAAAGCAGTGTTCGGTGCGGGCGGTGGTCCTGACCAGCGAACCCCTGCCGTCTAAATTGTCCTTCCTGCCCGGCCGTGAGTTTATCCGGGTCTATGAGCCGGATCAAACCGGAGCCGGCCCGGCCATTCTGGACCATCAAAAGATTGCGCTGGCCATTGACTGTGCGGCAGGTGACCGTCTGGGCCCGCGGCAGGCCTTATTTGAGGCCTGCCCGCAACAGATCATCATTGACCATCATATCTCCAGACTGCCGCCTGCCCCGACAACTTTAGTTAACACTAAAGCCGCGGCGGTTTGTGAAATCATCGCGTTTTTAGCTGATTACCTGGAGAGCCGCCTGGGTATGAATTTACTGGATCTGGAGATCGCGACCTGCCTGATGACCGGGCTGATGACGGACACCGGCCGCTTTTCCTTCTCTTCCACCACTGCCCGGACCTTTGAAGCCGCGGCTACTCTGATGCGCTATCCCATTGACACCAATGAACTTTCCGGCCGTTTGTTTGATATTATCACGCCGGCCAAACTGCGTTATACCGGTGAAGCCGCGCAGCGGGCGGAGTTTTACTATGACGGTCGCCTGATTATTGCTGACTTGCCGCACAGCCTGATGCAGCAGATAGGCGGGGAAGACACCGATCTGGAAGGTCTGGCTTCTATGCTGCGGGATGTCGACGGCGTAGAGGTAGCGGTGCTGCTGCGTGAAATGACAGACGGCGAAATCCGCGGGAATGTAAGAAGCGGGGAGCATTTTGACGCCTCAGCCTTTGCGCAGCAGTTTGGCGGGGGCGGTCACTTAAGAGCTTCAGGCTTTACACTGCACGGCCAGCAATTGTCTGAAGCCAGGCAGACTGTCATTCAGAAAGCAGGTGAGGTGTTATCTCAGCTCGAAAGCCGTGGGGCATAATTGTCTGCAATAAGCCAGAGGGCATGACCTCATTTGCGGCGGTCGCGTTTTTGCGCCGCCTGTATGGCATTAAAAAAGCCGGCCACTGCGGGACCCTGGACCCGCTGGCAGACGGGGTGCTGCCGGTATTTCTGGGCCGCGCTACCGCCGCCATCCCCTATACGGACGCCTATGACAAAACCTACCGGGTTGAGTTCAGAGTCGGCCGCTCTACCACCACGCTTGACCGCGAAGGCGAAACCGATCAGATCAAAACGCCCCCGGAACCTCTGCTGCAGCAGTGGCTCGCGGCGGACGCGCAATATTTAGCCCGCCAGATTGCCGGACTGCAGGGCTGGCAGACCCAGCAGCCGCCGCTGTATTCGGCGGTCAAAATTGACGGCCGCCCGCTGTACAGCTATGCCCGTAACGGCAGCCAGCCGCCGCGCCTGCCCAAACCGCGCCAGATTGAAGTTAAGCAGGCGGCCTTTTTGGCCGCCTGGCTGGATCCGCAGGGAGATGCCGCGGCGCCATTGGTGGTGGCCGCGGCGTTCCGGGTCAGTAAGGGGACTTATATTCGCTCCCTGGTCTATGACCTGGCGCAAAGCTTTGGTTATCCGGCTTATACGACCCGCCTGACCAGAACCCAGGCCGGCCCGTTTACCCTGGCCCAAAGTCTGACCCCGACCCAGCTTGAAGCGGCAGCGGCCCGTCAGCCGGAGCTCGGTCTGGATGCGCTGCTGCTGCCGCCGGAAGCTGCCCTAAAACATATCCCTGTGGTAAAATTAACAGCAGAAGACACCCGCAGGTTGCTGTATGGTCAGTTCCTTGATTTGCCTCCGGCATGCAGACCGTATCAGGGCCAACAGGCTAGTGACCCTCCATTGCTGGCGCTACCCCGCCAGGCGCGCCAGCGCTATCGTGCCGTGGGACCGGAGGGCCTGAGCGGGATTGTTTATATCCGCCGGTTACCCGATAATCGGGAGGTCCTGGCGGCAGAAAGGATGTTCGTTCATCTTGATGACTGACCAAATACTGACTGATGGAGCAAGCAATGCGGATTGCCCGGAGGAGGCCATCTACACCGGTGATCTGCTGCAGGAAGATTCTGCCTGGTATGAGCGCTACCGTCAGGGGGGGCCGTACGTGGCGGCTCTGGGCTTTTTTGACGGGGTGCACCGCGGCCACCGCGTTTTGCTGGACCGGATGCTGTGCCTGGCCGCGCAGCTGCAGCTGACGCCGCTGGTTTTTTCCTTTGATATTTTGCCGCAAAAACTAGACTTTGATTTTAAGGAAACACATTATCACGGGTTACTGCAGCAGCCGGCCTCCAAAGCCGCCCTGCTGCTGCAGCTGGGCGCCGGCCGTGTGGTTGATCAGCATTACACAGACGCGTTTCGCCGCCTGTCCCCGGAAGCTTTTTTGAACGATATCCTTTACCAGGGCCTGGGTGTCCGTTGCCTGGTCATAGGTGAAAACTTTCGCTTTGGTTATCAACGCCGCGGCACGCCCCGGGTAGCAGCTGAGTGGGGCCGGCAAAAGGGTGTTCAGGTTGAAATTGTGCGGGATCTGAGCAGTGAAGCGGAGCCTGTCTCCACCCGGCGGATTAAAAATTTCCTGCAGCAGGGTAAAGTGGAAGCGGCGTCACGGCTGATGGGCCATGATTTCAGTATGATCGGGCCGGTCATCCGGGGACATGCGCTGGGCCGTACCGCCGGCATGCCGACTGCCAATGTGGCGGTTTCGCCCCTGCAGTTTTGCCCGCCTTATGGGGTCTATGCTACCCGCACCCGGGTTGGCAGCCGCATATATCCCAGTATTTCCAATATTGGGGTCAGACCGACGGTGAATAAAGTTGATACCGTTCCCTTGCTGGAGACCTTTATCCTGGGTTATGAAATGGACTTATATGATCAGGAGATTGAGGTATTTTTTGTGTCTTTCCTGAGACCGGAAGAAACCTTCCCCAGCTTTTTGACCATGACCACGCAGATTCATGAGGATATCCAGAATGCCCGCGACTATCAGGCCAGCTGTGAACGGCTGGAGCTGATTGAAGACCGGGGCGGGATGCCTTATTATCATTTGCCTTCCCGGCGCTTCAATACTTCCTTGATTAAAATCATCGTGCGGCACCGGATCACCCCGGCGAGAGCGGCAGCTTACGCTTTGCTGGCCCGCTTGCTGCAAACCGGCCAGGACTATCCCACTCACGCAGATCTGGTCAGAGAGACCGTGTCACTTTACGGCTCCCGCATCAGCTGCCATATCAGTGCGCAGACGGATCTCCTGACGCTGACCTTTACGGGTGAAAGCGTTAAGAGCGGTTTGGAAGGGAGTCAACCTTTCCGCAAGTTGCAGGATATCTTATTTATGCTGCTGATCAAACCGCTGCTGGATGAGGCCGGTTTGTTCCAGCAGGATTTCTTTGAATTGGAAAAGCGCAATCTGATAGCTGAACTGGCGGCGCGCCGCCAGGATACCGGCTTGTATTCGCTGGAACGGGCCCTCAGCCTGCTCTGGGAGGGACAGGCCCCCGGTCTGGGCTCCCACGGATCCGCCGCAGAAATCAGCCGCCTGACCCGGGAGCAGGTAACCCTGGCCTGGCAGGAACTGCTGCAGCAGGCCAGAATAGAAGTGTATACCGCGGGGGATCTGGGACAGGACACGATTGACGCTGTCGTGGCTAATCTGCACCGCTTTCCTGCCGGCCGCCACCGGCTGGTACCACGCCCGGGCCTGCTGCCCGGCCGCTATCAATTGCCGGCGCCCAGGCTGTATCGGGAATTCAAAGAGGTGGAACAACCTCGCGCGGTGCTGATTTACGGAGACCTGCCCGCTTATTATGACCCCGACGCTGCAGCAGCAGATATTATGAATGAGATCCTGGGCGGCGTAACCCATTCCTTACTTTTTGATCAGGTGAGGGAAAAACACGCGTATGCCTACCATATCTCCTCTTCACTGCGGAAGTATCCGGGCTTGCTGATCATCCAGGCAGGGATCACGCCGGGGCAGATGACCGCGGCGCTGGACACCATAAAATCCTGTGTCGCCAGCCTGCAGCAAGGCTCCTTTGAGGATGAATTGTTTATGTCAGCCAAGCGGCTGGTCAAAAATGAGTTGATTTTTGCTTCAGATGATCTGGAGTTATTGCTGAATTTCCTGATTAATGAACAGCTATCTGGTTTGCGCCGGGACCTGGCTGAAGCAATTGCGGAAGTCAATCAAACCGGCAAAGCTGAGATCAAACAGCTGGCCGGGCAGCTGACTTTGGGTGTCACCTTCCTGCTGCAGCCGGATCCCGCCAGCGCCGCCCTGCCGGATTCAGACAAGAGGTCACCGTCATGAGTGTCTATCACGGTTTTATCCGCAATGAAAAAAAGGACTCATTGTCCCACAATATGATGTACAGCTACCGGCATCCCAGCGGCTTTTCGCTGGCGGTGATCCTGAAACCGGGCTTCCATAAGCGCTGCGCGTATCTGGGGGTCCCTTGCGGCGCGATGGACCAGACCTTTTATGCGGCCGCACCCGAGCCGTCCTTTACCGGTTCGGATTCCCCGGCAGAACTGATCCGTGTTCCGGCTGGTACGGCTCACTTTATGGAGTACACCGTCTTTGGCCGGCAGCCTGAATCCGGCTGGGGGTTAAAGCAGGAGCTGTCCGCGCTGGGCGTCGAAGCGAACGCCTACACTGATTATGCGGCTACGGTTTTTTATTTTTCCTGTGTGGATAACTTTGCTTTGGCCTTAAGACAGTATTTTCAGGCTGTCTGCAACCCGCAGATCAGCTTGACTAAAATTGCGGCAGTCCGGGATATTATCCTCTGTGAAATTGATATGTATGCGGATAATCCGTATAATCGCTTGTATAAAACCGCCATGTCCAACGCTTACCATCAGCCTAATCTGGCTGATTTATGGGGCAGCCCTGAAACGGTCCTGAACATTAAGGAAGCGGATCTGAAGGCGGTCGCAGCTGCTTTCTACCAGCCTTCAGCCCTCAGCCTGGCGATTGCCGGTGATTTTTCCGAACCGGAGATCCGCGATATCCTGGATATGCTGGCTGACCTGATCAGTCAGATGGCCGTAACAGGCGGCGGCAGACCGATCATGCAGCCGGAGCCGGACACAGTACGGGTGGCTGAAGCAACGATCTTTGATGACGTGGAAAATGAGGGCTTTGCCATTGCGCTTAAAAATCCGCGGATTAATAGTCAGACCCCTTTGGACGGCGGTGCGCGCTCTTTGCATGAGATGGCCGGGCAGGTTTTTTTTGACAGCCTGCTGGGAGAGGCCTCGCCGCTGTATCAGACACTTTATTCAGAAGGATTGATTAATGAATCATTCTTTGTGGAGTATAATTGTGATCGGACCTTTGCCTGCTTAATGCTGGGCGGGGAGACCGCGACACCCGAGCGGGCAGCTGAGCGGGTTTTGCAGGGCCTGAGCACAGCTGTTTTGCAACAGCAATATGATCCGCTGCTGTTTGACAGCCTGAACCGGGCGCTGGCCGGCGCGTTCCTGCGGTCGCTGGATCGGGTGGATCAGTGCTGTGACCGGGCGCTGAAGGCCCGGATGCGTAATATTGATTTACTTGATTATGCATCCATATTCAGCCGCATCAACCTGGAGGATACGATTCAGGCCATGAGTTTTGTCAGCAGCCCGGATGTGGCTGCAAGAGTTTACTTACATAAGGGGTAAGAATATGAGTGATCCGGATTATATCGTCAGCTTTCCCGGTTTGGGGATTGATAACCTGAACATTAACCGTGAGGTATTCAGCATTGGCAGTGTGGCGGTGTATTGGTATGGTCTGCTGATTGCCGTAGCCTTCTTAATTGGAATTCTCTGGGCCTTGCATGACAGCAAAAAGTACAGCCTCAAGCAGGATGATATCCTGGACATCTTTTTGCTTGCGATCCCACTGGGGATTGTGGGGGCCAGAGCCTACTATGTCATCTTTAATTTCAGCTATTTTAAGGATGACCTCTGGCAGATCTTCAACACCCGGCGCGGCGGCCTGGCCTTTTACGGCGGCGTGATAGGCGGCGTCCTGGGCGTGCTGATTATGACCCGGATTAAAAAACTTTCCTTTGCCAAAATGCTGGACTTTTTTGTGCCGTATCTGGCCCTGGGCCAGGGGATCGGCCGCTGGGGCAATTTCTTTAATCAGGAAGCTTTTGGCACCAATACCAGTTTACCCTGGGGAATGTATTCTAATGGTACCAGAGACTATTTAAGCGCGGTGAATCTGACTGGCGTTGATCCCAACCAGCCGGTACACCCCACTTTTCTTTATGAATTTTTAGCTAACACGGTGATTTTTATTATCCTGATGAATGTACGCAAGCGGTCGCGCCTGAAACTTGAAACGTTCGCCTGGTATCTGGTCTTATACGGCCTCGTCCGTTTCTTTGTGGAGAGTATCCGGACCGATTCGCTCTATATTGATGGCACCGGTATCCGCGTCTCTATGCTGCTGTCAGCGGTGATGGTTCTGGCTGGCGCGGTGTATCTGATCGTGATCCATGTCCTGAGCCGCCACCACCAGCGGCGCCAGGAAATGGCGGTCCTGATGGGTCAGGCGGCGGATGGTGGTAAACTCAAAGCCACGGCGGCAGATGAACTGGATGAAGAAGATGAGCGGACCTTCCAGGAGCATGTCGCGGCTCATCAGGGCACGGCAGCGCGGGATACCAATACCAAGCCATACCGGCAGGAAGACCTGGAGCAGGCCCTGAACCAGTCCGAAGCTGATCCGGCTGAAGCGGCGGCAGCTGACCGTTCGCCTGAGGCGTTTCAGCCCGCGGTCGCTGCGGAGAGCCAGGACCCCGGTTTGGATAAGCTGCGGGAAGAAGCCCGCCTGGCGGCAGAAGCTGCTTTGCATCGGCAGGCCGCGGCTGACGCAGCTGTGGCGGAGGGCCAGACCGAAGCCCGGACCGAAACCGCGGACCGGGAACCTGCGGCGGCTGATAAACCGTCAGACCCGCAGGCTTAACAGGATAGCTGCATGGAAAAACTAGGACTGGAACAACAACGCCGAAAATCACTTTTTCAGGTGCTGGATTACTGGCTGCTTATTCCTGTGTTCGCGCTTTGCATCGAGGGCCTTTATGTTTTAAATATGGTGTTGGAATTGCAGTATCCCGGCCAATATCCCCGGAATATCCTGACGCAGGCTATTTCGATTCTGCTGGGGTTAATTGCGCTGGCCGTGCTGTCTTTACTAGAGCAGAGTTTTATTTATCCTGTTGGCATTTTTCTGTATGGCCTGAGTCTGCTGATGCAGGCCCTGCTGCCGGTGTTTGGCTCGGCAGAGCTGGCGGCCAAAACCGGGTCCAACGCCTGGCTGATTTTACCGGGAATTGGCAGCTTTCAACCGTCTGAGCTGAGTAAGATTGGCCTGTGCATGGCCATGGCTTATGTCCTGGAACGGATGAAAACCAAAAAGTACAGCCTGAAGAGGGGCGTTTTATACCTTTTGCTGCTGTTGCTGCCGCAGTTAGGCCTGATTCTGGTGTATGAAGATGATCTGGGTACAGGCATGGTCGTCGTTTTCATGGCGGCGGTGATGATTTTTATCTGGGGAATTAAGCTGCGCTATGTGTTCCTGATCATTTCCGCGGGCGTCATATCTGTACCGCTGCTGTGGAATTTTGCCTTAAAATCGTATCAGCAGACCCGGATTCTCTCCTTCCTGTATCCCAATTACGATACCGACGCAACCTATAATGTGACCCAGGCCAAATTGGCTATTGCGGCCGGGGGACTCAGCGGCAACCGCAGTGGGGATTATGTCCATGTGCCGGTGCAGGAGTCGGACTTTATCTTTTCTGCCGTAGGGGAATATATGGGTCTGGTAGGTACCTCCTTATTAATTTTGCTGGCGGCCGTTTTCCTGATCCGGGCCTTCTATTTAGCTTCAAAGATGCAGCGGCCCGCCTATAAATATATGGCCGCGGGGATCGCAGCGGTGTTTGCCTTTCATTATGTGGAAAATATCTGCATGAATCTTGGCCTGATGCCGGTTACCGGTATCCCGCTGCCCTTTGTGAGTCAGGGCGGCACGGCTATGCTGGTCAATTTTTTGTCGCTGGGCATCCTGATGAACTTGTCAGTCAATCGTAATCTTGAGTTAACCATGGAACGCTAGCAGCCCGCGGGCTATTGCGGAGAAAGGCCTCAAACCGATCGGTTTGAGGCCTTTTTTTGGCTGTTAGTCAACCGAAACAGCATTCTCAGCAGATGGTTCTTTATCTAAAACCGTGAAAAAGGGAAAAAGGCTATAATTCTGATCAAAGGAAAAAGTAAAAATGGAGGGATCAAAATGGAGCCGGTATTTAACTTTGTGGAGATGTTTGAACGGTCTATTGG
>JAQWFM010000055.1 GCA_028704415.1 Oscillospiraceae bacterium | reverse complement strand
TCCTTACCATGGATGCGCTCTACCTACTGAGCTAAAAAGGCGAGGCACGAAGTATTCTAGCATAGGGTCTATAGCTGCGCAATACCTGTTTTAAAAAAACTGCTGAAATGTGAAGTGCTTCAAATGAAAAAGTAACTGCGATGGGTAGGAGCGGCAGGTGTTGCTGTTTATGTCAGTTTTGCTATGCTTTCCGTTTGACTTGGCTTTATCATTGCCACCCCGTGATATTTGACCTTGGGCTATTCTATTATCGTTAGCTTACCGGGATTTCAGCTTGTTTGAGCTTTCAGCAGAGCGTAGCCGTAATCCTTAATACAAAAGCTGGTTTTATACCATATATATATCAGATGTGGCAAAATATCTGACCGTTTGCACAAATAAACAATTTATGATATAAAAGAGATATAAAACTGTTTCGTCTAACTATACATGTTTTGAAAAACAGCAACAAGCTATCCGGTATTGCTAAGGCTTAACCATTAAAGGCAAGGTGAAGCAGATGTTGAGTCATGAGGATAAACCGCCGTACAGTTCAGGCCTCATCGGCAAACCAGTTTTAATATCTTTAAGAATATTGGGAGGTTATGATGAGAAGAAGTAAATTTATAGTATCGTTATTGCTTTTGGCTGTAGTAACTTCACTATTTGCTATTAGTCCAGTTTTAGCAGCAAGTGATTATTATGAAGGCACATATAATGGAAATCAATATATCTGTCATGCCTCGCTAACCCCTTCTTTAGCGAGAGCTACAATATCCTGTGAGAATAAGACTATCAAACTAAGAGTTAACTCTACGGTTAAATACCAAATCGGGAGTACCACTCAGTCTGTTTCAGGTACTGATTCTCGCACGGCTTTTGCAGGCGTAGATATCCCGGCTACAACCGGCACAACATTATTATCAGGTGACTTTCAATACCTCATCAGGACCAGCCAAGTCTACCGCACGAGTTTGAAGAACTGACGCACAGGAGGCATACATGCAGATCAGAAGGTCCGGTGCATGGGTCACCGCGCTCCTTTGCATTATTTTAAGCCTGACGTCCTGCCAGGCCTCCGGAACCAGGGCGGGAGAAGCCGTTTCCGGTCAATCAGCACAGGGAGAGGCCGCGGAAGCGGCCTCCCCGGCTGACCCTGCGGCTATGCGCCAATCCCTGAGTGAGCCAGGCAGCTTTGTAGAAACAGATTTTGGCTGTTATTATCTTAGCGATTATTTTATATATTACGCGGACCGGGGCAGCACCAATTACGTAAAGCTCTGCGGCCGGCCGGACTGTACCCATGACAGTGAGGACTGCAATGCCTATATCGGGTCGGATACATTTTCTTATTATGAGGACGAGATATATTACTGTCAGTATGAGACCTCTGAGGACAAGCCGCGTTACGAGCTTTGGAAAATGCAGGCGGACGGCAGCCAGCATGAAAAAGTTAAAACAATCTATACGGCCAGCAGCTCTACGCTCAGCCTGCAGGGATTCTTCCATCAGGGCTATTATTACTTTACTGATGCGCCGCTGGGCTTAAGCCAGCAGGGCACAGGACTGTACCGGGTCAAGCTGGACAGCCATTCTGAAACAGAACAGCTGCTGCCGGCGTCAGACCTCAGTCATTTTTATACCATGTGGGCCTGTCAGGACCAGCTGTATTTTACGGGTATTAATGACCAGGAGCAGATTTATCTCAGCAGCTTTGATCTGGAAAGTGGCGTACTTCAGCAAAGATCAGATAACTGGAGCCTGTATGGCCAATATTTCAGTGACAGCCAGGCTTTCTGCTATATCCCTGATGATGGCTTTTATCAGCTGGATCTGACAGAAGCTGGCCGGCAGCGCAAGGTGGCGGCGTCGCCGGCGTCAGGTGAGCTGGGCGCGTATTACGACAGCGAATATATTTATCTCTTTGATGTTGAGCCTCTCAAAACAGGCGGGGGATCCAGGAAACTCTATGTACTGGACCGAAATTATCAGGAACTGGCTGAAACTGAAATCAAGTCGGAGGATTTTTCTACGCAGGATCTCTATTTCCTGACCGCCGCAGCTGGCCGCCTGCTGTTTGTGGACAGAAAGTCATTTACCGGTCCGGTGATCCCTTACTACATTGACCAAAAAGACATCCGGAGCGGCACGCTGCAGCTACGGAAGACGGCGGTCAGCAGCGTTTCGCCATAAATCAGAGGCTGGCGGCGGCAGCTTGGGCTGAAACAAGGCCCCGGCCGTCAGGATGAAATAGGAAAGAAGGATTCATATGCAGCAGCCGGCAACTGACCAGGCGGCTACCCCGGTGCTGGAGGTAGCGGATCTGAGCAAGCATTATGGAGACAAAACGGCGCTTGATCACATTTCTGTGACCTTTGCGCCCGGCCTGACCGGTTTGCTGGGGCCCAATGGCGCCGGCAAAAGCACGCTGATGAATCTGATTGCGGATAATGTCAAACGGGAAAGCGGGACCATTACTTACGGCGGGCAGGATATTCTGACTCTGGGGCAGACCTTCCGGCAGCTGCTGGGTTACATGTCCCAGGAGCAGGGCCTGTATGAACAGTTTTCTGCCCGGGAGTTTTTGCAGTATATGGCAAACTTAAAAGGCCTGCCCCGCGCGGCTGCCCGCACCCAGATTGAGCAGCTGCTGCAGACCTTTCATCTGCAGCGGGATGCGCACCGTAAGCTGGGCGGATTTTCCGGAGGCATGCGTCAGCGGGTCCTGCTCTGCCAGGCGCTGCTGGGTTCGCCCCGGGTCCTGTTGCTGGACGAGCCCTCGGCCGGACTGGATCCTCAGGAAAGGCTGAACCTGCGCGGCTATCTGGCTAACCTGGCCCGCCGGCGGGTGGTCTTGCTTTCAACCCATATTGCCAGTGATGTAGAAAGCATAGCCAGCCAGATTGTTCTGCTCAGTCAGGGGAGACTGCTGACTGAGGGAAGTCCGGCCAAGCTGATGCAGACGGCCGGCGCGGCTTCCCTGGAGCAAGCTTACCTGTACTTTGTCGGAGCCCTGCGGTCATGACTGAGGGTCGGCGGGTTTTCATAAATCGCTACTGGATCCTGGCCTTACTGGGCGCAGGCTTGCTGGTGCTGCTGTTGTATGTTCAGAGCCAGTCGGCAGACGGAAGCCTGAAGGGGGCGCGCTCCAGGGCCCGGTTATATTGTGACCTGCTGGCAGAAACCTCTGACCTGGAGGAGCAGACTGCCGTCACTTATCTGCAGGAAAAACTGGCTGCTGCCCAGACTCAGCGCTCGGATCAGGCAGACAACTCGGATCAGGCTGACCCGGAGCTGACCATTGAATTATGCCAGCAGCTGATCAGTCAGTATGAGCATCTGCAGCGTTACCCGGACAAGCTGCAGGAAATACAGGAGCAAGCGTCGCAACTGAGCGGTATATCGATTTTTAACCGGGCCGGCAGCTTCAGCCGGCTGAATATTGAGCGCACCGCCCGGGACTTTGGACACCTGAGCGGGATCGAGCTCCGGATTGGTCCGGATCTGGCGGTGACTTCGCTATTCAGCAGTAAACTGGCAGACTACGCGGTTTTATTTTTATTACTGATTTTGGTTAATCTTATCATGCAAGAAAGAAAGCGCGGGCTGTGGTCCCTGATTCATGCCACGCCCGGAGGCCGCGGCCGCCTGGCCTGGCAGCGGGTGGGCCTGCTGGGCACAGGCTCGGTCCAGGCAGTCTTGCTTTTGCACGGCAGCAAGGCCGCTGTGTCCTGGTACTTATATCAGGGCTGGGGCGATTTGGGACGCAGCCTGCAGTCAGTTGAGGCCTTCAAACATATACCGCTGCGCCTGAGTCTGGGCAGCGCCCTGGGCTGGCTGCTGGTGTATAAATGTCTGGCCGCGTTTCTGGTGGCCCTTTGCCTTTGGGTTCTGGCGGCCGCGGTGAATAACTTGCAGCTGGGTCTGGGTCTGGCGGCCCTGGTGCTGACCGCAGAGTATGCCGGCTATACGTTGATCCGGGACCACTCCGCCCTGGTGTGGCTGCGTTATCTCAATTTGTTTGCGTATATCGACCCGCAGCGGCTGTTCACGACTTACCTCAACATCCCCTGGCTGGGGCAGGCGTTGCCGGGTGCCTGGCTGACTGTCGGGGCGCTGCCGCTGCTGCTGCTGGCAGTCCTGGCGGCCGCGGTACTGATTCAGGTCCGCAAATATCCGTTCGCCCAGCAGAATCCGCTGTTAAGATGGCTGGACCGGCTGCAGGCCAGACTGGACCGGCACCTGGCCTGGCGGTCTGCCACGGGTTATGAGCTGCATAAGATCCTGGTGGTGCATAAAGGCTGGATTATCCTGCTGGCGCTGCTTTATCTGGAACTGGCCCAGGCAGGGGTACCACTGGCCGAGGACAGCTCACTGGACGCGTATGCGCAGGCTTACCAGACACAATTTGCCGGTGTGCTTGATCAGCGTAAACTGCAGCAGATCGCCGCGGAAATTGAAACGCTTGAAAGCAGTTTGCCGGCGTCAGACCAATCTGATCCGTCCTGGTCTTTGCAAGCGCAGGAACAGTACCTGCGGCTTGACGCGCTGCAAACCGTGCAAGCGGAAGCCCGGTCTATTCTGGCTGCCTGCCAGCGCCAGCAGGTGACACCGTATCTGTTTAATCAGGCGGTGTATCAGGCCCTGCTGGGTACGGATGCCTCTACCTATCGCAGCAAGGCAGCCCTGCGCTTAATCCTAGCGGCCCTGCTGCTGCTGTCACCGGTTCTGGCTTATGAAAACGACATGAAGATGCAGCGCCTTAATCGCAGCACGGCCAGGGGCCGCGGCTTTTTGTGGCGCCGCAAACTTTGGGCTTCCGGGCTGATCCTGCTGCTGCTGGCGCTGATCAGCCTGGGCAGCGAAATATACCGGGTTACCCGCTATTACGGACCGTTGCCATTTTTGCAGGCACCTCTGCAGTGTGTACCAGGTTACGAGGCAAGCACGCTGAATTGCCCGATCGGCGTTTTCCTGACCGGTATCTGGCTGCTGCGGCTGCTGAGCCTGGGGGTTTTAGGCGGCTTGATCCTGTTACTGTCCGGATCCACGTCCAAACGGGAGACTGCGCTGGTAGCCAACACCGTTTTGTGGTTACTGCCAGCGGCGGGCTCGGTGCTGCTAAATTCGGCTGCGCTGTCTTATGTTTCCTGCCTGCCCGCACTGACGGTCCTTCCCCTGCTGCTTCGGTATCCCTGGGCTTATGCCGTCCTGACTCTGATCGGTCTGGCTGCGCTGGCCTTAAGCTGGCGGCAATATAGCAGCCTTTCGTCAGGCCATACGCTTCAGACCCGGCTAATTGCACGGCTATCCGGCCGGCAAGCTGTAAAATGACCTGCATCAGGGGGTAAAAGCCCTTCCTTCTCCAAACTAAACAGACCTTGTTCGATTTATATGGCTGGATCCTCTGGGGGCGCGACCGGTCAAAGAATAACCTCATCAGAGCAAATAACAAAACGGCTGAACCTGAGTTTGTCATGATCGTCATATTAAAGGGAAATGACATAACGACAGAAATATTTATAAAATAAGCTGAAAACATTGCACTTGCACAAATAATTTCTGAACAGTATCATTCAATTATAAAGCAGAACTTATGCTTGCTACTTTTGCGTATTTTATAGACGTACCAACATCCTATGCAATATGAAAGAGAGTAATCAGATGCAGAGAGAAGAGACCATACCACCATACAGTTTTTGAGCCATTAGTGCTCCGGTACGACCGTTCATAACATGAGGCCAAGTTAACTCACCATTGCTGTATTCACCTTACGGTGCTTACCAGGAGAAACATAACGATCATTCATGGGCTTTCACAAGCGGTTTTAACCAGGCATCTAGTCTTTCAATCTAGTCAAGGCTTTACAGATTTCATTATCTTTTACTGATAAGAGAGGAGGAAAATAATGCGAAAACTAGCTTATCACTGGCGATATTAACTTTTATACTAGCATGTTTATTTAATGAGTATTATTTAGTTGATGCGGCAGGAAATATTTCAGTCCTTAGTTGGAATTTAGTGGATTCGAACAAACACTTGGATTTTAGTTCCACAAGTAAGTATTTCTTGTATACAGACTACGCACAAACCACATGGAATAATTATAAATATGGTGTGATCAGAAAGAGCAGCAGTGGAATTGATGTAACTATTTCTGATTATTATGAGAACTCATCAACGGCTGGTGTTACAAGCTCCAATGGTACAATCAAATTCAATACCTATCAAATGGACGGATATAGCACTGCACAAAAGCGTAATGTTGCGACTCACGAGTTTGGGCACGCTTTGGGTCTTGCGCATAATCTTTCCGGATCGGTTATGTATGCTTATGTTTCTAATGTAGTAACGTTATCCGAACATGATAAGGCTTCTTATGATTACGCTTATGCGTATTATTGATTCAGGAAGGTGGTGATCATGATGAAGCAAGCTGAGCAGATGAAGCGCAAAAAGACCAATACCGGGCTGATCTTGATTTTTATCCTGATCCTGCTGCTGGTTGTGGCGGGTGTGGGCGTACAGTTCCTGGCTGGCTCAAAAACTATTCCGGTAGACTATCTGGATACTTCTTACAGCATCAATGTGACAGATCCGCGGGCGCTCATGGGCGATGCTGATTATTGCATTGTCGCGCGGGTCGATAAGCTTCTGGATACAGACTATCGCTGGCCGTCTGATCTGGAGGGTAAGACGGTTACGTCTCCCTACACCCAATATGAAGTGACGATTGTGCAGTCCATCAAAGGGGAACTGCCTGAGGGGACGGCGCTGGACTTGTACAAAGCTGGCGGTATAGCAGAGGACGGCAGCCGCTACTATCTCTATGAAGATGATTATCTGCCTGCCGTTGGCAGCACGGCTGTCTTCTTTCTGTACGCTCAGGCAGCTGATGGTTCACTCCTGGCCTCCGGCCAGGGCTCGACCCGGCCCTATTCGTCTGATACCGCGCGTCAGGTTACTGCAATTGCCGGAGAGATACCGGCCGGGCTGAATGATGAGCAGCTGTCGGACGCCTTGACTAATCAAATAGTAACTGACCGGGAACGCTTTGTGGCCAGTCCCGGTTAGCAAGCAGCTGGTTAAGCCAGATACAGCGCCAGCTGACCTGACTGCACCGACTGCCTGCCTGACCATCCAGCCGTAGCAACTGCTTTGAAATTTTGACAAGACCGGGATTTCAGGTATAATTACTTTAGTTAAATGATTCATACGTGTTGGACAAGACGGTGATTAATCGCGTCCTGTTTTCAAGGATATCGTTTCTTTTGGGGTGAGGAGAAACACTTTGAAAACAGCGGCGTGTTTTTTTATTTTTTGCAGGGGGAGACTAACGGCATGGAGACACCACTTAAGGACATACAGGCTGCGGAGCAGCGCGCCCGGGAGACGGTGGCTGAAGCCCGCCGGGCTGCCGCGGAGCTTCTGGAGCAGGCGGACGCGGAAACCGCACGCCTGACCGCGGTTTACCGCCAAAAATGGGAGCAGTACCAGCAGGTGAAGGCCGCTGAGCAAGCCCGGCTACTCCAACAACAGGCCGCTGAGCAAGCCCGTCGCCTGGTTGAACTGCAGGACCAGCTGCGGCAACGGCTGGCAGCCCTGCAGCCGGCGTTGTGCACCCGTCTGATTGCTAAGCTTCTGGATGAGGCTTAAGCTCATGGCAATTGAGGTGATGGAAAAAGTGCTGCTGCTTGCGCCCCGGACAGAGGCGGAGCGGCTGCTGACGGTGTTGCAGTCTTTTCAAAAATTGGAACTGCGTCTGTCGGTACCAGCGCAAGCAGCTGGCTTTGATGCTGCCAGTCCCCAAACCGCAGCCTTGGCGGATAAGCTGAACCGTCTGCGCCAAACCCGTGCTATATTGCGGCCCTGGCAGCCGGCTGGCCAGGCGTTGGCCCGTTGGCAGGATCGGCGGCCGTGCCTGACCTGGTCAGAATTGGATGCGCAGGTAAAGACTCGCGACTGGGAGCGTCTTTGTACCGCGGCGGCTGACTTAAGTGAGCAGTTGGAAGGGCTGAGACAGCGCCGGCAGGAACTCAGCCGGCGGCTGGAGCAATGGTCTCCTTGGCGGGAACTGCCGATTTTGCCGGCGGTCACTGCCCAGGCCTTTCAATATACCAGGTTTGCCGCCGGCACCCTGCCGGCTGGCCAACTGGCTGAGTTCAGACTGGCCTTCAACCGGGCTACGGCTGACTCCGGCGTCCTGCAACAGCTTAGCGGTGTTGGCCAGCAGGTCAGGCTGTTGTTGTTCTATCCACGGGGTTGTCAGCGCCGGCTGCTCAGCTTAACCACTGGATTTAGCTGGAACCAGCTTATTTATCCGTTTGAACAACTGCCGCGGCAGCTGCTGCCTCAATGGGAAAGCGCCATGGGGGAGTTAGTCCGGCAGGATCAAACCATCAGCCGGCAGCTATGCAGCCTGGCAACTCAGACTGACGCTCTGGATTTAGCGGAAGCTTATTATCAGTCGCTGTTGCTGCGCCAGGAGGCCCGGCCGTATTTGCTGCAGTCAGCGACTACCTGTCTGGTTACAGGCTGGATTGCGCAGCGTGACCAGTCGGAGCTGCGGGGACTTCTAGACCGCAGCTTTGGAGATTTATGCGCGGCTTATTTTACGGCGGTGCAGTCTGGGGAAACTGCGGAGGTCCCAATCCGACTGCGCAACCACCGGCTGGCCAGCGCCTTTGAAAACCTGACGGAAATGTACGGCTTGCCGGCTTATGATGAAGTTGACCCCACACCGGTCATGACGCCTTTTTATATGGCGTTCTTTGGCATGATGGTTGCTGACCTGGGTTATGGTCTGGTCCTGTTGATCACAACGCTGCTGGCCCGCTGGCTGCTCAGACCGGCTCCTTCGCTGCGGAAAAACCTGGATTTTTTTTATTACCTGTCTTTCCCAATCATGGCCTGGGGCTTGGTCTATGGCTCCTTTTTTGGCCTGAGTCTCCCCTGGGCGCTGCTTTCGCCCACCAGGGACATTATTCCAATCCTGATCCTGTCTCTGATCCTGGGCTGGATCCAGTTGATGACGGGGCTGGGAATGAATGTTTATGTCCATTTAAAACAGCGACGGCGGTTGGAAGCCTGGTCTGGCGGGGGCGTTTGGATGCTGCTGTTAGGCGGATTGGCGCTGTTTCTGTTTAGCTGGCAGGTCCTGGACAGTCAGGTGGGCCGGGTGCTGGCGCTGCTGCTTGCACTGGCCGGCGTGCTGGGGATTGTGATCCTGCCGGTTGTACAAAACCAAGGGCATCGACTGAAGGGGCTGCTTAAGGGACTCTACGCCTTATATGGCACTACCAGCTATGTAGGGGATCTGGTGAGCTATTCCCGGCTGATGGCGCTGGGTGTGGCCGGCAGTAGTATAGCCATTGCCTTTAACACCATTCTGGCCACGCTGCCATTGATAATTCGGCTGACGCTGGGAATCGTGCTGGCCGTCTTGCTGCATGGGCTCAACTTGTTTTTGTCTTTGCTAAGCGCTTATGTACACGGTATCCGGCTGCAGTATGTTGAGTTCTTTGGCAAATTTTACCAGGGCGGCGGCCGGCGCTTTAAACCTTTTAAATCTGCGGAGGAACATGTGGCGCTGCAGCCGGAAGCGGCCGCGCCGTCTGCTCCGGCAGTTACGGCTCCACCTGTAAAACAGGCGATCACGCCACACACAACCACGGAGGGAAATTTATGAACCTGATCACGGACAATTTGGGAACTATTCTGGCTATTTTGGGTATGAGCCTGGCCACTATCCTGCCGGGCATTGGCTCGGCACGAGGCGTTGGTATGACGGGTGAAGCGGCGGCGGCGCTGACGTCAGAACAGCCGGAAAAGTTTGGTAAAGCCCTGATCCTGCAGCTGCTGCCGGGTACTCAGGGACTTTATGGCTTTATCATAGCGTTCTTCATTTTTTTAAATATTAGCGCGGCGGGTGATTTTTTAACCGGGCTGAAACTGTTAGGGGCGGCGCTGCCGATAGCCTTAACGGGTTACTTTTCAGCTATTGCCCAGGGCCGGGTGGCTACCGCCGGCATTCAGATTCTGGCCAAAAAACCCGAAGCTTCTACTAAAGGTATCTTGTATGCGGCGATGGTAGAGACTTACGCTATCCTGGGTTTTGTCATATCTATCCTCTTTGTCTTGAGTTAAGCGAGGTAACTGATGGATCCAGCATTGGCCAAACTAACGCAATATATAGAGCAGCAAGCCCAGACTGAGGCGGAGGGGATCTTGCAGCAGGCTCAGGCTGAAGCCAGCCGTCGGCTGGCGGCGGCCCGTCAGCAGCAGGCAGAGTGGCTGCAGCAGCAGCAAGACCTGCTGCTGCGCCGTTTCCGGTTGGCTGCCGCTGAACAACAGCGGCAGTTAGAGCAACAGCAGCTGCGGCAGCCAGCTGGTTTGGCCCGCCAGCTGGCTGATGAGCTTTTTGCTTTGGCAGAGCAGCAGCTGGCCGCTTTGCCGGCCCAAAGCTTTCAGACTTTCTTTTTGCGTTCACTGCGCCAGCTGCCTGCTGCGGGTGTCTACTGCTTACAGCTGGGCCAGGCTTCGGCAGACCAGCTGCCGGAGTCACTGCCGGCGCAATTATTGCAGTCAGCCCGGCAGGCGGGCTACCATCTGCAGCTGACGCCAGAAACTTTACCCCGCCAGGGCGGCTTTTTATTGCAGCAACCACCGGTGACCTATAGTTTCTTGTTCAGCGACTTACTGGCGGACCTGAAAAAACAATTGCTGCCGGAGCTTTTGCCGCTGCTGTTGGGAGGTGAGGCGTTAAATGCCTGAAACGGTTTACCCTCAGCTGAACACGCTGGTCAGTGTCCAATCCGCTAAGCTACTGACTGCGCAGCAGTTGGATCAATTGCTTTTACAGCCCAGTCCGACGGATTTAGGTCTGAGGCTGGAGCAAATCGGCTTCTTTTCCCAGAGCCGCCTGCCTGCTGCCAGTCAGCCTGCAGGACAGTGCCTGGCGCAAGCCCTGGATCAAGAGTGGTCAGGCTGGCTTCATTGGCTGCAGACCATTACCGCTACGGCAGACCCCCGCTTACTGCGGCTGCTGACCTGGCCGGAACGGACTTACGATTTACGGGTACTGCTAAAGTCCCATATCCTGCAGAAGGACCTTCACCAGCTTTACAGTCCGCTGTCCTTGCTGCCGGAGGAGATCCTGCTGACGGCAGGCACCGCGGCAACCCCGCCAGCCGGGCTTGGACCGGAGTGTCCTGATGCACCTGAGCTTTGCCGCTGGCAGGCTGCCTGCCAGACCGCGCTGGCTGATTTCAAGCGTCACCATTCCTTCTCCCGGGTTCAGCTGATCCTGAACTGCCTGCAGGATCAGGAAATGAACCAGCTGGCCGGACAGCTGGAGGATACCCGCATTCAGACCTATACCCGGACCTGGCTGGACCTGGAATGGCTGGCTGTTTTGCTGCAGCTGCGGCAGGAAAAGGGGGACAGCCACCGGGACTGGCTGCAGATCAGGCGCTCGCCGGTAGCAGGGCTGCGGGCTGATATCAGCCGGCTCTTTCAACTGGACAGGAAGGCCCAGGATCAGTATCTGGCTCGCACCGCTTATGCCAGGCTGTGGCAGCGCGCGGTCGGCGGAGCGGCCCTACAGCCGGTTGCTTTTGAAATCGGACGCCGGCAGCAGCTGCAGCAGCTGCGGGACGCCGCCCGCTGGGAGCCCTTTGGGTTGTTTCCGCTGCTGGCGCTGCTGGGCGCCAAGCAGCAGGAGATTAATCTGCTGCGGCAAATCAATGCCGGTTTGAGCGCCGGCCTGAGCCCAGGCGCGCTCCGGAGCCGTTTGTTCCCTGAAGACAATCCCGACGGGGGGCAGACTTGGGCTAGCAAGGTGGTGCCCCATGCGTAAAAAAATGGCGGTGTTGGGCAACCGGACGGCCGCGCTGCCCTTTTTGCAGCTGGGCGTGCCGGTCTTTGAGGCCCCGCTTGATCCTGTGGCCTGCCAGTGTCAGGCCGCTGACCTGATCAGGCAAGGCTACGCGCTGCTGCTGGTGACCGAAGATTGTCTGGTCCGCTGCCCGCAGTTGCTGACCCGCTATGATCAGGATCCCGCCGTTACGGTTTTGCTGCTGCCCGGTCAGAACGCCGCGGCGCCCGGTCTGGCTCAGCGCCGGATGACAGAAATGATGGAAAAGGCACTGGGACAGAGTCTGGAGGACGCGGCGTCACATGAGCTTTGAGCCAGGTTACATGAGGTTTGAAAAAGAGATGCAAGCAGGAATCATTGAAAAAGTATCTGGTCCCCTAGTCACCGCCCGGGGTATGGCCGACGCCAATATCCAGGATTTGTGCCTGGTTGGCCAGCATAAACTTATTGGCGAAGTCATTGAAATGCAAAGTGATCTGGCCTCGGTGCAGGTCTATGAAGAGACCTCAGGCCTGGGGCCAGGCGAGCCGCTGTATTCTACCGGCCAGGCTCTTTCCGTTGAACTGGGGCCAGGCTTGATCAAGCAGATGTTTGATGGCATCCAGCGGCCGCTGGACCGTTTTATGGAAACGGCGCGCAGCCCTTTTCTGACTAAAGGCACGCAGGTGCCGGCGCTGGATCGCCAGCAGCGCTGGCATTTTGTACCCCAGCTCCATACCGGCGACTCGGCCGGACCGGGAGACGTGCTGGGCACGGTACAGGAAACCCCGGTAATATTGCATAAAATCATGGTACCGCTCAACTGCCCGACCGGCCGGATCCGGCGGATTGCAACGCCGGGGGAGTATACCATAGAGGAAACCATAGCTGAACTGGATACGGACTTAGGGCGGCAGGAGCTGTCCCTGCTGCAAAAGTGGCCGGTACGGTTTCCGCGTCCGGTAGCAGAAAAGCTCAAACCAGGCGATCCCCTGATCAGCGGCCAGCGCGTCATTGATACTCTGTTTCCGGTCATGAAGGGTGGAACGGCTGCGGTACCGGGGCCGTTTGGCGCCGGCAAAACTGTGGTACAGCATCAGCTTGCCAAATGGAGCGATGTAGATCTGGTAGTTTATGTGGGCTGTGGGGAGCGCGGCAATGAAATGACAGATGTTATGCAAGAGTTTCCGCATTTGACAGACCCGCGCAGTGGTCAGTCCATCATGCAGCGCACAATTTTGATTGCCAACACATCCAATATGCCGGTAGCAGCCCGTGAAGCTTCCATCTATACCGGCATTACCATTGCGGAATATTATCGAGACATGGGCTATAACGTGGCCATAATGGCAGATTCTACTTCGCGCTGGGCGGAAGCGCTGCGGGAAATGTCCGGCCGCTTGCAGGAAATGCCCGGTGATGAAGGCTATCCGGCTTATCTGGGCAGCCGGATCTCCGGTTATTATGAGCGCGCCGGCCGTGTGAGGGCCCTGGGGCGGGAACAGCGTGAGGGTAGTATTACGGCTATCAGTGCCGTTTCTCCGCCCGGCGGCGACATAGCTGAGCCGGTCACCCAAAATACCCTGCGCGTGGTTAAGGTTTTTTGGGGTCTGGATGCCAATTTATCCAGACAGCGGCATTTCCCGGCGATCAATTGGCTGACTTCCTATTCGCTATATGCTGAGCAGGTGCGCCGCATAATTGACGAGCGGCTGGGGACGGATTGGAGCCAGACTGTGCAATGGATGACGGGCATATTGCAGGAGGAGGCGCGGCTGGATGAAATCGTCCGCCTGATCGGAGTGGATTCAGTGCCGGATGCGGGCCGGGTAACCCTGGACAGCGCTAAATCTTTACGAGAGGACTATCTGCAGCAAAATTCTTTTGATGAAACCGATGCTTATACCTCCCTGGCTAAGCAATATGCGATGCTTAAGCTGATCCAATTATATGATAGCCAAAGCCGCCGGGCTCTGGAAACCGGGCTGACTTACCAGGATATCGACCGGCTGGGCGTAAGCCTGCGTGAACAAATTGCCCGGGCCAAGTTTGTGCCGGAAGCGCAGCTGCCGCGCCTGGAGCAATTACAGCAGGTTATTCAGCAGTCCTTTGCGGCCTGGCTGCATGAAGAAGCGGGCAGCGGCAGGACAGGGGAGAGTGAAACATGATCAAGACGTATCAAAGCATCCGCAATGTGGTAGGCCCGCTGCTGCTAGTCGACCAGGTTGAGGGAGTCAAGTACGATGAGCTGGTGGAAGTGCAGCTGCAGGATGGACAGCGGCGTCAGGGTCTGGTGCTGGAAATTGACGGTCCCCGAGCGCTGGTTCAGGTTTTTGAAGGGACCGCCGGCTTAAATTTGCGCGATTCCCGGGCGCGCTTTTTGGGCCGGCCCTTTACGCTGGATGTGTCCTTGCATATGATCGGCCGCATTTTTGACGGCCTGGGACAGCCTAAAGACGGTCTGCCGCCGGTGGTCGCGGAACAATCGCGGGACATTAACGGCGAAGCGATTAATCCCTACGCAAGGGATTATCCGGATGAATTTATCCAGACCGGTATTTCTGCTATCGATCACCTAAACACGCTGGTTCGGGGACAAAAGCTGCCCATCTTTTCATCTTTTGGCCTGCCGCATCAGGAGCTGGCGGCCCAGATTGTGCGCCAGGCCCGGGTCCTTGATAGCCAGGACCGTTTTGCGGTGATCTTTGCTGCCATTGGCATCACATTTGAAGAGGCAGCTTTTTTTATGGATGATTTCCGCCGCACCGGCGCGCTGGAGCATACAGTGGTCTTTATGAACCTGGCCAGCGACCCGGCCATGGAGCGCATCACCACGCCCAAGATGGCTTTGACTGCGGCAGAATACCTTGCTTTTGAAAAAGACATGCAGGTGCTGGTTATCATGAGCGACATGACTAACTACTGCGAAGCCTTGCGGGAGATTTCCGCGGCCCGGCGGGAGGTGCCTGGCCGGCGCGGCTATCCCGGCTACCTTTATACTAATCTGGCCACGCTTTATGAACGGGCCGGCCGGATCCGGGGCCGCCGGGGCTCAGTGACCCAAATCCCCATCCTAACCATGCCTGAAGGTGACATTACCCATCCTATCCCGGACCTGACCGGCTACATCACGGAAGGGCAAATCCTGCTGTCGCGCAGTCTGCATGAGGCAGGCGTCCAGCCGCCAATTGATGTCCTGACGTCGCTGTCCCGTTTGAAAGACAAAGGTATTGGTCCTGGCAAGACCCGCGAAGACCACGCGGCTACGATGAACCAGATCTTTAGCGCTTATGCTCAGGGCAAAAAAGCGCGGGAGCTGGCCGCTGTTTTGGGGGAAACGGCGCTTTCGCAGACTGACCAGCGTCTGGCTTATTTTGCCGGACGCTTTGAGCAGGAATATCTAAACCAGGGTTTTTACACTAATCGGAGCATTGAGGAGACGCTGACGCTGGGCTGGGAGCTGCTGGCTGACTTGCCGCAGGGGGAACTGAAGCGCATTCCGCCGGAGCTCATAAAAAAATACTTACTGGAGGCGTAACCCACATGGCAAGTTTCGTGGTCAGTCCGACCCGTATGGAGCTGTCCCGCATAAAAGCAGAACTACAGCTGGCCCAGCGCGGCTATAAGCTGCTTAAGGACAAGCAAGATGAGCTGATGCGGCAGTTTATCGGGACTATCCGGACGGCCCGGCAGCTGCGGCAAACTTGTGACCAGCGCTACCGGGACATTAGGACGCAAGCTGTACTGGCCGCCGCCTTGTTCACCCGCGCGCAAGTGCAGGCAGACTGTCTCTCGGCTCAGAACCGGCTTGACTTGGTGCTGCAGCTTGGTAACCAGATGGGCGTGCTGGCGCCAGAGTGGTCCTTAGCCAACGCCAATTGGCGGGATAAGGAGTATCTGTCGCTTTCGCCCGACCTGGCGCAGACCCGGCAGGAGATGCTGGCATTACTGCCTGATTTACTGCGGCTGGCTCAACTGGAAAAACGCTGTGTCATCCTGTCCGGTGAGCTGGAAAAGACCCGGCGGCGCGTCAATGCGCTGGAGTACCTGACGATCCCGCAGTTTGAGGAGACCCTGCGCTTTATCCGCAGCCGCCTGGATGACGCAGAGCGTGACCGGGTGACCCGTCTGCTTAAAATGCAGGATTTTGCCGCGGCCGCGGCTAAGCAAGCCGCCCTGGATTCACCGCAAGGCACGCCGGAGCAGCACTGAAGAAGGGGAACAATGCCTGGAGAATTGGGAATGATGCCTGAAGAATTGAGAACGATGCCTGGAGATTTGGGGCGGTGACAGAAGGCAGAGCCGGCGCGCGGAAGCTTTCGCCGCCGCAGATCATTGTCCTGAGTTTTGCGCTGATTATCCTGTTGGGGACCTTACTGCTGCTGCTGCCGGCAGCTAGGCAGCCGACAGCAGAGGTCAGGGTTTTGGACGCTTTATTTACCGCGGTTTCCGCAGTTTGTGTGACTGGCCTGGTGACCCTTAATACTGCGGCTACGTGGTCAGTTGTGGGCAAAGTGGTTATCCTGGCGCTGATCCAGATTGGCGGCCTCAGCCTGGTAACCATCTTTTCATTTTTTATGGTTAACTTGGGGAAGCGATTGTCGTTGCAGGAGCGCCTGACCATTCAGGCTGCGTATAACCAGACCGCACTAGGTGGCATGACCCATCTGGTCCGGCTGGCGGTTAAGCTTACGTTGCTGTGCGAAGCCTGTGGGGCACTGCTGCTGACGCTGTGCTTTCGCCAACAGGGCCAGACTTGGCTGAACGCCGCAGGCTATGGTCTGTTTCATGCTATATCAGCTTTTTGCAATGCGGGCTTTGATATTTTGGGTCCGGACAGTCTCATCCCTTATGCCGCAGATGTTGGATTGAATTTGCTTATTATGCTGCTGATTATTGCCGGTGGTCTGGGCTTTATGGTTTGGGGAGAACTGTTGCGTTGGTTGGGCACCCGGCGCTCGCCCCGCCGGCAGGCTCGGCCGCGGCTTTCCCTGCACAGCCGCCTGACTTTAATCATGACAGGTTTGCTGCTGGCCTGCGGCACGCTGTTGTTTTATGCTGCGGAGCGCCGCAATCCGGCTACCTTGGCCGGCCTTTCGGAAGGACAACGCTGGTTGTCATCGGCTTTTCAGTCCGTGACCTTGAGGACTGCTGGTTTTGCGGCGTTACCGCAGCAAGCTTTGACGGACGGCGGCAAGCTGTTATCCAGCATCCTGATGCTGATTGGCGGTTCCCCGGGTGGTACAGCCGGCGGGATCAAGACCGTAACCATAGCGATATTACTTTGTGACAGCTGGTCTACCTTGCTGGGCCGGCGGCGGACTGAAGTTTTTCACCTTTCCATTGCCCAGCTCACGGTGAAAAAGGCCTTGACTATTACGCTGCTGATGCTCCTGCTTCTGGCCTTAGCTACCGGCCTGCTCTCTCTGACCGAAGCGCAGGTAGCTTACCCGCATACCCTGCTGGATTTGCTTTATGAAGCAGCGTCAGCCTTAGGCACGGTGGGGCTGAGCACCGGACTGACCGCCTATTTGAGCCCGGCGGGTAAAATCATTTTGATGTTATGCATGTTTATTGGCCGGATTGGCCCGATTACCCTGCTGGTCTCGTTGTCGCGCCGTTACCGTGAGCAGGATGATTTACTAGAATATCCGGAGGAGACTGTCGTTATTGGCTGAATCAGGCTGGCTGCAGAAAGCTTAAAACCACATAAAACAACTTATTGAAACGGATAATCAGAAATAAAACCACAAATAATCTTGACATTTATGTGGCCTGTCTTACAATGAAAGCAACAATCAGGCGGAAAATCCGACCGGTTAGAGCAGACTATATTGCAGGAGGCATAAGGACATGCAGACAGAGGCAGAGCTTAAGCAGCAGATATGTGATATTGGCAAGCGGATTTATAACCGCAATATGGTGGCGGCAAATGACGGCAACATTTCCGTCAAGCTAAATGACCATGAGTTTTTATGCACCCCTACCGGCGTGTCCAAAGGCTTCATGACCCCGGAGTATATTTGTAAGGTGGATGAAAAAGGTAACGTACTTGAGGCCAACCCCGGCTTCCGTCCGTCCTCGGAGATCAAAATGCACATGAGAGTTTATGAAAAGCGGCCGGATGTAGGCTCGGTGGTGCATGCGCACCCGGTTTATGCTACCAGCTTTGCCATTGCCGGCATCCCGCTGAAACAGCCCATTATGCCTGAAGCGGTGATTTCCCTGGGTGAGGTACCTATTGCGGAATACGGCACGCCGTCTACTATGGAAATTCCGGATAATATTGAAAAATATCTGCCGTATTATGACGCGCTTTTGCTGGAGAGCCATGGCGCCCTGACTTATTCCAAGGATTTGCTGTCCGCATATATGAAGATGGAGTCGGTAGAGTTTTATGCTCAATTGCTCTACCAATCAAAAATGCTGGGAGGTCCTAAGGAGTTTGATCATGAAACGGTACTGAAGCTGTATGAAATTCGCCGTCAAATGGGCATGACAGGCCGGCATCCGGCTGACTTCACCCCGGAGGCGCTGGCCGCAAAGTCAGCTGCTGCGGCCCAGGGCTTGCCGCAGACTGAGGCTGGTCAGGCCAGCGGCAGTATCAACAATAAGGGCCATCAACCCAGTCCGGAACTGGTGGCGGAGATTACCCGCAAAGTGCTGGAAGCGCTGCAAAACTGAGGCTGAAACTGAGGTGAAGCCGGCACCGACCGGTTGCGGAGGTTTGCGGCTGACTTTTGAGCCCGGTGTCTGCTTTGGTAACAGACATCGGGTATTTTTAATATAATAAGCTGATATGAACGGTTAATACGAACGGTAAATTTGAAACGGTAACGGGAGGGTGGCTGTCTTGCTCGCCATAGAGAGACAAAAACAAATCAGCATATTGTTGCAAACCCAAAAACGCGTGCTGGTCAGTGAACTGAGCCGGCAATACCAGGTGTCAGAGGAGACCATCCGCCGGGATCTGGATAAGCTGGCGGCGCAGGGAATTGCGGTCAAGAGCTACGGAGGGGCGGTCTATAATGAAAACGCCAGCATTGAGCTGCCCTTTAATGTGCGCAAAAAGCGCAATGTAGCCGGCAAAGAGCTGATTGCGGGCCTGGCGGCCGGCCTGATTCAGGATGACAACCATATTTTTTTAGATGCCAGCACAACGGCGGTTTTTATTGCCAAGGCTATCCGGGACCGGCAGCGCCTGACGGTCATTACCAATGCGATTGAGATCATGATTGAATTGGGCGAGCAGACCGGCTGGACCGTTTTGTCCTCCGGCGGCCGACTTAAACCTGGTTATCTAGCCCTGGTGGGCTCACAAGCCGTCTGCGGTCTTACCGCTTACAATGCGGAACTGGCGTTCTTGTCCTGTAAGGGCCTGTCGGCCGAGCGCGGGGTGACGGAAGGTAATGAGGAACTGGCGCAAACTAAGCAGGCTATTGTGGCCGCGGCCCAGCGTAAAATCCTGACTGTGGATCACAGTAAGTTTGATCAGGTGGCTTTTGCGCGGGTTTGTGAGGTGGGTCAGCTGGACACCGTGATCACGGATGAGCGGCCGACGGACGCCTGGCTGGAAAGATTGGCTGTTGAAGGCGTAAACTGTATCTATCCCGGTCAGGAAACCTGACCAGGCAGATGGAGGTAAGCGGCGGATGGAAGCGGATATGGAGACCTTTGATTTCAAAAAAACACGCGCGGAATGGCTGGCGGGCGACACCCGCCGGGACGCTGGTCTGAGTACGCCGGCTGAAATTAAACGGCTGGATGACCTTAGCTATGGGCCGCACGGGCGCTTTAACCTGCTGGATGTCTATTATACCAGGGAAACCGCAGGCTTACTGCCGGTGATTATTAATGTACATGGCGGCGGCTATTTTTATGGCAGCAAGGAGATATATCAATATTATTGTATGGATCT
>JAQWFM010000104.1 GCA_028704415.1 Oscillospiraceae bacterium | reverse complement strand
TGTCCCCCAGGGTTTTACGGTTAAAATAACCCATGGGCAGGTAACGCAGATGTTCAGCGATCTCAATCCGTTTACCAGCGCTGGTCTGGTAGCCGGCAATGGTCTGCTTCATCGAGGAGGCCTGATAGACAATTGTAGCGCCGCTGACACTGACCAGCATCATGATGGCAGCGCCAAGGATGGTCAGCCAAGACAGGGTGTCAGTCAGGATAGCCTGCAGCACCAGATATAGAGCCGGTATTTTAAGGGCCTGAAAAAAGGAACGCAAGACGCCCAACCACATACTCTGATAAAAGCGTTTTTTATTAACTGCATCGGCAAAGTCAAAAAATTTTTGAAAGGTCTTAAGCATCTATCCGTCCCCCTTCTGAATCACGGGCTTCAATATGCGCAGCCCAAAGGCGGCTATATAAGCCTTGATGCGCTAATAACTCCTGATGTGTGCCTAAATCATCCAGACGGCCTTCGCTAATGACCGCAATCTGATCCGCGTCACAAACCGTGGACAGACGGTGGGCGATCACAATCAAAGTCTTGCCTTGGGCTAATTTAGCCACTGATTGCTGAATCAGCGCTTCGTTTTCAGGATCGGTATAGGCTGTCGCTTCATCTAAAATCAGGACCGGGGCGTTTTTGAGCATAGCCCGGGCAATCGCCAAACGCTGGCGTTCGCCGCCAGAAAGATGACTGCCGCCATCTCCCACCACCGTATCAAAGCCATGTTCTAGCTGGCTGATAAAATCATAGCAGCCGCTTTGCCGGGCAATCGCTTCAACCTCCTGATCTGATGCGCTGGGGCGTCCCAGGCGAATGTTTTCTCTGACACTGAGATTAAACAGATAATTATCCTGATTGACATAGGCAATAGCCTGATTGGCGTCCGCGGCAGATAACGAGCGCAAATCAACTCCGCCCAATAAAATCCAGCCTTGATCCGGCTCCCACAGTGAAGCTAATAAGCGGGCAATAGTGGTTTTGCCACTGCCTGAAGGGCCGACCAGCGCGGTAAAACTGCCCTGGGGGATGGAGAGGCTGATACCGTGCAGCACCTCCTGTTCCTTATAGGCAAAGCGTACTGTTTCAAGCTCCATACTGTTATCTTTAGGTACGGCTTGGCTTTGCTGCGGTCGGACTAACTCCGGCAGCTGCATTAAGTGGTCGACCTCGCTAAAAATAACCCCCGCCTTACCGATGTCATCTGAATAGGACATTGCAGTTATCAGTGGCGTTACCAGGCCAAAAGCCAGAATAATAATCTGTACATAGCGCACCGGCGCCAGACTGCCTTGCAGCACAAACAAACCACCAACTGGCAGGACAAATAACAACGTCTCCGGCGCAACCGATAAAGCCGCCGCCATATACCAAATAGTGCTGCGCATCCAGTCAATACAGCTGTCGGCCGCTTCCCGCGCGGCGGTCACAAATTTACCATATGAGCTGTCTGAACGGCCAAAAGCTTTGATAACCTCTATGCCATTAATGTATTCCACCGCAGTATCATTTAAAACCTTGGTTTTTTGAATATAATTGCCAAACTTCACCTCATAGTCTTTCATCATCCCCGCATAGCTAGCCAGACCCAGTACTAAGGTGATCAGCGAAAACAGCGCCAGGCGCCAGTCAATCACCAGCAAATAAATAAAGAGAATTAGTGGAGCCAAAAGATTAGCCGTGAATTCCGGGACAATATGAGCTAGTGTGGTCTCCATGGCATCCACCCGCTCCACCAGTGTATTTTTCAGTTCGCCTGAGGGCAGGTCCAGCACGGTACCCAGTGGGACCCGGGCCAGCTTGTCACAAATAGTTTTGCGGACATTAGCCAAAACCTGAAAAGTCGCGCGGTGTGAGCACTTGGTCGACCAGGTGTGAAAAACAACCCGTAAAATCCAAAACAAAGCCATCACCAGGGCTAAGCTCAAGTAATGATTAAAGTCTCGGCGTCCGGTCATCAGATCCCGCACCATCCAGCCAATAATAAAATAGGGAACCATACCCCAGATGACGCCAAACGCAGCCAGGATGACACTTTTTTGATAATCCCTTTTTTTGTCGTGCGCATATCTTAACACATAAGATAATAGCCGGAGCCGGGGCGCGGCTTTGGGCTTGGTTTGCTTTTTACTCATTAGTCCTATCCTTCCTTGTAGTTAGTTTTTGCTAACTGTTAGTCCTGAAAAAACCGGCTGTTATCTGGGTTACAGGCCCATGATATTTTTCCAGCCGGCTGTATAAAAATCCGTCAGCTGCCTCAGACACGCTTGTGCTTGAGGTAGCGCTAAGCCGTGTATGATCATCTCAAACATGGCGGTAAACATCCCGCTGACCACCAGATGTGGAAACCAGGGATCTAACTCCGCCACGGCGTGACCCTCCTGCCGCAGCTGATCCAGATAACGGTTAGTTGAGACAATCTCTTTTTCCGTTAAGTCATGGACAAACGTTTCATAGCGGGTTCCTGCCGCCGCGGTGAATAATATTTTGAAAGCGCTCAGATGCTGATAGATGTATTGCAGCATCTGTTCCGCGCAAGCGGCCCCCAGCTTCCCCATTTCTTGTTTTTGCTGCTGCGGCAAAAGTTGCTCAAATTGCTGCTCCGCCTGATCATAAAGCGCCATCACGGTCTGTACATGCGGACCAATTAAGGCATCAAACAAATCAGCCTTATTTTTAAAATGCCAATAAAATGATCCGGTCGTCACGCCCGCAGTGTGCGCAATGTCCCGCAGGGATGCGGCGCGATAGCCTTTACACAGGAATTCATCCTGAGCTGCCGCTAAAATACGGGATCGGCTGTCATGTTGCTGTAGCTCCACTTCTCCTCCTTCTCCATAACAATGTTATAGTTAGAGTAATATAACTCTTCCGGCTAGCTGTCAAGCTTTGACGTAAAATCCGGGTTGTGCGGACCAGGATGGTTAGACTTGGGCAGATTGTTGTTGCAGACCACGGATAGCAGCGCGCCAGCAGTCCGTCCAGCTAGTCCGACCGGACAGGCCGCAAGGCACGGTCATCCTCCCGTTTGCGTCCGCAGCCGTATCCTGGGTCAGGCGTCAGACCGGGAATAGGCATTTTTCATCTGACTGCTCAGTTCAAATAAAACCTTATCCAGGGTCGCAGCTGTCTCCTTTTGCAGCATGGCCGCGACTGCCTGATTGGCGGTTTCGCGTAGTTGCAGCTGCTGGTGGGTATCGCTTTCTTGAGCTTGCAGCGTATCATACTGATGCAGTAGCTGATGCCCCTTCGCGGCCACGGCCTGCTGCCAGCGTTCAATATGAATGAGCGACCGGCTGTAGGAGGCGTCTGCCATGGCAGCAATCAAGCGGCAGGTCCAGTAAAAGTTATCCGTGGAGACTGTTGAGCTGGTATTGGCCAGATAGGCCGGCGTGGTCCCAATGTTGGCGTAAAACGGAGCCATGACATTGAACGCATTGGAGGCAAAGGCCAGCCACTCCACAGCCTGATAGGCCGGCGGTACCTCGGGGCGCAATTGGATCAGAGCCATAAAGTCATTGCGATTGATCCCAATTGCGCGGAACCGCCCCTTCTCCTCTGGCCGGCCATAGCGCTCATAAGGATCATAGGGCGTGCCCTGATAGTGTGAGGAGAGCACGTACTTGATATCTTCAGGCGTGATTTTCTTTTCTGGCTGCAGGCACCAGGGCAGCTTATCCGAGGCCGGGCCGAAGTCGGCCTGGGGTCCGTCCCAGCTATATGTTTGAGGATTAAAATAGCGCAGCATAAACCAGGCCCGCGGGGTGTTATAGACATGATCCGCATCATCGTGACTGCCAAAAGCCTCCCGCGGATTCAGCAGGCCGTTTTGGGATAAATCCAGGTGGTAGCGATCAATAAATTCACGCAAATCCGGGGAACACATAAAATTACGCTGTTCGGTCAGCGCGTCGTCCAGCACAAACTGATCCAGACCTAATTGGTTGGGCATCACGACATAGCAATCATCCGGGACCCGCCGCGCGATCCAGTGATGGCCGCCAAGAGTTTCCAGCCACCAGATTTCTTCGACATCCTGAAACGCAATGCCATTCATCTCATAAGTGCCGTAAGTTTCCAGCAGCCGACCCAGGCGCTGCACCCCTTCGCGGGCACTGTGAATAAAGGGCAGAACCAGGTAGACAATATCTTCCTCACCAATACCCCCCGGGCGCTCCGGCTGCGTGCCCTCCGCCGGTTGATAGGTCACCAATGGGTCGGCGCCTAAAACCCGGGGGTTAGAGGTCAGGGTTTCCGTTGCGGTCATGGCGACATTAGCGGTGTTCACCCCGCTGGCAGCCCAGATGCCCTGACCTGGTATAGCGTTAGGCACAGCGGTAAAGCGCTGGGGATCCGCTGGTAGTTCAACAGTAAGATGGGACAGTACTGAAGTATAAACAGACGGTACCTCGTCCGGTGTGATACTAACAAATTTTTTAGGCGTAAACTGGCCGGAACCGGAATCATCATTCCGGGCTATCATAGTAGATTGGTCATAGGTCGCGTTTTTACCGGCTAAAATAGTCGTACAGGGCATAAAATCAATTCCTTTCTGCCGCTACTGCGGGACTCAGGTCACGCATGGATTAAGGCTGGCTGGTTGGCATATTAGGCGCTTGAGTCCCGGCTGTCAATGACGGCCACAGCGCTTCCAGTCTCAATGTAACTTGCAATCCGAAGCTCCCGCCGAACGGGAGCTTCGAAATTCAAAAGGGTAAATGGAACTAAGTAGTTCAAAGGAAACGTCGAGGAAGG
>JAQWFM010000103.1 GCA_028704415.1 Oscillospiraceae bacterium | reverse complement strand
TAAACGTCTGTGTACTCATTGGCATAGAAGTCTTTGTCAAACATAGCGACAAAGCTGTTCTGGGCGCCCAGATCTTTGGAATATTCATTCCATTTTTCGGTATTCTCTTCCCAAAAATTCAAATACGCTTTACCGCTGTCATCGTAATCCCAGACCACGCCCTGGCTGCCGCGGCCCACGTCCATCCTCAGATCATTATCCGTCGCGATGGCTTCAAAGAGGCGGGTGGTCGCGATGGGATACTGGTTTTCGGTTGTGATGATCGCTACATTGGCCGGCGCCGGCGTATAGGCCTGGCTGCGCATCAAGGGGGTGCTGCCATTGCCGCTGTCCAGCGGTTTCATGGCAGTCGCGGTCTCCGTCTGGCGAATGGTATAGGAGAAGTAAGAGCCCACTACCGCCGGATCAGAAGAAATCTTGGAAGCGTAGGTGTTCCAGTCATCCGTAAACACTTCTGGCGGGATCACCCCCAGGGCGTAAAGGTCACGCAGATACTTCAGCGGTTCTTTAATGTCGGGGTTAGTGGACTGATCCTTAACCACGCCGTTATCCACCACCAGATAGTCGCCCGAGGTGACATAGACCCCAAACGAACCATAGATATCAAACTGGCCGCCAATGTAGTTATCAAAGTAGAAGTAAAACGGAATGACGTCCTCAGGGATGCTGCCGGTACCGGCAGCATTCTTAATGGCCACCAAGGCATCCTTAAATTCATCCGTGGTGGTGGGCACAGCCAGATTCAGCTCATCCAGCCAGCTTTGCATGATGACCCACTGGTCGCGCAGATTACGCGAACTGGGATCTTCTTCAACATAGGGCAGACCATAAAGCTTACCATCCGTGGCCAAAGAGGAATTGTACATGAGCGGATTTTCTTGAAGGTACTCATACCAGGTCGGAGCGTACTGCTCCAGCAGGGGTTCAAGCTCTACAAAATAGCCGCTATCTACCGCTGTGGTGATCTGATTTGCTGAGGCGTCGGTTCTCATCAGTAAATCCGGGAAATCGCCGCTGGCATACATCAGATCAATTTTATCCCGGTCACTGAGCACCTCAATATCCAAAGTAATACCGGTCTTTTCTGCCACCGTTTGCCAGACATTGGAGTCTGCCATGTCCGGCATCAATGAGTTGGCCTGGACGGCGGCAGTCAGTGTGATGGGCTCATTGGTAATGGGGAACCCCGTGGCGTTAGTTACGCCGCCTTCATCCAGTCCGCCCTCACCGGCCGCGGCACTGTCATTGCTTTCTGCCGCAGCAGCGGTGGTACCAGAGCTGTCCTGTTCGGCGCTGGTGGCAGACTTGGTGGTCGAAGTAGAACTGCCGCTGCTGCTGCAACCGGCCAAGGTCCCAAAGACCATCGTTCCGGCCAGGCTGACTTCAATGATTCTTCGCAAAGTCTTCTTCATATGCTTCCTCCATATAGATTTCCGCGCCGGGGGGGCACGGAAGGGCCGATACTTTTATGACAAACCCAGCCAGCCGCGGGCTTGCCGCGATAGCTCGGTCAGTTGCTGCATTTCAAGGCGCTGACTGGTGCTAAAGCCACTGGGGTCTTTAGTGCGGCTGTTGATACCAAGTTGTACGCCTTGCAGAGATAAGCTGTATTTGGCGTTAACCGGATAATACTGATATTCCGCCATAGAGGCCGCGCCGATAAACTGCTGCACTTGCTCTGCCCAGACCGGGGCAGCCGCATAATGCCGGTAAAGCCAGACATAAAACTCCGGATGGATATTGGCCATGACGCCGCAATAGCCATTGGCCCCCAGCCTCAGGCTCTCCAGCAGCGTGGCGCTGTTAGCATTAAACAGCTTAAATGACGTGCCTTTAATCATGGCCAGCTTTTGCCGGATCTGCTCAAGATCACAGCTGGTATCTTTCAAAAATATGAAACGGCCGCTTTGCAGACAGTAGTCCAGGATCTGGGGCGTCACCAGCCGTTTGTAAGGATAGGGACACTCATATATACCCAGCGGAATATCCGGCACCGCCTGAACAAAGCGGTCCAGTCGCTCCAGCAACACTTCATCAGATTCATTGGCCGCCGCAAAGCGGTTAGGCAAAACCACATAAGCCGCCAATTCCTGACGCAGCAGAGACTGAGCTTCTTCAATCTGCCGGTCCAGCGAATCAGCTACATGACCGGAGGCAATCAGCTGCATCCCGGCATAACGATGTTCACAAATAAAACACAGCAACTCCTGCCGTTCCTGCAGCGAAAGGTAAAACATTTCACTGGATTGGCAAAGCGCAAAGACGCCATCCACCTGACGTTCCGCATAAAACCGAAGCAAATCTCCTACTCCTGAGTAATCAATCGCACCAGTTTCCGTAAAGGGTGTCAGCATGGTCGGCCAGATGCCGTTGTGAATGGATTGCATGAGCTGCCTCTTTCTCTGTTCTTTTATGTTCTTTTATGTAGAACGCTATTCTATTTTTGTGACATGCTCTGACTTTAGCACAGCAGTTTATTATTGTCAATAACGATATGGGATTTTATTATTTCTAGCTTTTTTGCAGCGATATAACTAATTCATTCAAAAATATTGAGAATGAATGCACTCCGCAGACTTGATCAAGCTGTCATTAACTAACTTTTTAATTACAGTGTTCTTCATTAAAGAACTTTTAAGTGGCATTAATTTTCCTGACCTCTACGGATTTTACTCAAAATATGCTATGATTGTTCTGCTATAAGGAATAAATATATTTAATAGCTAAAGGCGGTTGCCATATGGAAACAGAAGCCAAGGTTAAGTCATTAAAAAAGGCATTGGATATTTTAGACTGCTTCAACATTCAGGAGCAGGAGCTGGGCATTACTGAAATCAGCCAAAAACTGGATTTGTACAAGAGCAATGTGCACAATCTGGTCAGCACGCTGGAGCAGAGCGGTTATCTGCAAAAGAATCCGCTCAGCGGTAAATATCATCTGGGAATGAAGTTCCTTGAAAAAGCGTTTTTAGTCAATGCCAATATGGGCATCCACGCGCTGGTCCACCCCTACCTGCAGCAGCTGTCTGATGACATTGGTGAAGTCGTTTACTTTGCCATCCCTAAAGGACCGCAAATCCTATATCTGGAGGGCGTCTATCCCGCCAGCAATTACCGGGCTCGCTCGATCGTGGGGGAGACGGCAGAAATGTACTGCACCGCCTTGGGCAAATCGATTCTGGCTTTTATGCCGGCAGATTTACAAGCGCAGGCGCTGGCCGGGCAAAGCATGCGGGCTTACACCCCGCAGACCCTGGTCAATAAAGAGGCCCTGCTGCGGGAACTGGATCAAATCCGGCGGCAAGGCTTCAGTATGGATAACATGGAGCATGAGTACGGCATCAAGTGTGTCAGTGTGCCGGTCTTTAAACATGATGGCAGTCTCATGGGCGCAATCAGTATCTCCGGCCCCTCCTTACGGATTGAAAACCGGATTGAGTCCTTAGCCGACCGGCTGAGGCTGTGCAGTCAGCAAATGAGCCTGCATTTATAAAGCTGGCGTCAATTAAGCAGCGCAGCTCTGACCGCTACTCAGGCTTGAGCCGGAGCGGCAGACTGTTCTTGCAGGGTCTGTTCATACAAGTCTTCCAGCTCAATCCGGGTGTGCGTGGCAGCGCTGCGGTAGCTTGCCTCCAGCATCAGCATGACTTCCAGCGCGTCCGCCGCGGAAGCATACCGGCAGTCCTCCGGCAATTGAGCGGGCAGGACGCTTAATGGCTCAGTTTCCACCGCCCGGTAAAAACGCTCAATCATCAAGGCATGACTGTCACCGTAACACGTTTTACCAATCCTGGCCGGGCGGTCTGACGCTAAAAGTCTCAGCCCGTCCTTATCATCAACCCAGACCCCCTGCTGGCGCAACAGGATCCGCCCGCCTTCAGTCTGAATATCAAAACTGACCGCTTCATCCTGGCCGTTAGCCACACTGGCCTGCAGCAGGCCGGGGCAGCCGTTGGCAAACTGCAAAGACAAGGTGGCGCTGTCTTCGACCTGATTAGCGTAATCCAGCACCTGCCCGCAAACCGCTTTAAGGGCTATTACGGGCGAACCCAGTAAATACGGCATCAAATCCATGGTATGTAAAGCCTGATTAATCAGGCAGCCGCCGCCGGCTTTATCCAGCCATGAACGCCAGGGACTTTCCCGGTAGTAAGCCTCCGGCCGATGCCAGGCCAGGTTGGCGCGGAGGTTTGACACCTGACCGTACTTGCCGGAGGACAGCAGATCACGCATTGTTTCAGTCGTCCGGTTGAGGCGATTTTGCAGGCAAACCGCGGTGCGGACGTGGTACTGTTGTTCCAGCCCGGCCATTTGCAGGGCTTCCTTCAGATTAAGTCCGCTGGGCTTTTCGCAAAAAACATGGCAGCCGGCGGCCGCCGCTTGTTGTGCCGCCCATAAATGCAGGTAGTGCGGCAAGCATATGTGCAGCACATCCGGCTGAATTTGAGCCAGCATTTGATTTAAGTCTGCAAAAAACGGTAACTCCGGCCGCAAAGCCTTTTTGCCAGGGTCCGTATCACACAATGCGACCAGCTGAGCTTGGGGACAGGCGTCAATAACCGCCATGTGAACTTGGGCAATATTGCCCAGACCAATAATTGCTGCTCTTAACACGTATTTTTCCTCTTTCCAAAACCGTGGTTTCAGGAGCCGTAGCTGCTACTGGTTGCTGCATCGCTGTGGGTAGCTGCTACAACCTCAGGAACCGTAGCTGCTACTGGCTGCTGCATCGCTGTGGGTAGCTGCTACGACCTCAGGAGCCGTAGCTGCTACT
>JAQWFM010000102.1 GCA_028704415.1 Oscillospiraceae bacterium | reverse complement strand
TGTTGCTTTGTGTAGGGAGGACTGCCTATGCCACCTATTTTGATTCCGACTGTCAAGCTGAATACCGGCGCCGCTATCCCGCGGCTGGCGCTGGGGACCTGGGAGATACCGGCTGCCCAGGCGCCGGAGCTGGTCAGTTTTGGCCTGAAATCCGGCTATCGTTCCGCAGATACCGCCTGGGCTTATCACAATGAAGCTGCAGTCGCAGAAGGGATCCGCCAGAGCGGCCTGCCGCGGGAGGCGGTGTTCCTGACCACCAAAGTCTGGATCAAGTATCAGGGCTACAAGGAAACTCTGGCTGTTTTCCGCGAATCGCTGCAGGCCATGCAGCTGGATTACGTGGACCTGCTGCTGATTCACTGGCCGGCTCCCGGGATGAATAAATATGTCGACACCTATAAAGCCCTGGAAACCCTGTATCATGAAGGCATGGCCCGCGCCATTGGCGTAGCTAACTTCAATATCGATCACCTGGAAACCCTGCTGGCCCGGACGGAGGTCGTACCGGCCACCAATCAATTTGAGATGCATCCCATGCTGATTCAGCCGGACCTGCTGGATTTTTGCCGAGCACATGGTATCCTGCCGGAGGCCTACAGCCCGCTGATGCACGGCGGCGCCATACTTAAGGATCCAGATATTGCCGCCATTGCCTTGCGCCACGGCAAAACCAACGCCCAGGTCGCCCTGCGCTATTTGCTGCAGCTGGGCGTCCGGGTACTGGTCAAGTCACTGCATAAAGAGCGGATCCTGGAGAACGCCCAGGTCTTTGATTTCAACCTTACTGATGCGGATATGGCTGAAATCGGGCAGATGAACAAGGGCATCCGTACCTGTGCGGACCCGGCCACTTTTCCGGATTGATCGATTGGCTTATCCCGGCAGCCTCTGGTTTGCTGTATCATAATTGATCATAAGCCGCTGAGCCACGTTTGCCTGACCGCGGGCGCCTGCGGCGGGCAAGCCGGAGGAGGGGTGAGACCATATGTGCAAAAACAGGCCGGAGGGCCAGCCACAGCAAGCTGAATTGTCACAACCCGGCCGGACCGAGCGCCGCCACAAGTACAGCCCGCGCCGTAGATCCGGGCGCCTGCGGACCTTGCGGGTAGGTATGGTGGTTCTGATCCTGGCCTGCTGGGCCTTACCGTCCTTTTTAATGCTGGGCGTTTTCAGTTACTACACCTCCCGCAGTATAGATCAAAGCGTGGACAACCTGCTCAGCGGTTCAGTGACCAACGCGGCGGACGTTTCCCGGCGCAATCTGGATAATCTGATTCAGGCCTCCTTTGACGTTAACTACTCCACTACCGTACGTCAGGCCCTGGCAGACTACCGGGTGGGACTGTCACGGGACGGTCAGGCCGCCGCGCAGGAAACCTTGCGCAATACCTTTAATCGCTTCTTAACTCAAAGCTACAGCCGCCGGGATGATGTCCGGACGGTCATGGTATCCTTCCTGGACGACCCCCAAAACCTGACATTTTTCAGCTACAACCCGACATTAGGGGGCATTGGTGATGTTAACTATTTCCGCAACCATGTCCTGACCCAGGCTTTGGATAAAGCCCAGACCCTGGGTAGTGACGTGACATTTTTAGCGGTGGATGGCCGGGTTTATCTGCTGCGCAACCTGTTAAACTACGCGGACGCCTACCAGCCATATGCGGTTATGGCCATGGAACTGATCCCGGAAACTATCTGCGAAAGCCTCTATAATCTTGACTTTACCAAGCGCTTGTATGTCAGCTGCGGTGATACGCCATTTTTATCCATGGCTATGGAAACCGCGGCGGAAACGGCTCAGGCGGAGCAGACGGCCAGCGGCGCGGCGGGCTTCTGGCGGGATCTGCTGGGCCTGGGCCGGGGAGAGCGCCGGCTGACCCTGAGCGGAGCGGCTACCGGCAGTCGCTACACCCTGAGCTATCGTGTGACCCTTGATCCCAGCTCACTGCTGCTCCAGCAGCGCCAGGGCCGGCGCAGCATCCTTTATATGGCCGTACTGCTGCTGCCTTTGATCGGCGCGGTCCTCTTTTATCTGCAGCGCAAAGTCAGCCGGCCTATCCGCCGCCTGACGGAGCAAAGTCGCGCGATCACCCGGGGCGCGTTTGGCAGTACAGTAGACAGCCAGGCGCTGGGCAGCCGGGAGTTTGCTTACCTGGGAGAAAACTTTAACACCATGTCGCTCAGGCTGCAAAATCAATTTGAACGGATATATCAGGAGGAACTGGCTCTGCGCGACGCTCAGATCAAGGCGCTGCAAAGTCAGATTAACCCTCACTTTCTGGGTAACACCCTGGAGATTATCAACTGGGAAGCCAGATTGAAGGGAGAAACCCGGCTCAGCCGCATGCTTGAAGCCCTGTCTACCATGCTGGAGGCCACGACTGACCGCCATCAAAAAGCCTTTATCACCCTGGCAGAAGAGATGACCTATGTCCATGCCTATCTTTATATCATTGGCGAACGTTTGGGTTCCCGTCTGACCATTACTGAGGATCTGGACCCGACCCTGGCAGACTTACAGGTTCCCAGGCTCATTCTGCAACCGATTGTGGAAAACGCGGTTGAGCATGGCATCTTCCAGCAGCCGCATGGACAGATCTGGATCCGCACCCGCAGACTGGATGAGACCTGGATTCTGCTCCAGGTTGAAAATGATCAGCCCCTGTCGGCTGAGGATGAAGTCCGTATCCGGCGGCTGCTTGGCCCGGAAGAGGTCACTGAAACTCACGCGACCAACATTGGTATCCGCAATGTCCATCGCCGCCTGCGCATGATTTACGGCGAGACCAGCGGACTCAACATCTATAATAATGCCAAAGGTCACACGGTTTCTGACATCAAGCTGCATGAATTGGCTAAAACGTAGGCTGGAGCCCAATAAAGCCGCTGACAACCTGGCACAATGACAATAAAAGACAAGAGACGCCAAGTTACGCCCTTTTTTATTCTGCCCCGGCAAACTATGCTTATGTTGTAAGTTTTGGGGAGAACTGCCTGAGAATCTGGTTAAACTGCCATAACTGGCAGCCGGTTCCGGTTCGGCGGTTCATGATTTTCCGGGAGGTAATGAATGATGAAAAGGAAATTGTCTGCGCTGTTGTCCGTAGCTACAGCCGCCGCCATGCTGTCGGCCTGCTCTTCTTCAACTGCGAGCACCACCACAACAGCTGCGGCCACTACATCTGCGGGAGACAGCAGCACGGCTGAGCAGACCACTCAGCAGGAATCTAGCAGCACGGCTGCTGCCACCACGACCGAGGAAGCTACCACAGCCGGGACGACCGCTGCCACCAGCGGCGTCAGCCTGACGGTCGTGACCTCATTTGGCGGGGATGACGGCAACCGCCAAAACTATGAAGATGCTTATACGGCCTGGGAAGCGGCTACTGGCAATACGGTTAAAGATGCCTCTGCGACTTCTAATGAACAGTGGAAAGCGCAGGTACTGTCTGACTTTGAAACCGGCAGTGAACCGGATGTGCTTTTCTTCTTTAACGGCGTTGACTCTAACCCGCTGATTGAGGGCGATGAAGTGGTATCCATTGATGAAATCCGTGAGGTATATCCGGATTACGCTTCTAATATGGATGACAGCAAGCTGGGGGCTTCGCCGGTAGACGGCAAAAACTATTCTATCCCGACCGCCGGTTACTGGGAAGCCATGTACGTCAATAAAACCGTGCTGGAAGACGCGGGTGTGGATATACCGGATGAGAATACTACCTGGGATGAGTTCCTGACCATGTGCCAGACCATCAAGGATAAAGGCTATACGCCGATTGCTGTATCCCTGGCTGAGGTACCGCATTACTGGTTTGAATACACAGTGCTGAACAATGGCAGCCGCGCGGTGCATGAGATTGTGCCGACTGACTCCAGCAGCCCGGAGTATACTAACTGGGTTAATGGCCTGAATGATATCAAAGATCTTTACAGCAAAGGTTTTTTACCTGAAAACACGCTGACGGCGACAGACGCGGAGACCTTCCAGCTGATGGCCGACAACAAAGCTGCCTTTGCCATTGACGGATCCTGGAAGATGGGCTGGTTCTCCGGTTCTACGGATGAAGACGGCAACGAAGTGGCCGGCAATGTGGATGATGTATCTCGCTACACCGTTACCTATGTACCGGCCAAGGGCGAACGCAAAACCACTGATATGATCGGCGGCTTGTCCATGGGTTACTACATCACCCGCAAAGCCTGGGAAGATCCTGAAAAGCAGGCGGCCGCGGTGAGCTTTGTAGAAGCTATGACCACAGATGACGTGGTTGGTAAGATGGCCGGCGGCACGGCTGTAACGGCGCTGAAAAATGGTACGCCCGCCGCGGAAAATCCCAACTCACTGGTACTGGACGCGCTGGCTATGATTAAAGGTTCAACCGGTACGGTTTCAGCGGTGCAGGACAATTTGTCCAGCGAGCAGAAAACCAAGCTGCTGGTGGATGATGTAAAACTGGTTGCCAACGGCAGTATAACGGCGGAACAGGCGGTGGACGACACCCTGGCTCTGGCTAAGTAACGCGCTGGAATCTGATCAGCATAAGAAAAGGGCGCCGCGAACGACGCTCTTTTCTGTTTAAGTTCCGACGAGGAGGATTCAGTATGATGCCGCAAAATCAGACGCCGGCCAGCCGGTCTGACCGGCCTGACCCCAGACGTTCCAGCCGGCCGGCCAGACGCTATACCGCCCAGGCTGCTGTATACAAAAATCGGCGGCCCCTGTGGCTGTTTTTACTGCCAGCCTTCACTTTTATGGGCATTTATCTTTTTTATCCCTTTTTCCG
>JAQWFM010000054.1 GCA_028704415.1 Oscillospiraceae bacterium | reverse complement strand
TTGTGGCTTTCGTCGATGACCACAAGGTCGTAGTTACCCCAGTTGAGCCTGTCCAAATCAAGCCCGTTGGACTTCCCGAGTTCTCTCGAAAGGTCGGTGTGAAACAGCACGTCATAGCGTAAGCGGTCGGAGGCGATGGGGTTATTCACATAGTTGTCTTTAAAGGTGTTCCAGTTATCCGCCAGCTTCTTTGGGCAGAGGACAAGCACGGAGCGGTTGCGGTTCTCGTAATACTTCATGACGGCGAGAGCGGTGAAGGTCTTGCCGAGGCCGACGCTGTCCGCAAGGATACATCCGTTGAACGTTTCGAGTTTATTGATGATGGCGAGGGCTGCGTCTTTCTGAAAGGTGTACAGCATGTTCCATATTTTGCTTTTCTTGAAGCCCGTGGCTTCATTGGGAAGCACATCTTCCGAAACGTCCTCTAAGAACTCATTGAATATGTGATAAATCGCCACGAAGTAGATAAACTCCGGGGCGTTTTCATTGTAGGCAGCAGTGATGCCGTTGATGACCTGTTCGGTTACGTCCTGCATCAGGTTCCTGTCATTCCATATCTGGTCGAACATCCGTATGTAATCCTCAGAGAGTGGGGCAAACAGCTTGTTGACCGGGTTGATGATATTGTTGCCCCGCTCACAGCCGATGTCGGAGGTAGTAAAGCCGTGAAGCGGCATATAAGTTGCGGCGCCTTCCGCGCCGACAACATTCATAAACCCGCTGATGTTGCCGCCCGTCAGGTTGGAACGGAACCGCACCTTTTTGCGAATCCAGTTGGCGCACTCGCAGGCGATTGCTTTCTGGGTCAGCTCATTACGAAGTTTTACCTCAAATTCCGTGCCGTAGAGCGCGCGTTCGCGGCCGAGGCGGGGGATGTAGAACTCGCGTTTTTCTTTCGGGGCTTTCTCCTGAAGGAAGGTCGGTGAGGTGAAAATAAAGCGCAACTCAGCAATGCCGTCAAGCTGCTTCTTGAGAGCTTGGTATGCATATATGGAAAAGCACGCCGCCGCGACGGACAGCCTGTCATCTTTTTGTATTGTGACCGCCAAATCGTCCTTGACGGTTTTGCTCACATTGTCGAGCATTTCTGGCATTTGCATATTGCTTGCTTCCAATTCTATTCATTCGAATCAATTTTAGATCTGTTTTTTCCCTTAACATTTATTATTTAGCTACCTAGTCTTAATAGAAAGGCTTAGCATTGCCATCTCAACTGCGTGATAATCCCTATCTTTCGCATAAAATTTTCTCATGATTACGCAAGCCATCATTCTTGATGGTCACAATTACTGAAATACATTCAATTAGGTTCATCCACCATAAGTTTAATTTATATAATTATATCGTAAAATCCATTGATTATGAATACAATTTATTTTGTCAAAGCGCTGCAGCAAGAATCAGTTTTTCATTTATAGTCAAATATTCATGTGTGATTGAATGACTCAAAGCTTTGCAAAAACAAAGCATGGCAATATGACGCCACTAATAGGCCTTATTTATTATCATGTAAACCAGCTTGCAAGGTATTTCTGCAGGTAAAGCTTACCTGAGAGATAGAGACAAACCGAATGTACCTCCAGATTCAGCAGCCTCAAAAAATCGCCCTTGTCATATTGCTCCGACGGTTGCTTAGCGCTCAAAGCCAGAGTCTGTTTCAAAGCCTGTGCCAGTTGCCGGGTTTGAAAATTCAGATACATTTGTTTTCGCGGTAGTCCTGGTTTCTCAGACCAGGCCGGCGGCACATAGTCAAAGTCACAGGCTATAAAAAGGATTGGCAAGCCCTGTGGCTCGCATAGAGTCGGGTAGTTATAAGCCTCACATCTTGAGCAGTCAGGGCCGCGTAAAAATCGTGGCTGCTTTGCGCCTGTCTGCAGTCTATGGATAGATCTCCCTAATGCAATGACAACCTGGTCTTTTCCCTTTACTCTGCCATTGTGCTTTTCACTGGGGAGATCCCGATTTCTCCGTCGGATTATCCCACAGGCCGCAGTCTTTTAGGATCAGCTGCATCACTTCGTCAACCGACTGCTCCGCGGTCAGGACTCATTCGCCATCTGTGTCCATCTGGTTAGCCTCATTATACCAGCCGCGCGTCGCGTCCTGACTAAACCAGGTGAACCGCGGGCATTCATGGCGACGCAAGGTCACCGCTAGCGGGATGTCATAATAATAAACATGTACCGGTTCCGGTCAATACGCTATGAACTGCGTTAGCTGGCTGCCTGTATTTTCATCTGTCCAGGATACCCTCCGGAATCACAATACGGCCAAGCTTAAGCCCCAAGTCCAGCAGCTTTATTGAGTCGTTATTACTGGCGGTCCTTACGTCCTGCATATCAAGGCGGATCTGGTCCTGGCTGACCAGCATGGTCTGGCCTCAGCCCTGCCGTTTTTTCAAGGGCTGTCGCAGCGCCAGTTCCGCCGTACGCTTGCCGCTGCCGCTGTTGCAAGAAGGCTGATGAGCTGAAGCCGATTTATCTGTGTCATAGGGCAGGGATCTCCTTTGTCTGTGACAGACTGGCTGAGCTATCCTGGATGATCTTTTGCCAATTGAATCTACTAGCTTGAGAATAGTCCACTGCGGAGTTAGCTTGCTAACAACAATAACCAGAATCTTATGTGGCGAAAAGAAAAGCGGAAAATCAAGAAGCTTTGATTTTCCGCAAATTTCCTGGTGTCCCCGGCGCGATTCGAACGCGCGGCCTACGCTTTAGGAGAGCGTCGCTCTATCCTGCTGAGCTACGAGGACAAAACAGCCTATGACCCGTGCTCCATTGTAGTGCAGTAAACAGACGCCTGTCAACGCTGACGCCCAAACGGTTGAACAAATCAGGCGCGAACCTTATGCAACTGAATCTGCTTTTCTTTTCTCAAACCAGCTGCGCAGCCAGTGCTAAAGCACTGATCGGTTGCGCCGGTCTTTCGCCCAGCGCTCAGTCCAGCTTGATCTCGTGATCGCAGACCGTCCCATCCGCAAAGCTGCGGACGCTGCGGAACACCCCTTCTACCATATGCTCGACCGCAGTTTCCGTGTAAAAGGCGGTATGCGGGCTTAAAATCACATTGGGATAGCTGCGCAGGATAGCCATGCGGTCATTTTCAATCACTTCGCCAGTGAGATTATAGTAATAGAGGCCGTTTTCATGCTCCAGCACATCCAATCCTGCCGCGCCAACTTTGCCGGTCTTCAAGCCCTCGATCAGGGCATCTGTATCCAGCAGCTTGCCGCGGGCCGTGTTGATGATCACGACCCCGTCCTTACAGCGCTGCAGTGCTTTAGCATCAAGCAGATGGTAGTTTTCTTCGGTCGCATTAGTATGCAGGGTCAGTACGTCGCTTTGGGCCAGCAGGTCCTCCAGGTTGACATACTGTGCCAGTTTCTTTACCTCCTCATTGGGGTACAGATCATAGCATAAAATCCGGCAGCCAAAGCCGCTGAGGCTCCTGATCACGGTCCGGCCGATCTGCCCGGTGCCAATCACCCCCACGGTGCATTGGGAAATATCCCGGCCGATCTTGCCTTTGAGAGAAAAATCCTGTACCCTGGCCCGGCTCATAATCGGCTCGATTTTGCGCAGGCACATCAGCATCAGCATGACGGCGTAGTGGGCCACGCCGGTGGGCGGATAAGAGACGTTGGATACCCTCATGCCCAGCTGGCGAGCGTGTTCCAGATCAATATGGTCGTAACCGATGGAGCGGCAGGGCAGATAGCGTACCCCGCGCCTGTATAAAGCGTCCAGCACCGACGCGCTCATGTCACAGGGGATGGTGGATACAGCTTCGCAGCCCTGCGCCCGGTCAAAGTTATCCGGGCCCGGGTACTGGCCTACCCAGTCAAAATCAATACCATATTGCTGGCTGAAACGCTGGCAGTAAGCCAGTTCATCAAAAGGACGTAACGCATAAAATAAGATTTTCATTATTTTCTCCTGCTTACCCTATCCCGGGCTCAACTGATATGCTACGGCCGCTGGGGGCGCCGGCAGCCTAAGGCTTGGCGGCTGCGGGCAGCACGGTCCAGGTCAGTCCTGAAGGCAACAAAGCTTCAGTTTCACCTGCTTCACCGCGCAGCAGCAGCCGTCCTTGCTCATCCAGATTTACCGCTGTGGCCTGCCACTGGCGGCGGCCTTGCCGCAGGGCCAGGGTTTGCCCCCAAAGGGGCATATGCTGGCGGCAAAAGGCTACCGCCGCCCCCAGACCGTCACCGTTTCTCCAGTTATTATAACCATGGTCCAGATTTTGGAGCAACGCCTGGGCCAAGGGCAAGCGCCGGACGCTTCGCCCCGGCGCTGCGGCCTGCAGCACTGAGGTCAGACCGGGTTCCAGTTCTGTTTCCAGCACATGGATCCCTATGCCCAGGACCACATAGTCTACCTGGTCCAGTTCACTTTGGACTTCCGTCAGGATACCGCAAAGCTTTTGGCCGTCGGCATATAACTCTCCCGGCCAGCCAACGGTCAGCTGCGGCAGCAGCGGACAGAGCGCCTGACCCACGGCGGCGCAGGCCAGCAGCGTTAATTGGGGCAGTTGCCCCGGCAAGACCGTGTGGGGCGGCCGCAGCAGGACCGACAGCAGGATATCCTGACCGGGCGGCGCCGGCCAGCCCCCGCCCCGTCGGCCTTTAGGCGTGGTCTGACTGTCAGCCAGCACCACCGTACCGTCAGCGGCGCCGGCCACGGCGAGTTCCCTGGCCAGGCGGTTACTGGAATCAAGGCTTTGGCGGTAGACCAGGTGGCGCCCAATCACGCGGGTGTTAAGCTGAGGGGCCAGTAAATCAGCAGTGAGTCGGTCAGCGTCCTGCAGCAAACGGTAGCCGCGACGCGGAACGGACTCTATTTGGCAGCCATCTGCCTCCAGCTGACGTATCAATTTCCAGACGGCGGCGCGGGTGACGCCCAGGCGCTGGCTGATGGTCTGGCCGGAAATAAAGTCGGGCTGGCTTTGCTGCAGCAGTTGTAAGACGTCTTCCCTGGTCATGCCTGGCTCCTTCCTTTGTGCTGATTATAACACCAGTCCCGCGCCCCCACAGGCGACAACTGGCACAACCGGTGCCTGACCGCCGCTTCGTAGCCGCGCAACCCGCGCTTGACAGTCGCTTCGCCGTCCTCTATGATACCAACATATGTAAACCTTGGTTTTCGTTTATAAGTTTACAATATGTCATACCTTAAGCTTGCCCCCGTCGGGGCAAGCTCAGTAAAGGAGCCGCCGCGCATGAACCCTGCAAAGACCCGCCCGATGACCCATCAACAGATCCGCCGGCTGACCCTGGCCGCGCTGTTTGCCGCGCTTACCGTGATCGGCGCATACATTAAGATTCCCATAGGTCCGGCGCCTATTACCCTGCAGACGCTGTTCACGCTGCTGGCCGGGCTGATTTTGGGGCCGTGGACGGGCGCGCTCAGTCAGTTACTTTATATGGGGCTGGGGCTGATCGGGCTGCCGGTTTTTACCAGCGGCGGCGGACTGACCGCCATCCTTACCCCCAGTTTTGGTTTTGTGATCGGCTTTGTGCTGGCGCCTTTGGCTATGGGGGGACTGGAGCAGATCCGGCGGACCCGGCAGCCCCGCACCCGCGGGCGGGCCTACCTGAGTCTGTTGTTGCTGGCCCTGGTGGGCACGGCCGTCATCTATCTGGCCGGCGTGCCTTATATGTATCTGGTGCTTCGCCACGTAAACGGGGTAACCCTGACGTTTATGCAGGCGCTGAAAACCGGCTGCCTGGTATTTTTGCCCGGAGATCTGGCGAAGTGTCTGCTGGCGGCCTATGTGGGGCAGAAGCTGAGGCCCTGGCTTGACCCAAGCTACCTGAAGCGAGCCAGCTCATAGGATGCGTTTAGCTTGCCAGCGCTTGCGCCACAAGGTCTGGCTGCGGTCAGGTCTCACGGCCCCGGCCGTGGTCAGGGCACTTCGGCTTATAGCTTGAATCTATAGATCCGGCCAGCTAAACTCAATTATCGCCGACCTGCCCCCTGCGGTATACTTTACCCCACTATCGATTGCAGCCTTACCCGGCAGCAGCAGGAGGCTTTAGTATGCTTAACATCAAATATGACATTGTCGGATCATTTTTGCGGCCTCAGGCCATAAAGGCGCCCCGCGCGCAGTATGCCAGCGGCCAGTTGACCTTGCCGCAGCTGCGGGAGATTGAGGATGAACAGATCCGCCAGCTGGTAGCTAAAGAAGGCGCTCACGGGCTAAAAGTCGTCACGGATGGCGAATTCAGGCGCCGCTGGTGGCATCTGGACTGGCTCAAGGAGTTTGACGGCTTTACCACCCGGCATCTGAACCGGGAGAAGGATGGGGTGGTGCATCACATTGAGCTGGGCTACGTCAGCGGTAAGATTGCTTACGATCCCGGCCGCCCGCATGCTGAGGTGGCAGCCTATGAGTTTTTGTTGGCCCAGGCCCGGCAGTATCCCGGGATCACGGCCAAAAAGTGTATCTCCGGGCCTAACATGATTTTGGTGGATAATTATCTGCAGCTGGGCCAGCGCGAGGTGCCCTACTATGGCAGCGACATCCAGGCCCTGATTGAGGATATCGGCCGGGCCTATCAGCTGGCCATCCAGGATCTTTATGATCACGGCTGCCGCTATCTGCAAATTGACGACACCTCCTGGACCTACCTGATTGATGCAAACTTTCTGAAAAAAGTGGCGGCGCTGGGCTACCAGAAGGCCGAGGTACTGGAATGGTTCCGGCAGGTGTCCACTCTGGCGCTGGCCGGGCATCCGGCAGATCTGACCATCGCGACCCACTTCTGTAAAGGAAATTTTAAGGGCCAGCCCCTGTTTGCGGGGCTGTATGATTCCGTGGCGCCGATTATCAGTCAGCTTCCCTATGACGGCTACTTTGTGGAATATGATGATGAACGCTCCGGGTCCTTTGCGCCCTGGGCACGGTTGCGCGGCAGCGGCAAGACCTTTGTAGCCGGTCTGATCTCGACCAAAAATCCACAGTTGGAGTCCCATGAGCAACTGCGGCGCCGCTATGCAGAGGCGCGCGCGGTGGTGGGAGATAACATAGCGCTGTCGCCGCAGTGTGGTTTTGCTTCTGTAGAAGAAGGTAATAGCATTGACGAAGCGACTCAGTGGCAAAAGATAGACCTGCTGGTCTCCTGTCAGGATTTTTTGTAAGCTTTGCGGCCGGTGCCGGTGCACGCTGGCCGGGAACCCGGACAACTCAGCTGATTAAGCAACACTCAAACACGCCTCACCTATCCCGGTAGAGGCGTGTTTTTAGGTGTGCACCTGAGCGCTGGTCCCGTCCGCCTTGCACGTCTGTCAGGTGAACTGCGGACCAATCCCGGCCGGCCGTTTTTGCCCGGGACGCAGGCAGGGCTCAGATCCGGGGCACAAAATAAGCCAGGCCACCGCCCAGCAGGCTTTGCTTCAGCCACAGGTCCAGATCTATCCGCCGCAGCACCCCGCTGTCAGATAAAATGACCGTCAGCGCCTCCGGCTCCGGCCCTTGCCAGACTGAGGTAATGAGGGTCCAGTGCCAGGAGTCTAAATTATCCAGATTACCGTTATGTAAGTTTAAAAAAGCAACCGGGCTGTCCTGACTCAGCGCCGCCACTAAAAAGGCCCGGATTTGCGCCAGCGACGGCCGGAGCCCTGCTTCTTCCGGCACTTCCAGCGCGTGCGCCTGCAGCTGTTCCGGGCTCAGGCCGCGGTCTTGCGCCAGCCGCAAGACCCCCTGGACCAGCATGTTAACCCGGTAGGTGCCGTGTTTACTGGGGGTCACATAGGTCCACAGCCGTTCCATATGCCGCAAGAATGCCAGTTCCGGCAACGGCTGTTGCAGTTGGAGATCCGTAAAACCTGTCAGCAGCGGGCAAAGCGCGGCGGTCTGCGCCGCTTTCCGCTCCCGCCCCGCCCGGGCCAGGTAATAAGTCAGGTTACTGGACACACTGGGACCGCAGCCGGACAGGCGCTGCCAAAAATCCCGGTACCAATCCTGATCACAGCCATAATAAGGCTGGCCGTCCTGACCTTGCAGCAGCAGCCACTCCGGGTGACTGAGGCCGGCCACATACTGCCAGTGACCATTGGGGCGCTGCAAGGCCTGCTCTGCCAGCTGCTGATAAGTTGTCGCCGTAGTAAAAACAGCTGCGGTCTCCGCCTGGTTAATTGTAGGTTTCATGTTTTGCTTGTCTGACCTCCCGTGCCTTACAGACCAAGGCTGTAGCTGGACTTGATTATAGCAGACCCGTCAAGCGACCAGGCGCGCCTGGGTGTCACTAAAGCCAGAGCTTAGCCCGGACCCTCCCGGTCTCTGGGCCGTGGCTTGAGCAAATAAAAAAGCGAAGGGCCGGCCCGGGGTCCTTCGCCATCTGAAGAAAATATGCCTGTAGGGGCAACCGCTGCAGCTCCTGCTGTTGCCGGTTTAACGGACCTTATGGATCCCGCCCACTTTATGCTCCAGCAAATCAGCGGCCGGGTAGATAAAGGGGATTTGCCAGCTCTGCCAGGATATAGCCTTATAGGCCGCGACTAATTCAATCGCCCAGACCACCAGCTTGACCAGCCAGCCTAAAGCCGACACCACCGGGGAGACCAGCTGGAAGGTAGCCACATTGATTACTGCCAGAACAATATTGATGATCAGCTGCCCCAGATTAATGGTGAATGACTGTGCCGCGCTGATGCGGACCAGGTGACTGTTTGTTTCCAGCAACAGGATGATCAGGGGCAGAATCCAGCCCAGAAAATTACCCACGTTGGGTATCAGCTCCAGCACGATTCCGCCTAAAAAAGCAATCACCGCCATCCAACGCGCCGGAAAGCCCTCAATGATAGAACTCTTATGCGGTTGATAGTTATAAAGTTTCATTATGTCGCTCCTGCCAGGCATAGCTGCCACAAGTTAATTTAGCATTATCTAAGCTTTAGATAACTCTATATATTATAGATCATCTGTTCTGCGGCTTGCAACAATCAGGCGTTACCGGACCGGCCTTAAGGGGCCGCCAGCAGGGGCTTTACACGAAAAGCAGGCCGGGAGCAGCCTGCCGTATTTCCGGACAAAGAAAAATCCCGAGCCACTACTCTCGGGATTTTTCCTGGAGGAAGGTAAATGAAAAAGATTCAACCTAAAACGTTACTGACAAGCTCTGTTCGTCCTGCTCTGGTCATATTATGGCAGGCAAATGTGTGGGCAGTACTAAGTGAATGTGAACGAATATGAAAATTCAGGCAGTATTTTTTAACCTTCCCCTCAGGCCTCAGTCTCCGGGTGCAGCAGCAGCCGGCTGACGGTTTCTGGCAGCGCGGCCGGCGAGCAAACCTCATGATGGCGAATCTCCGCAGTCTCCAGCCCGGCCAGGCCGGCGGGAATGACTAAGCCGCTTTCCTGGGCCAATAAGGGCAGCAGTTTCAGGTCATCCTGAGCTTCCGTGCGGTTATTAAACAGCGCCTGGCACACCGTGCCCGCAAACTTGAACGGAGACGCGGTGGAGACAAAGACCGTCACATGCTGGTCCCGGGAGCGTTTTTGGTAACGGTTGTAAACATTAAAGCCCACGGCTGTGTGTGGATCAATCACATGGTCCGTGGTATCGTAGACTTCCAGGATGCTGCGTTTAGTCCCGCGGTCATCCGTAAAGCCGCCGACAAAAATCTCCTGCAGGCTGCGCCGCAGGCCTGGATCCACCTCATATTGACCAGATTGGTTCAGTTGTGCCATCAGCTCAGCTATCAGCTGGCCCTGGTGTCCGGACAGTTCAAACAGCAGCCGCTCCAGATTGCTTGAAACTAAAATATCCATGGAGGGGGTGACGGTCTTGTAAAAATGACGGTTGCGGTTGTAAACGCCGCTGCGCAGGAAATCCGACAGCACGTTGTTTTGGTTAGAGGCACAAACCAGCCGGTAAACCGGCAGGCCCATTTGCATAGCATACCAGGCCGCCAGGATATTGCCAAAATTACCAGTGGGCACCACAAAGTTCAGTTTTTCACCTTCGGCAATCTTTTCTTGCCCCAGCAATTGAAAATAGGCCGACCAGTAGTAGGCAATTTGCGGGAGCAGGCGGCCCCAGTTAATGGAGTTGGCGGAAGTCAGCACTTTACCGGCCGCCTCAAGCGTCTGGTTAAAAGCCGGGTCCTGAAACAGCTGCTTGACCCCGCGCTGGGCATCATCAAAAGAGCCTTCCAGGGCCACCACGGCGGTATTGGCGCCGCCGGTGGTGACCATCTGCAGTTCCTGGGCTCGCGCGACGCCACCCTGGGGATAAATGGTCATCACCCGGGTGCCCGGGACATCCTTAAAGCCCTCCAGCGCAGCCTTGCCGGTATCCCCACTGGTGGCCGTGAGAATGCAGATTTCTTTATCCAGGCCGGTTTTATCCGCAGCCAGCCGCATCAGATGCGGGAGCAGCTGTAAGGCCATGTCCTTGAACGCTGCCGTCGGGCCATGCCAGAGCTCCAGCATAAACTCCCGGCCGTTGTATTCGTTGAGCTGCTCCACCGGGGCAATCAGGGGGGTACCAAAGCGCTCTTCTGAATACGCCTGCTGGCAAATGTCGTCCAGCTCCTGGCGGGAAAAATCGCTCAGGAAGCAGGCCATCACAGCCGCGGCTTGTTCAGGGTAAGGTTTGCCCACCAGCCCCAGCTGCGTATCCCGGTCCAGCCGGGGTATTGTTTCTGGAACAAACAGGCCTCCGTCCGGAGCCAGGCCCATGCAGATAGCCTGAGCGGCTGTGTAATGTTGGCTGTCACCTCTGGTGCTAATATAGTCCATGCCTATGAGTCCTCCCTCACCTGAATCATCAGACAATTGAAAATAAACGCGCCGGTACCCGGCAACTGTGCCTGCAGCCCGCGGTTAATGCAAAGCCGCCGGCAGGATAACCTGCCAGAGTCCGTTGAAAACGGTGGTAGCGGCGGATTGGCCGCCCTGGGGCAATAACAGAAAAACAACTAAAAGTAAAACGATGAGCAACAGGATAATCAACAGGGTCACCAACCACTTGATCAGCAAATTGGACGAACGGCTGGCGACATAATGGTGTTTTTTAAGGTTGAGATTATGCTCTCTTAAAAAAGCCTCCTGCTCACTGACACTGGCCACCTCAACCCCGCCATCGGCGTCAGCCTGCCGTAAAAGCCTGGGTGGTCTGGCGTTATCCCGTTTCAGGTTTTGCCGGTCCATAACCACAACCGCGCCCGGATCATCTGACGCCAGCGCCGGCTGGCTGTTAACCGCCGCCAGATAGCGCTCGGTCTTAAAGCTTTCATCTTCAGTCAGATAGCCGGCCTGACTATAGCGCTGCAAAATCTGCAGCGCACTGCTGCGGTCTCCCCATCTCATCTGACAGCAGACACACAATAAACCAGCCTCAGCAAAATCCGGATACTGCGCCGCCAGCTGCCGCAGGGCAATCCCCGCCACATCGCCGTTCCCGCTACGAAGTTTGCTCACCGCCCGGTTATAGGTATCCACGGCCTCCTGCTTTGGCTCCGCGGCTGCAAAATCATACAAATCCTGAGCCTTAAGCGGCTCATAGCGCATAGCTTCATCCTGCCAGTTCATGGTTCAATTAGCCTCCTGTGCCAGCCATGCCCGCAGGCGGCTGGACCGCGGGCTGCTACCGCAGCCCCGGCCGGCCGTCTGCTCAGGCGTTTTTGGCCGCAATCATTTTATCATATCGGAGTTTTATGTCACTGACAAGGTAAAGCGAACCGGCCGCCAGCAGCATGGCTCCGCAGTGCTGGGCCAAATCAAGGCCCGTCTGAATGGCCTCAGCCAGATCCGCTATAGCCACAGGCGCCACCGCTTCCGGCCCCAGCGCGGCCGCGGCCGCCTCAGCTAATATTGGTGGGGGCAGCGCGCGGGGATTTTGTTCCGGGGTCGTGCAGATGACTGCCGCCACCTGATACGGCGTGTCTGTCAGCAGCAGGCTCAGCATCTGCGCGTAGGCCTTGTCTTTCATGACTGCCAGGATAAACACCACCGGCACCGCCCGGCTAAGTTCTGTCAGGGTCTGCCGCAAAGCGGCCGCTGCCTGGGGGTTATGGGCCCCGTCAGCCACAAACAGGGGGCGGCGGGATAAAATGTCCATCCGGCCGGGCCATCTGGCCATCTGGATCCCGTCATAAACCGCGCGGGAAGTGGTCAGCTCCGGGGCGTAGGCCACGGCGGCTTTCACCGCCAGGGCAGCGTTTAGCAGCTGATAGTTGCCGTTCAGGTGGGTGACAAAGGTTTCCGGATAGCCATAAAGGCTAAACACCTGCTGCCCCCATTCGCGTTCCAACAGGTGTACGTCCGCCGCTGACACCACCGTCAGCGCGACCTTTTCCTGTTCGCAGCGATCCCAGATCACCTGCCGCACCGCAAAGCTGTCCCCGGCGGTAGCCGACGCCTGATCCGGGTCATACAAGAAAGCGCGCCGGCAGCCTTCTTTGATGATAGCGGCCTTTTCCGCCGCAATCTCCCACATCGTGTTGCCCAGCTGCTTCATGTGATCATACCCCAGCGCGGTAATGACCGCGACTTCGGGGCAAGTAATGATATTGGTCGCGTCCAGGCGGCCGCCCAGACCGACTTCCAGAACCACCGTATCGCACTTTTGCTCCCGGTAATAAAGAAAAGCCATGGCTGTGATCATCTCAAACTGGGTGGCGTGTTCCTGTCCGGCCGCAAGCATCTCGGTCACAGCCTGACTGACCTGGCTGTAAAGCCTGGCAACTGCAGCCTGGCTGATCTCCCCTTCCGCCGGATCCTCCCGCCGCCGCAGCACCGCGGCAGGACCGTCCAGGATGCGGATCCGGTCCGTAAAGCGTTCCATGTAAGGTGAGGTGTAGGTGCCGACCCGCCGCCCGCTCAGGGCCAGTATGGTAGCCAGGTAGGTTACGGTGGAACCTTTGCCGTTGGTGCCGGCGACATGGATATAGGACAGGCCGGCCTGCGGATTGCCCAGCCGCTCCATCAGCGCCTGCATGCGTGACAGGCCCAGCTTGCTGCCAAACCGCCAGCTGCGGTTAATGTCTTCCAGAACAGCCTCATAGGTCATGCTCATTTTTCAGGACTCCTTGGCGTGAAACACAAATATTTTGCTTAAGAAATAGTTGGCAAAGGTTACCAGAATACTGGCCAGCAGATTGGCCACATCCCGGGACACTCCCAGAATATTCTCCAGTAAGAAAATACCCAGATACTCAATCACCAGGCCGGTAGATAAACGGGAGAGCACAAAGCGAAAAAACTCCGGGATGATGTTGCCATGTTTAGTAAACACAAAGGCCCGGTTGGTGAGAAACGCAAAGATCACGGCCAGGATCCAGGATATGGTTTTAGGCAGGATCCAGCCGTAAGCGCCGCCGCCGCTTTCAATGCTGCCGTACAGCAGCAGATTGGCCAGGTTAAAGCTGAGAATGCTGATTAAGGTCGTGGCCAGGCCCAGCAACAGATAGTTAAGGATGGGCAGCTGCAAAAGGCTGATCAGGATTTCTCCGGCCAGCAGGCCCAGGGCGGTCAGCGCGGCCAGCAGGATGATATTCATGCCGCCGCGGGCATAAAAGTAGTAGCTCATGACCAACGGCGCGCCCAGGGCTGCCAGGGTCCGGACGGTGAGGACCCAAAGTCTGGCTTTTTTGCCTAAGGCTTCGCCCCCCAGCCAGGCTTCATGGTAGCGGAGCCTGAAAGCTGTATACAGCAGGGGCAGGACAAATAAGAGGCTGGCGACAGCCGTCAGGCCATATAAAACGCCTGGACGCTGCAGGTCTAAAGCCGGTATGGCTCTGAGTCTGGCTAAGACCGGCAGTCCCGCGAAGATCAAAAAAAAGGCGGCGGCCCCCACCAGCCAGGATTTCAGCTGGAGTTTAAAAGCCGGGGAGCTCAGCTGCCGCCTCAGGCGATTGTCTGGTAAGCCGGCTCCGGCTGAAGGTTTTGCTTTCTGGGGCATCAATGTGGGATCTCCTTCTGTAAAAAACCCTGGCGTGAACCAGGGTTTTCAGGTAGCGGCGCTGGTGGCGCCGGCGGCTGGGGCCGGGGCTTACGGCCGCGACGGCGGTTCTCCGTTAGTAGCAGAATGGCCGGCGGCTGAGTCTGGTCTAAAAGCGGCGTGGTCATCCGGGGGGTCCATCCACTGGTCCATGTCTTCCAGCGCGGCGGCGGCGTTAGCTCTGGCCGCAGCCTCCGCTTCCTGAGGTGACAAGGCAGGGGTGGACGGAGCGTCAGGGTCAGGCCCAGACTGCTCTGCCGGCGGCAATTGGGAGTCCGGGGCAGACTTTGCCGGAGCGGCCGGAGCGGTGACGGTTTGCCCGGCAGGTGCGGCCTGAGAGCCGGCCGTCACCGCTCCGGCCGGCGGTTCCGGCATGGGCGGCAGGTTTGCCGCGCCGACATCCCCTATAGTATAAAGCTGTTCTTCTTCATCATCAAAGCCATCTACACCAGCCGCGGGCCGCGTTGATCCCGGCTGGTCATACAGCGAGTGGCCGGCGCCAAAGCCCTGATCTTCCTGCCAGCCCTCATAACCGCCGTGGTTCTTTTTGCGGTCTTTAAGGCGCAGCACAATCAGCAGGATTATCAGCGCGACCAGTAAGGCTGCTACCACAATCAGGATTTGTTTAAACGGCAGGCGCAGCAACCAGGAGCTCACCCCGGTCTGGGTGCTGATCAGGGCGGCGGCGCTGGTTTCTTCCGTAGTGGTCAGGCCCGCGGCAGCATCGGTCAGAGTCTTACTGGTATCAGTGGGAGTCGGGGTGACGCCCTCCCAGGCCGTCAGGCTGATCACGCCGTCCTTATTTTGGTAGACCATCACCTGGCGGTTGCCGTCGCTTTCCAGCACCTGCAGCAGCAGGGTGTTGTCGCTGCTGTCAGTTGGCTGAAGAGCCGTTGTGCTGCCGCTGCCAAGTGTGATATCGGTCAGTTGATAGCCTTCTGGCACTCCGACATCTCCGTCAATCGGAATAATGGTGTAAGCGGTATTGTCCACGGTCAGCTGGATGGCGGGATAATAAGGATAAATACGTTTATTCAGGCTGTCATAAAGATAGAAGGCCGGGCTGGTCTGCTGCTGGCTCAGGTAAAGCAGACTCTGCCCGCTTTCCTGATTAAAGTAGGTTATAATCAGGCCGCCGGTGGTTTCTCGCTGAATGGCGGTAAAGCCTGCCGGGATCTCACTTTCTTCCGGGGTTTCAACTGAATATAACGCGGCGGCGCCAGCCGCATCAGTCAGGTTCAGGCTGCCCACAAAAGTCTGGGTACCCTGCTCCTCCCCAGCCTCACTGTCGGCGTCAGTATAGGTCGGGAGCGTGACGGACGTCGTGGTATCTTCAGCGCCAGGGGTCGGCGTGACGGCCGCGGTATCAGCTGTCGTGCTGCTGTCTGACTGACCCGGGGCAGGTGTAGGCGAAGCCGCCTCCGTGGGTTCTGCAGTTGCCGTGGGCTCCGGCGTTTCCGTGGGCTCCGGGGTCGCCGTGGATTCCGGAGTCGCCGTGGGTTCCGGGGTCTCCGTAGGCTCGGGCGTCGCCGTGGGCTCCGGCGTTTCCGTGGGCTCCGGGGGCGCAGTTGGTTCAGGCGTCTCCGTAGGTTCCGGGGTCTCCGTGGGTTCCGGGGTAACTTCCGGCAATGTTTCTTCAGACGGTTCCTCAGAAGAATCCGGCACGGTATAGCTGCCGTATGTTACCTCATACAAGTCATCGGAGCCATCAAAGGTATATTCCACCCCGTTAATGGTTCCTGAGTTATATTTCAGCTCCACGATGTCACCTGCGGATAGCGGAATATCCGGCAAGTTATCCGTACTGGTAAAGGTATGGGAAGTGCCAGCTGCAATTGCCCCACTGGTATCCTGATCAAAAAGAACTGTTGCTTCAGATGTTCCGTTAACTAGAACGGAAAAATTAATGTAAGTAATGGCCGGATTTCCGGCCGGATTAGCTACGCTGATGGTCAGGTTGCCGGATCCGTCCCGGCCCAACGTAATGGTGGGGTCAGCACTGGCGGCTGACAGCGGCCTGACCCATGAAAAGGCCAGCAGCAGGACTAAAACTGCAGACATCATCAACCACCGCAGACTGGCTTGTCTGGACTTACGCATCACATTAGCCTCCTTGTGATTCCTGGCCGCACCGCGGCAATAAAAAAACTATTTTTTCCGGCGTAACAGATACCGGATCAAGATAATCCCAACCGTAATTAACGCTGCCAGCAACAGCAGCAGAACAACCAATAAGATTCTTGCCTGAGCAAGACTGCTTTTTATTATAGCATGATTCTGGCTGCTTTCCGTCCCTGACTCCGACTGAGCTTGATTGCCGTCGGTCTCCGCGGTCCTCGGGTTTGAGGCGGTCGCGATAACAGTCCGATCCGTTTCACTCCCGGTCTCCGGGCCGGCTGTCTCAGGGGCTGTTGTCCCCGGCTGACTGGTATTGCTGTCTGCCGGGCTGACCTCGCCGGCTGGCTCACTGACGGTCTCCGACAGGACCGGATCTGACTGCGGAACCGTCTCCGGCAGGGTTTCAGTCTCCCGCTGCGGCACCGGATCCGTGACCGCGGCCGCGGTTTCTGTTACCAGCGTCTGATCCTGATTTACCGCGACATAAGTGTAGTCCATGGCGCCGGAACTCATCTCCTGGCCGTCATTCATAAACAAAGTATCGCTGACGGTAATCCGTCCGCCGCTGCTGCCTGCCGCCGTAAACGCCAGGCGGCACAGGTCATACTGACCGGTAGGCAGATTGGCGGTTTCAATCCTTAAGGTCCCTGCTTCCGGCTGATTTACGGTCACCGAGCCTGCCGCCAGCACCGTGCTGGTGTCATAGTTGAATTGAGCCGGGTCAAAACTCAACGTAATCGTGCCGTCCTGAATTTCAATATCAGCCTGCAGACTGACCGTCACATCAAAAGCTTCGCCCTCATTCACCAGGCCGCGGGACAGCAAACTGACCGACGCGCCGGCCTGCGCGGCCCAAAGCTTCCGCGGAACTTGCAGCCACCAGCCTGACAGCAGGCAGCAGACCGCCAATACTAAGCCAAAGCTCAGCCTGACCTTGTCCGGGGCTGTTGGGATCCGCTCATCGCTCAATTTCAATTTCCTTTCAAGATACTGCGCATCCGGCTGTAATCGCCAATATCCGCCCGGCCATTTTGATTGAAGTCGGCTGCCTCAATCTCCTCAGTAGTCAGTTGTTGATTACCTTTCAGATAGTTGCGCAGCTTACTGTAATCGCCAATATCGACCCGGCCGTTTTGATTTAAGTCACCCTGTACCCCGGTGCCGGAGGTGGCTGCAGGTGTCGGGGCGGCCGTTGGCTTGGGTGTCGGCGTGGCGGTTGGCTTGGGCGTCGGCGTAGCCGTAGGCGTTGGCGTTGGTGTAGCGCTGACCTGATGAGCCGCGCGCCAGGCGGCTATCTCCTTTTCCACCGCCTGCCAGTCAGTCTGAGCCTGGGCCAGCGCGGCAGCGGCGTCCTGCGCGGTTTTAAGATCCGCCTGATACTGCTGATATGCTGTTACCTGGCTGTTATATTGGCTGAGGTACGTCTGCAGCGCGCTGATCTGCTGCGAACGGCTCATAAAAGACAGGCTGTCCGCCCCAGAGCTCAGCGGCGGATAATTGACATCCAGCGTCCCCCGGGCCGAATTCACAATGCCCGCGGTACCGTTACGCCATTCAGTTATTTCAATCCGCATCCGTGAGGCCAGCATGTATGCCGATGTATTTACCTCCTGGGCGGCCTGGTAAACGATTGACGCCAGCGCTAAAAGCTCCTGGTTGCCGCTGAAAATCTGTTGTACGCCGGCCAGGGTCTGGGCGCTGGAAAAAGTCCCCAGGTCCTCAAACATAAATACGTCAGTTTCGGTCAAAAAGTTGCGCGGGTCCAAATAATATTCTACGGCGGCCTGATTGACCTGGACAAAATTGCCGTCTATTTTGACATGACTGGCCACATAGGCCTGGTTGGCCGTGGTATCTTCAATAAGATTGCGCTGCGGCTGCAGCTGATAAGCTACCGTGTCCGCCCAGTTATCATAGGTACTGACCGCGGTAAACTGCCAGTTGGGATACTTAAGATGCAGCGCGATCAGGCCCTTGTGATAGCTGGCCGGGAACTGGTCCAGGACTTTTTGAAAGCTCTGGTCCACCTGGCTGTAATCCGTACCGGCCGCGGCTGTGTCCGCGCCGGGTAAGCCCTCAAATACCGGGATTTTGAAATTGATACGCCCGCTCAGCGTCTGACTGTTGGCATAAGCCTGATAAGCCCGCCGCGCTTCAGAGGTCGGCGCCTGAATCCCCTGCATATACTGCGCCCAGGCCGCGCTAGTGCGGTAGGCCGCCACATTGAACTTCTGAAAAAAGACCGTATCCTGGCCTTTGTTGATATATTGGTCCTTGATGACCATGGCGCCGCCGCGCGCGGCCGGCTCCGGTGAGGTCCAGGGCAGCAGATATTGGGCGTTGGTCTTCATCGCGTAGTAAATCCCGTTGATCCTGGCGCCGTCGATCTGATTTTGGTTAGGCGTAGAGCCAATATTATAGAGGTTGTAGTAACGCACCGTCGCCGCCGGGATGGGGTTGCCGCCTGCCAGCAGCTGATCCAGCCAGCTGCGTTTTTCCCAGTAGTCCCCGGATAAAACCGGCGTTGTCTCATAAGCTTGCAGCTGTTCATCCGCCGCGGTACTGGCCTGACTGGCTGTCTGCAGCGTCTCCCATAATTGGCTGGCCCGATTTTGCAGGTCGGCCGGCAGGTCCGACCAGTCCTGAGTCCCCGAATCTGAACCGGCAGTGCTGCTTTCCGCCGTTTCCGTGCTGTCGTCACTTACCGGCTGGGCGCTGACCTGCTGCCGGCTGTCGTCCACAATAATGAAACCGCGGCCTTCATATGCGCCGGCATATTCCACTTTATACCAGGTAGAGCCCACACCCGGGATCAGCTCGCCATTTTCATAAATATCCAGAATTTTATAACTGAGGCCGGTGGTAACCGCAGCTTCCGGGCTAGAAAGCGTAGACGGCCAGCGGCGGATGTTGGCGCTTTCACCCGAAGCAACCAGGACGGTCAGATACTGTCCCACCCGGTCACGGTATTGGGCGGCCCAAACCTCGCCCGACGGCAAGGTCAGGAAGGGCAGCAGCACAGCCAGGCAAACAGATAACAACCCCGCGGTTTGCTTCCAGCATTTTTTCATCATCAATACTCCGCCCGCCAACCGGCTTGTTGATAGTGATTTTCAACAGGTCCTGTTGTCATGATTTCTCCCCCTAAGCATAGTATAGGCGAAGAAATTATATCATATAATTCAGGTTCAGCTCTCCGCTTGAGCTGGGTTTGGCTGCTGCAGTTCATCCAGCGACAGCTCAAAGGCCGGCATAAAGTCCTGCAAAAACCGGTCAACTTCCGGCAGCTGCATTTGCCGCAGCTTCTCCAGGGTTTGCTGTTTGGCCGGTATAAATTCCCGGTTCCCCCGGGCGGTCTCTTCCACACATTTAATGTAAGCACTGAGGCGGTCGGCAGCCTTGACCAGGCGCAGCGTCACCTGGCCGTACTCATCCTGACAGTCCTCCGGGCTGAGCAACCGGCGGTAATCCGGTTGCAAAGCCGGGGGCAGCAACTCCAGCAGCCGGTCCACCGCTGCGGTTTCCGCCGCCTGATAGGCCGCCCGCAACTCCGGGGTGTAGTACTTAATAGGGGTAGGCATATCCCCGGTAATGATTTCCCCCGCATCGTGAAACAGCGCACAGGCCATCACATGCTCCGGGTCAGGCTGCGGCTGCAGCTGGGGAAACTCCCGCTGTCGCAGCAAAGCCAGGGCATGAGCCAGGACTGCGACCTGCAGCGAGTGCTCCTGCACATTTTCCGGCCAGGTGTTTTGCATCAGGCTCCAGCGATTAATCAGGCGCATCCGGCTGATCATGGCAAAGAAACCATAAGACATGGGTAACTGCCTCCTACTCTTTAGTCAGCTTAGCTTGCTTAGCCATCAGGCGTTTGGTACTGCCGCTGTCAAAGCGAATCTGCAGGATGGCGTCACCGGCTACCGGCTCCACCCGCAGCAAAGCGCCCGGTCCGAACTTGGGGTGGCGGATCCGGTCGCCCGGATGCAGCTCCGCCACGGCCAGGCCTGCGGCGGGCGCCGCCGCGGGCGCCTG
>JAQWFM010000101.1 GCA_028704415.1 Oscillospiraceae bacterium | reverse complement strand
ACTAATCGTATCCTGTCAGGCTTTGCCCGATGAACCTCTGCACAGCGCCTTTATTATGAGCAGGATGGCGCAGGCGGCTAAGGAGGGTGGCGCCAGCGGCATCCGGGCCAATTCGGTTGAAGATATCCGGGCTATCAAGGCGGAGGTAGCTTTACCGGTCATCGGTATTATCAAGGCCGACTACCCGGATTCAGACGTCTATATCACCCCCACCGTCCGTGAAGTTCAAGACCTGCTTGCGGTCCGGCCAGAGATCATTGCACTTGATGCCACTGACCGGCTGCGGCCGGGCGGCCTGACGCTGCAAGACTTCTTCCTGCCGCTGCGCCAGGCTTATCCTCATCAGTTATTTATGGCTGACTGCTCCACTGTTCAGGAGGCACGCCAGGCCGCGGAACTGGGTTTTGATCTGGTCAGCAGCACTTTGGCCGGATACACGGAAGATACCCGGGGTCAGGCCTTACCCGCTCTGGACATGATCCGGGAGCTGGCTCAGGACGACTCAGTGCCAGTTATTGGCGAAGGCGGCATCTGGACCCCGGAGCAATTGCAGGCGGTCCTTCAGGCCGGCGCTCTGGCGGCGGTGATTGGCACGGCTATTACCAGACCCAGAGAGATCACCCGCCGCTTTGTCCGCGCGCTGCCGCATCAGGCTTAAGCCCGGCGGCCCAAACCGCCTGGCGGGAGGTTTGGCCAGCCTTAGCTTATTGATCGGTCAACAGGACCGCCACATCGTTGACATTGGTCCCGGTGGGACCGGTCATAATCAAGCTGTCTATCGCCTGTAAAGCCGGATAGGCGTTGTTGGCTTCCAGTACCAGATAGGGATCAAACCCGGCCCGAATCAGCGCTGCCAGACTGTCGCTGTCCACATAAGCCCCTGCGGCGTCAGTGGGGCCATCGGTACCATCTGACCCCAGACTAAACACGGCGCAGCCTGAGGGCAGGCCTGCGGCCGCGGCTAAGGCCAGCTCCTGATTGCGGCCGCCTTTACCCTGGCCGGTTAAATGCACCACGGTCTCACCCCCGGCAATAAAGGCCAGCCGCCGACCCTTTCCGGCGTGAGTCTGAGCGATATCCGCCAAAAAGCGGCCGGCCTCGCGCGCCTGGCAGTCCAGATGATCAGTCAGGATGAAGGTTTCATAGCCCAATTGCCGGCAGGCGGCCGCGGCCGCAAGGCAAAGGGTTTTAACGCTGCCGGTAACCACGGTCTGTACCCGCTCCAGTTTTTTGGGTGTTTCTGCGGCCAGGCAAGCCCGGGCCGCTGCCGACAATTTAAGCTGATATTTGGCCGCAATGGCTGCGGCTTGTGCACTGGTACTGCGGTCCGCGGTGGTTGGTCCGGAGGCAATCATGTCCAGCGGGTCGCCGATAATATCACTGAGGACTACGGTAAAGACCGCCGCCGGGGCGCAGGCCGCGGCAAACCGCCCGCCTTTAACTTTGCTGAAGCGCTTACGCAGGCAATTGATCTCCACAATGGAAGCCGCACTGCGTAACAGCTGCTTTGTGATGGCCTGCAGCTCCGCTGCCGGGATTAAGGGCCACTCAAATAATGAGCTGGCCCCGCCGGACAGCAAAAATATTACCTGATCCGCCTCTCCTAGTGGCCTCACCAGGGCCAGGGCCTGGCGGGCGGCTTCAAAACTATTTTCATCCGGGACAGGATGGCCGGCCTCAATACAGGTAAACGGGCCGATGGCCCGGGGCAGATGACCGTATTTACTGATGATCAGCCCGGAGTTGATTTGATTCCCCAGTAACTCATAAGCTGCCTGAGCCATCCGGCCGGCCGCTTTACCGGCTGCAATCATAATCAACTGACCGGATGACCGGGTAAAGCTTTGCGTCAGAGCCCGGCGGACCGCCTGCTCTGGCATAACCGCCTGGAGCGCCTGCGTCAGGATGGTGCCGGCATCCTCTCTTAACTTTACAATCATAGGTTTAACCCTGCCGTTTCTGCGTGCTTAATAACTTATAAGGGCAGCTGCTGCTTCTCATTATAGCTTTACGCGGCAGCGGATGTTAAAATCTGCCTGAGATGGTTACCTGAAGGGCAGGTCGTTAACCGCGGCCGGGCGGTCAGGTTAGGTCTGACTAAACAGAAGAGAGGTAACGACATGTCTGGAGTGGTGGCTTTAGGGGAATTGCTGATTGATTTTACCAGCCAGAAGCTTAATGCGGATGGCTATCCGGTTTTGGAGGCGCATCCGGGCGGCGCGCCGGCAAACTACCTGGCCGCCCTGAGTAAATACGGGGTAAAAACCGCGCTTTTGGCCAAGGTAGGGCAGGATGTGTTCGGCCGTCTGCTGCAGTCTACGCTGGAGCAGTGCGGGATCAGTACGCAAGGCGTCATACAGGATGCTGATTTTTTTACCACGCTGGCTTTCGTCACCCTGGATGCAGATGGAGACCGGGAGTTTTCCTTTGCCCGCAAGCCGGGGGCGGATACGCAACTCAGCTTTACGGAACTGGATCACAGTCTGATTGACCAGGCTGAAGTTTTTCATTTCGGGACACTGTCCCTGACGGCTGAACCTGTCCGCAGCGCGACGGTACAAGCTGTAGCCTATGCTAAAAAGCAGTTAAAGCTTATTTCCTTTGATCCTAATCTGCGGCTGCCGCTGTGGGCTGATTTGAGTGAGGCTAAGCGCCAGATCCTCTGGGGCTTGGCTCAGGCGGATGTCATTAAAATCAGTGCGGAAGAGATTGCTTTTCTGTTTGACCTCACCCCTGAAAAGGGTGCCGCCTATTTGCTGAGCAATACCGCGGCACAACTGATTTTTGTAACCCTGGGCAAAGCCGGCTGCTTCTATGCCAGCCACCGGGCCAGCGGCCGCCAGGCAAACTTTAACGCGGGGATCAAAACCGTCGATACCACCGGGGCCGGCGATATTTTTGGCGGCTCGGCTATGAGCCGGATCTTAGCCAGTGGCCTGGCTCCCCGGGATTTAAACCAGGCGCAGCTGCAACAGATAGCGGCTTTTGCCTGCGCGGCCGCAAGCCTATCCACCACCCGTTACGGCGGTATTATGAGCGTGCCAGAGCAGGCTGAGGTTGAAGCCCTGATGCAGGCGCCGATTGACCGGCACGGTGGTCAGGACTGAATTTGTCTGGGCTCAATCTGAGAATGTTCTACAGAGTTTATAAATAAAGTGCATTGCATTAACGGCCGCAGTCCGTTATCGTAAATGTACAGGTCAATCAAAAGCCACCTGCCGGCTGGTCTGCCGGCAGGTGGCTGAATAAAGACAGGAGACATATATTTCATGAAAATGAAAGCAGAATGGCGCGATCGTCTGAAGCACTGGGCGTATACGCTGACACAGGATTTTTATCTGCCGTTGGGAGACTTGCCTTTTGAGGGCTTCTTTACCTTTGAACAACTGAGCCTGGCGGACGCGCTGGCGCACCCGGCCCAACCCCTTGCGGAAGGTATGGACTGGGGTGAGGAATGGGAGTATGGCTGGTTTAAGACTGCTGTCACCCTGCCGCCGGAAGCGCAGGGCAAGCCGATTGTGCTGAACCTGAATACCGGCGGTGAATCGACTGTTTTTGTCGACGGGCAGGCCTTTGGCACCCGCCGGGCAGAGTGGGTAGCGGTACCGCATCATTATATTGAAGATAATTTTGTGACTCAGTCCGGTGAAGCCGGGCGCCGATATGATATTGTGCTGGAGACTTATGCCGGCCATTTTTACCCGGAAAGCCCGTTAGGCGGCTGTGCGGTGGGGCCGGTTCTGCCCGGGGCTTATCAGGACCCGCTCGGGGGCAAAACCAGGACCAGGGTTGGCCACTCCACCTATGGCATCTGGAATGAAGTGGCTTATCAGCTGTGGATGGATGTCACCACCTTAAATGAAGTCATGCAGAACCTGCCGGAGGGCAGCCTCAGAGCGGCAAAAATCGCGGCGGCTTTACAGCGCTTTACCTTAACAGTGGATTTTGAGCAACCCCTGGAACAGCGCCTGGCCAGCTATGAAGCCGGCAGAGCCGTGCTGAAAACCGCCTTGGATTGCCATAACGGTTCCACGTCGCCCACTTTTTACGCCATTGGCAATTCCCACCTGGACGTCGTCTGGCTCTGGCCGTTTCAGGAAACTATCCGCAAAACAGCCCGGACCTTTGCGCAACAGCTGCGTCTGCTGGATAAATATCCTGCTTACCGCTACCTGCAAAGTCAGCCCCAGACCTACCAGATGTGCAAAGAACACTATCCTGAGCTTTACAGCCGCATCAAGAAGGCGATCCGGGACGGTCGCTGGATTGCGGAAGGCGCCATGTGGGTGGAGCCGGACACCAATATGACCTCCGGTGAATCGCTGATCCGCCAGTTACTTTACGGTATGAAGTTTTATAAGGAGGAGCTGGGGGTTGATTGTGAGATCCTGTGGCTGCCGGATACCTTTGGCTATTCAGCGGCTTTGCCGCAGATCCTGAAAAGCTTTGGCATTAAGTATCTGGTCACCCAAAAGATCTTCTGGTCCTATAACGAAGGTGAACAGTTTCCGTATCATTACTTTACCTGGGAAGGTAATGACGGTACGGATATTTCTGCCTTTCTGCCAACCAGCTATACCTACCGCACAAATCCGGAAGAACTGATGAAGCTATGGAATAGCCGGGTACAAAAAGATGAGCTGGATAAGTTTTTGCTGCCCTTTGGCTATGGCGACGGCGGTGGCGGCCCAACCCGGGATTACATTGAATTTGCTCAGCGGCAGGCCGACCTGGAGGGCGCGCCTAAAGTTGAGCTGGCCGCACCCAACAAGTTATTTAAAGATCTTGAAGCGGAAGGCGGACCGCAGCACCAATACACCGGTGAGCTTTATTTCAGCGCTCACCGCGGGGTCTATACATCTCAGGCCAGCGTTAAGTGGGG
>JAQWFM010000003.1 GCA_028704415.1 Oscillospiraceae bacterium | reverse complement strand
CTATGGTATTGCCCTGAAGGTGTATGGATCTGTACCTGGATCAGGAGGTCGAAATGAGAACATCGAGTTACCTGATTATGAAGAGGCTGCCAAGCTTATGGCTACCCGTAAAAACATGACACTCATGCTTTCCGAAGGACTCATCACTAAAACAGAGTTTGAGAGCGCCAAAAGGAACTGGTTTGTAAGCTGAAATCGCTTATTGGCGTCCAACAAAACAAGTTACCACAATCGTCATAATGTATAATTAAATATTGGAGGCGACATTGTGGAAATAAACAGCGAATTTACCAAATTAATGAATCGCATAGCTTTTGGAGATCGTGAAGCTATGAATAAATTCATACAATTGTATCGTGGACGGGCATATTCAATCGCATATTCAGTCTGTCATCAGCGAGAAGATACAGAAGATATTGTTCAAGAGGTTTTTGTAAAAATGTTAATGCTTGAACCAAGCAAATTTCCAACTTCCGGTCATGCCTCGTGGTTTTATGTATTAACCAAAAACACTGCTCTCGATTATTTGAAAACAAAGAAACCCACTGCGGATATCGAAAACATACCATTTGCTGATACACACGCGGAAGATGAGGTCGCATACTTTGAAGCTATAGATCATTATGAATACCTGGTTAGCCAGCTTAGTTCTGAAGAAAAATTGGTAGTAGGACTAAAGGTCTTAGGAGGAATGAAGCACAAAGAAATTGCAGCCATGCTTAAAAGACCAACTGGTACAATTCAATGGATATATCATAAAGCTATTCATGCCTTAAGAATCTCGCTTTCATCTCTTGTTCTTTTTACTGCTGCATTGATATTTACTCTTTTTCAAAACGGGAAGGCAATGGCCAACGATCAATACTTTGCTTTAAGTGATCCATTATTCTGGGCAGGTTGGGTAATGGTCATATCATGTGCTATTTCAATATATTTCCTTGCGGTTTTCTTCAAGCAAAGAATCCGTTAATGTCATAAATCACCTAGATTATAAAAAAGCACAAAAACGTTAAGCATAGATAATATGGGGAGGGTGACTAATTGCAAGTACTGCACGAGCCATTAGTCACCCTCTTTTATTTCAGATTATAATTCCCCCCAATATCATGATCACTGATCAACGAACCTTAACAATTGAGTGTGGCGGCAGGTAGTTCTCAAATGTGTAAAATGGACTTGATTTTTGAGTTATTGCCAACAAATGATGTATCTCATTTCGTTTCAATACTGAATGACAAATTTATCTTTGTGCTAGTCAAATACAAAAACTGGGAGATTGGGAGGTGCTGCTATGTATAATATTATGCTTGAATAATTTGGTTTATCTTTGTGCTGGTTTTTGAGATTCAAACGTTACTGCACATTTTTAGGAGGTTGTATATGGATCCCGCATATTTGCAATATGGGAGCTGGTCTTTTGCTTTTGGTGACACGAGTTTTACTTGGTACCGAACGGTGCAACTGCTATACAGCGTGTGAATATTTGGGGAGTCAAGCCTATGCATACGAAGAAAAAAATCAGAATTGTCATTTTTGCAGCGGTGCTTATCGTTGTGTGTACAGTTATTGGCATCTTCCTTATTAAGGAGAAATCTAAAATGAATCTTTGGGGTGATTGGTTTTCTCAGGATAATGTCCAGATTACGTTAACTTGGATTGACCCTAAAGGTGTTCAGCAAGTCCGCTCAACATCCGATGTTGAACAAGTTATGAATATTTCAACAGCTTTTCAGGCCATATCAAATCCACAAAAAATTCTATTTCCACCTGATGAAGCCAGTTCAGGGTTGATAGTATACCGATTAAATGTTGCTGGTGAAAACAGGACGATTCTATATGCAATCAGTAACAACTATATTTTTATTGCTGACGAAAGATCGCCCAAATACATGACTGTCTGGAAAGTGATGCCAGAACAATCTGAAGATTTAATTCAGATTGTTAGAGACAATACTGAATAATGTTGTTTTATGACTTTACGATGCCATGATCAGCATAAATTTCTTGAAATCTTGTTTCAGGATCTGGAAAGGGTCAATCCCCAAATTTGTGTAAACGCCAAACGGCAACGTAAACCAAGGCAAATGATCTGTTCGGCGGCAACGGCTTGAGATCTTTGCAGGAAACATATTGACTGGAATTGCGCAGTTGATGGATGACGTAGTTTTGGACGTCTGTTTTGGGATAGACTGCTTCTATCGCTGCCGAGAAGCCGGTCAAATTGTCCGTACAGGCGATCAAAATATCCGCCAGGCCCCGGTTTTTAAGGCTGTTGAGGACGGTTCCCCAGAATTTGGCACTTTCAGTTTCACCAACCCACAGGCCCAGAACGTCTTTCCTGCCGTCCAAATCGTAAGCGTCAAATATAGCGGCGACTAGGCAAACCAAGCATCAACCCGTAGACTAAGGGCATCAAAACTAACCGACCGGAAACGCTTTAAACAACTTTTAAATGTTGTTTAAAGTAGTTCAAGCCTGAAATACTGTGGGGCCTGTCAGGCTCCTTATGTTGACATTGGCGTAGAAACTCGGGATACGCTGAAACTGGTCCCCGCTAAAGCCTATATCCTGAGGGAACAGCGGTATGTCTATGCCTGCAAAGCCTGTGAGGAAACGTCAGACAGCATCCCCGATTGAAAAAGCGCCGATCCTACCCGCTTTGTTACCTGGCAGCCTGGCCAGTGCGGAAGCGGTCGCGCTTGCTGATGGCGCAGAAGTTTGTACTGGGTACACCTTTATATCGCCAGGAACAGGATTGGAAAGCCCGGGGCATCCTGTTATCGCGGCAGACGATGTCCAACTGGCTGGTCGCTTGCAGCGAGCGGTATGTCAAGCCGCTGCTGGCGGTGATGCACCAGCAGCTGGTCGAGCAGCCGGTCCTGCATGCGGATGAAACGCCGTTACAAGTTCTGCATGAGCCGGGCAAAGCGCCTCAAAGTAAGAGCTATATGTGGCTGTATCGGACAGGCGCCTGCAGCCGGCATCCCCTGGTGCTGTTTGATGACCAACCGGACCGCAAGGGACAGCATCCCAGAGATTATCTGGCCGGCTTTCAGGGCTATCTGCAGACAGATGGTTATAGCGGCTACAACCAGTTCCCGCCCGGGATAACCCGGGGGGGCTGCTGGGCGCACGCCTGGCGAACGTTTGAAGAAGCCCTGCAAGCCCAACCCCCTAAACGCCGAAAAAGCAGTCCGGCCGCAGAAGGCAAACGCTTTTGTGACCGCTTATTTGGCATCAAAGCCGATCTGAAAGCGCTGGATCCGGACACCTGATACCAGCAGCGGCAGGAAAAAGCCAGGCCTCAGGTTGAGGCGTTCTTTACGTGGCTGAAGCAACTGCCGCCTCTGGGCAAAACCCTGTTTGCCAACGCCGTGACATACGGTCTGAACCAGGAAGCCGCTTTACGCGTTTATCTGACGGACGGCAGGTTGGAACTTTCCAACAAGCTGGCAGAACGCACGATTAAGCCCTTTGTGATTGGCTGGAAGAACTTTTTATTCGCCAACACGCCCAGAGGTGCGGATGCCAGCGCCAGAATTTACAGTTTAGTCGAGACAGCCAAAGCAAATGAGCTGAATCCCTATGACTACCTGTTATGGATCCTTAAGCAGGCGCCTGCTCTGGATCTGCAGGCTCACCCTCAGCAGGCTGAGCGACTCTTGCCGCTGCACTTTCCCCGTTAGCGACCTTGGGTTTGACGCTTACGTTCAGATCTAGTCCTTTGGCGGAAACAATTCTTTTACGGTCCGATGACAGTATTCTGAAAGCAGGACTGCCACATAGATATTCAGGCATTGCGTTCCGTTTTCCTACAGTATAGCGTTTTCGGATCGACTTTGAGATCCTCCGTCCGGGATGCGCCGCATACCATGCCGATGTGGGTGTGGTCAAAATCCGTGAGCAGGGCAGATAAAAGGCAAGAAAGTGGACCTTGCGCAATACAGGCAGCTACAGATAGTACATTTTGGTAATCGGCGCAATGGATTTTATGCTTGATCCGGAAAGCTTGCATGCCTGATCTGCTATAGAATGGAAGCAACTCAATCTCCGTTTTCCGGATCAAATTGGTCAGATGCTGTCTGACTAATTCGTGGAAAGAGGAATTAGCATGATAGTATTCATAATCCCGGATGTCCAGATGAAGAAATGGATGCTGGACGAAGCGGGTCGTTTGATTCAGAAGCTAAGTCCGGATCAGATCGTGTGTCTTGGCGATCTTGCAGATGATTTTGGCCTGCAGCATGATCCGCACGCATACGAAGTCATGTTTGGTAGGGCCGTCCGCTAGTCGGCCACTCGCCGATGCAAACGATCACGCAGGAGAAGAATCTGCTTTCCTGTGACGTGTTTTCTACATATCGTGACGGATCCCAATATGGTTCAAATGAATTCTGTCTGTTTGATACAGATACCCATAAGTGGAAAGGTATACCGGTGTGACGATGACAGACCAACTTTGCACCAGGCTGCTGAATCCAGAGGATTCCTTTAGCTGGCCCCGATATACCCACCAGCGGCATCCTCGCATCAGCCGTCATCAGAAGGCGTGCCGCTGTTTTGCCAGACGTATGGTCAGACTAAGACGTGCTTCGGTGCCATAAACGACAACCATAAGACAGGCTCATCCTTCGCGCTGACTTTTGGCCTGACAGTAAGTTTTCAAATTGTTCTAATGATTCGTCCTTGATAGTCCTTTCAACAAATGGCTGAAATGCCTTATAATGTAGGGAATTGGGTGATAATATATTGAGTGAAACGTATCCCCTAACATAAAGCTGATAGATCCTACGCCAAACTGAGCGGCGGCTCTGAGCAGGAACAGGAGAAACCTAAGTTGCGGAAGACGGATACATCTGAACCAAACCCGGAAAAACCGGAGCAGGCTGCGGTAAGCCAGGGATTGACCCGCGCTCAGGCCATTAAACTCCTGGAGCTTGAGGGGAAACCAAACCGGGAAGTGATTGAAAGCCGCTATGCGATGCTATGCCGGCGTTACAAGGACTTGTCTGATCCGGATAATCAGCGCCATATGGCGGAGATCAACCAGGCCTATAATGTGCTGACCGGCTTTAATCAGCCCTTTGTGCCGGCTAATCCGCGCCTTAACAAAAAGGTAGCGGGTAAATCGGTTTATCAGTGGCGCAATATGGTCTATTACGGTTGGAAACCGGCTCTGGCGGTTTTACTGGTGACTGCCCTGATCATCGGCATTGTTTATTCAGCTGCGACCAATAAGGATTCAGATTTTCATCTGGCGGCTCTGGGCGCGTTTTATGATACTCAAGCCAGTCTGACCACTGACGAGACGACGGATTATCTGGATTTAGGTGACTATGCTAAAACGCAGCTGGGGGTTGAAAATCCCAGTTCTGAAGTGCTGTTGATATCCGATTCCGCTGATGCGCAGCTGGAGCAGGCCAGCATTATGAAACGTATGCTATATATGTCCGGATCGATTGACACGGATGTGTATTTAGTCGATCAGGCTAATCTAAACATGTTTGCCGAGCAGGATTTGTGGATGGATCTGACCGACTTCTATCAGACACTGGAAGCGACTTATGATAGCGAGCAGTTGCAGGATTTTGAGCCGGTATATTTGCAGGATGAAACCGGTCAGTCATATTTGGCTGCTATCAATGTGAGCGGCCAGCAATTGATGAACGCCTTTGGCATTGTCGGCGGTGAGCAGTATCTGGCCATCAGCGTCTTAAACGAGACCCCTGAAAAAGCGGAACAGTTTATCAGGAGCCTGATTGAGCAAGAAGCGGAGCTGCTGCAGCATGTGGGCACCCGGATTGAAACTCAGCCCACGGAAGCGACCGATTATTCAGAGGAGAGCAGTCAGTCGGAAACAGCGGCGGCCACAAATGACTGAGGCTAACTGACTTAAAGTTCTGCCGGCTGCAGGCTTAAATCCTGATACAGCCGGCTTTGTTCTTCCCGGGTCAGAAGCCGGTAACTGCCTGGCTTTTCTATCCCGGCTAATGAAAACGGCCCGATCGTGATCCGGCATAAGTCGCTGACCGGCCGGCCAATGAAGGCAAACATTCGCTTTACCTGGTGGTACTTGCCCTCGGTCAGGGTGACTCTGGCCTGCCGGTTGGCCAGCGGTTCCAAAACCGCCGGCAGACAATTCAGGTCCTGCAGCTGCAGGCCACCAGCCAGCAGCTGGACTTCCTGATTTGTCAACGCCTCTCCTTCATAAGTAACCAGATAGGTTTTGGGATAATGCCAGCGCGGTGACATCAGCCGGTGCGCCAATTGCCCGTCTGTGGTCAGCAGCAGCAGTCCGTGAGCGTCGCGGTCCAGACGACCGGCGGGAACCGGATTCAGGCGCTGCAAAGCCTGGGGCAGCAATTGCGTAACATAGGGATAACGGCGATCGTCTGTAGCGGTCAGATATCCCTGAGGCTTGTTGAGCAAAAGATGCGCGGAAAGCTTTACGGAAAGCGCTTGCTGCCGCACCAGAATGTGAGCATAGTCACTTGGCGGGATGATGGTAGCCGGATCCAGGATCACCTGACCGTTTAAAGAAATGTGGCCGGCTCTGATCAGCTGCCTGACCTGACTGCGGGAGCCCAATCCACTATTACTTAACAGCTTATCTATTCGCATCAGTATGATTCTCCTCTTAAGGAAACAGTTTGGCTTGAGCGTAAGCTCAAAATTATGATAAACTGATTTAGCGTTTATCGCCAATGGAGGCGAGCGCAGTTTGGATTTGGGGATGTCAATGAATGGACTATTTAGAAGGATCATTACTGGGACCTTTTTGGAGTGACACAGATTACGAAACCCGCAGTCATCACGGCCGGGCTATTCTGATCAGCCTGTCATTCTGGCTGGTCCTGGCCTGGGCTGTCTGGCAATTTAATACCGATGGTGTCAGTCTGTGGCTGACTATCCCGCAGTTTTGGCTGCAGCTTCTGATCCTGCTGACCATCCTGTCTCCGTTAGTTAGTATGTTTTATTACCGCTTACCTTTCATCCTGCGCTTAACCGTGATCGTGTTTCAGGTTATTAAATACCTTTGTCTGCTTATGATGGCCTGGTCCTGGATTGTACCGCATATGGCCTTCAGCTCGCAGCTGACGCTCAGTTATCTGGTTAACTGGCTGAATAATACGGTAGGGGCATTTGTGGAGCGTAACACTGAGGTTAATCAGGTTTTTGGCCTGGTTTTCAGTGCTGCCTGGGTCTTTGTGGTTTCAGTTCTGTTGTTTGCTGCCATCATTGCCGTGATTATTTTTGCGCCTATATTATATGTTAAATTATACAGTGCTTTACAGCGTTTGTGGGACTGGGTGGTTTACCGGACCAGCGGCTGGCTGCGACACTATCTGCAGGTCAGTCAGCGCCAGCGGCACGCGTAATTATCCTGGCTTATATTATAATTGATCCATCCCTGTGCCTGAGCGCGGGACAGTGGCCCGGCGTCAGCGTCCGCGGCGGAAGGCAATTATTTGCCTGTTAACCTGCATCCGATCCGAAATGAGGTAATAGATGAATAACGCAATCAGAAAAACTAAAATAATCTGTACCATTGGCCCCTCCAGCGATGATCCGGAAATTCTGCGCCAGCTGATGCGGGAGGGCATGAATGTGGCCCGGTTGAATTTTTCTCATGGGGATCATGCGGAACAAAAACAGCGGGCTGACCTGATTAAAAAGCTCCGGGAGGAGGAAAATCTGCCGGTAGCTTTATTGCTGGATACCAAAGGCCCTGAAATCCGCACTTTAGAGTTTAAAAATCATCGGGTCATGCTGCATGAAAACGCAGAAGTGGTTATTCGCCATGATGATGTGCTGGGCACGGAACAGTCATTTTCCGTCACCTATAAAGACCTGCATAAGGAACTGTACCCGGGCGCGTCTATCCTGATTGATGATGGCCTGGTCGGCCTGAAAGTCCTGGCTATTGAAGGGGAAGATATTCGCTGTAAAGTTATAAACTCAGGCGAAATAGCGGATCATAAGAGCATTAATCTGCCGGATATTGATACCAATCTGCCCGCTATGACGGATCAGGATATGATGGATATCCGCTTTGCCATTGATAATCAGTTTGAATTTATTGCGGTTTCCTTTGTCCGTAAAGCCCAGGATATCATTGATATCCGCCGTTTACTGGATAAAATGGGCGGTAATGATATTCATCTGATTGCCAAGATTGAAAACCGGCAGGGCGTACGCAATTTTGAACAGATTATTGACGCGGCTGATGGGGTGATGGTAGCCAGAGGCGATATGGGCGTGGAACTGCCCGCGTATGAGGTGCCGACCATTCAAAAAATGATCATTGACCGTTGTTATCATCTGGGCAAACCCAGCATCACGGCAACGCAAATGCTGGATTCCATGATCCGCAATCCGCGGCCTACCCGGGCTGAAGTCAGCGATGTAGCCAATGCCATCCTGGATGGTACCTCCGCCATCATGCTAAGTGGGGAGACGGCCAGCGGCAGCTATCCGGTTGAAGCCTTGCGGATGATGGCCAAAATCGCCCTGTATACAGAGGCCAATCACGATTACTGGAAGGACTTTTCCATAAAAGCAGTTGATCTGGCCCCTGGGGTTACCAATGCTATCAGTCATGCGGTTTGTACGACCGCGATGGATCTAAAAGCCAAAGCAATTGTGGCTGTCACCCACTCCGGGCGTACGGCACGGGTTATATCAGGCTACCGCCCAAGCTGCCCGATTATAGCGCCGACTGTGTCGCGCCATGCTCAGCGCCAGCTTAATTTGTCTTGGGGGGTGGTGCCTTTTTTAGCGGATGAGATGCACACGACAGATGAGCTGTTTGAGATGGCACTGAGGATGGCCAAGACTTCAGGCCTGGTTGCAAATGGCGATTTAGTCGTCATTACGGGTGGCACACCTGTAGGGATGACGGGCACGACCAATACCCTGAAGGTCTCCAATGTCGGCCAGATCATCAGCCACGGCATCGGTATACCGACTGCGGACAAAAAGACGGTGTCTTCTGAGGCGCTGGTCTTGAATAAATTGACCGCCGTAACTGGCAATGCCCGGTCTATGGATTGTATTCTGGTGGCTAAGGACACGGACAACAGCCTGATTGATATTATGCGGCATGCATCCGCGATTGTCGTTGAAAACCCTGAATCCGGCTGTCATGCGGTGACGGTGGGGAAGGCGCTGGAGATTCCGGTGGTATATGGCTGTACCAATGTCACCAATTTGGTTAAGAGTGGCCAGATTATTACCGTGGACCCCGTCAGTGGCATTATCAGCTGAACGGCCGCTGTCGGCAGCCGGATGGAACCATGAACACCAGAGAAAGGGAGAAGCGTGGTAGATTTAGAAGCCGGATTAATGACGCTGCGTAATTACTTCAATACCGGTCAGAGCAAGGATTTACCGCAGCGGCAAGCTGCGTTAAGCAATCTGTCGGCAGTGTTGCAGCGCCACGAGCAGCAGTTGCTGGCGGCAGTGTCGGCCGATTTGGGTAAACCGGTAAAAAATACGCTGCAGTCAGAACTGCAGCCGCTGTACCGTGAAATCAAACTGTTTCAGCGCCATTTATCCCGCTGGATGCGTCCGGAACCGGTCCGCCACCTGGCCGAAGGTGCCTGGTATCGCAGTGTTACGGTGCGCGAGCCTTACGGTGTGGTGCTCATTTTGAGCAATTGGAGTGCACCTTTGCGGTATAGCTTTCTGCCTTTGATTGATGTGCTGGCGGCAGGTAACTGTGCGATTCTGAAACCGCCGTCTCATCAGCCCCATGTCAGTCAGCAGATTGTCCGGATCTGTCGGGAAGCCTTTACCCCGACTTTAGTTCAATGTCTTTGGGGCGGCGATGACCTGAGCGAGCGCCTGGTGCGGCTGCCGGTAGACCATATCGTTTTTACCGGCCGCGCACAGACTGCCGTGGGCATTATGAAGCAGGCCGCGCACAGGCTGACCCCTCTGACCTTAGCCCTGGGAGGTAAAGTCCCCTGTATTGTGACGTCTGCAGCTGATCTGAAGCAAGCCGCAGCTGAGGTCATTAACAGCAAGCGCTTCAACAGCGGGCAGGATTGCGAAGCCGTTGATTACTGCCTGGTGGATGCGGCGGTCAAGGAGCAGTTTCTGGATGAATTGGTTGACTATATGCGTTCTCTTAATGACCTGGATCCGCTGCATAACCCGCTTAATCAGAGGCTCAGCCAGCCTGATCAGTATGAACGCTTGTGCCGCCTGCTCTCCAGCGGCCGGGTGGTCTGGGGCGGCCGGGCTGATGACAAAGAACGAAAAATAGAACTAACCATCCTTGATCGGGTGACCTTTCAGTCTCCGGTCATGCAGCAGGAGATCTTTGGGCCCATTTTACCGGTCCTGTCCTATACCAATTTACCGCAGACCATCGAGAGCGTGAACGGGTATCCTCATCCGCTGCTGATCTATGCCTTTACCCAGGCAGAGGAAGATCGGACTTTACTGGAACAATTTGCGGTTTGCGGTGCGTTGTGGATCAATGGCATCCCTGTTGGTCAGGTAATCAATGAGATTCCTAAAAGCGGCATTGGGGCCAGCGGCTTAGGAGCTTATCAGGGTATAGAAGGCCTGCGCCGTTTTACCTACCCCAGGACGTTAATCAGACGTCAGAGTTTGCGCTTTATGGAGCGGCGCTGAAGATATGAGCCCGTTAGCTGTACCATCTGTACCAGCATTTAATCAGCATGATTTTGCCCAGGCCCTGGCCAGCTGTTTACCGGCAGGCCAATTGCAGTGGTTTGAGCAGGTTGACTCGACCAATAATGCCTTAAAACGTTACGCCCTGACCCCGGCTGCAACCCCGGGGCAGTGGTACGCCGCGGCCAGCTTAAGGCAGACCAGCGGCAGAGGTCGGCAGGGCCGCAGCTGGGTCACCATGGCCGGCCAGAGCATTTGTTGCAGCCTGTTGTATTTGCCGCCTCAAAGGGTGACAGACCTTTCTGCACTAACCCTGGTAGCAGGCTTAGCCTGTTGTCAGGCCTTGCAACATACCGTGGAGGGTTTGGCCAGCTTAGGCCTGAAGTGGCCGAATGATCTCATGCTGGCCTCAAAAAAACTGGGCGGCATCCTGTGTGAAACCGGCTTCAGTCAGGGCTTTGTGCATCATCTGGTGATAGGCTTCGGCATCAATGTAAATCAACCAGCGTTTCCTCCTGACCTTGCTGACCGGGCCTGCAGTCTGCTTGCTGCAACCGGACAAGCAACCGATCCCAATATCCTGGCGGCGGCCTGTGCCCAAAGCATCATGGAACTGACGGCGCAATATTTGACCGGCGGATCCGATTTTGCGCCTTTCCGCAACGCTTACAAGCAACATTGTATGCTGCTGAATCAAAAGGTTGAGGTACAGACTTCCGCTAACCAGCTGGTTAGCGGATGGGCGGCTGATATAGCTGCTGACGGCGCCTTGATCGTTGAGAGCAAATCGGCCGCAGGCCGGAAAACTACCCATGTCATTCGCTGCGGCGAAGCCCATATTGGCCAGCTGCCTGAGACTTAAGCCATTCATAGCTTTATTGCTGCAGCAGGCAAACCTCAGGACCAATAGCTTAGGTATTACGGCTGACCATTTAAAACTAATTTAAGGAAAGTCCGTTATAACATAGTTACAAGGTCTAGTAAAAAGCAATCCACTGCTGATGAGGTGAGTAAAATGAATGACAATAATGACTTGAAAGCAAATCTGGATGCGGAAAATCCAGCGGAAACAACAACGGACATGCAACCAGAACAACCGGCTGAAAACCCGGCCGGTCAGCCTTCCGGGACGCCTGTTACCCCTGTTGCGGCTACCGGGGTCCCTGACCAGGACAGCCCGGCTGTGCCGGCTGCTGCACAGCCCGCCAGTACGCCTGCCGCCGCGGCCCAGCCGGCATATACTTCAGTCACGGCACCGCCGGCGGCTGCCCAACCCGCCGGTAATCCTGTTGTCACCCCGGCCGTCGGCCCCGACGCTCAACCGCAGGCCAATTATTACGTGAATCAGAATGCCGGTCTGCCAACCGGTGCTCCGGTTTACAATAAAGCTGAGCAAAAAGCTCAGCTGAGACGGGAGAAGCAGGAGGCTAAAGCGCGCCGCAAAGCTACCCGGGAAGCTCAAAAGCAATTTGCCCTGGGCGAAAAAGGCGGCAGCGCCCGTGGCCGCTCCCGCTGGATCGCTCTGGTGGCTACGGGAGTTGCGGCTTGTGTGATTGGCGCCTTTTTAGGCGGATTTATAGCCAATCGTAACCTTAGCCCGCAGATAAACTCTTTGAGCAGCCAGGTCAGCAGCCTTGATACTCAGCTTAAAACGGCTTTAAGTACGTCTGGTTCGTCTGCTACGTCTGGTTCATCTGATTCATCGTCAGACAGCAATACTACGACATCTTCCGGAACGGCCATGTCAGTGGCGGATATTGCCGCCTCCGCGTCCAGCTCCGTGGTAGCCATTAATACCTCTTCTTCGCAGGAAACCTACTTCGGTACGCAGACGGTTGAGGGGGCAGGCTCCGGTGTCGTGGTCTCGGCAGACGGTTATATCCTGACCAATAACCACGTCATTGATTCCAGTACCGCAACGGTCGTCACTATGTCTGACGGCACTCAGTATGATGCAACGATCGTCAGTACAGACAGTGTTACAGATTTGGCGATTATCAAAATAGATGCGGATAATCTGGATTATCTGACCTTTGGCGACAGTACCCAGCTGCGTGTGGGTGATCCGGTCGTCGCTATTGGCAACCCTTTAGGCGAGCTGCAGGGCACCGTTACTTCCGGGGTGATTTCCGCTTTGAACCGCAGTATTACCGTCAGTAACACGACCATGTCCGATGTCATCCAGACGGATGCCGCTATCAACTCCGGAAACTCCGGCGGCGCTTTGATAAATCAGTACGGAGAATTGATTGGTATTAATGTGGCCAAGACGTCTGAAGTTGGCGTCGAGGGTATTGCCTTTGCCATTCCGTCTGAAGTCTTTGAGCCGATTGTGCAGCAAATGCTGGAGACAGGCACAGTTCAGCGGCCTATGCTGGGAATTACCGGTGCCGATATTGCGGAAGATAACAGCTATGGTTTCCCGGAGGGTATCCTGATAACCGCGGTTATGGATAACAGTCCCGCGTCTGAGGCAGGGCTGACCACCTATGACATCATCACAGATGTTGACGGTCAGGGCATTAACACAATTGAAGCGCTTAATTCGTACAAAGCTGATAAGTCAGCCGGGGATACACTGGAGTTGACTGTGGTGCGGCAGGGGCAGGAAATGACGGTGCAGATAACCCTGGCCCTGATGGATGGCAGCGGCAACAGCAGTAGTGAGAGCAGCGGCAGTGAGAGCAGTGGTAATTAAATCACGTCTGAACCGCAAGGGGTGCTGTTAGTTAATTCATTCATCCCATAGCAAAAGTCCCTGCAGTCAATTGACTGCAGGGACTTTTTATGTCATACCGGGTTTTAAGGAAAGCAGGCCAGACAATCTCGCAACTTAGGCCTGGCGCTGACCAATTTCACCGTCTACAAACAACTGCGCGGATTTATTATCTCCGGCCAGTTCATAACGGTCTACCCAGAACGCGCATTGCGCTTCTTCTTCAGTTTGCTCTTTAATGAACCACTGCAGAAATTCCAGGGTGGTATAGTCATGGGCTGCCTGAGCCTCTTCGGTCAGCTTGTAGAAAGCCGCGGTGACCTTGTTTTCATGGTCATAGGTATCTTTCATACACTCCAGGGGGCTGGCCCAGACCGCTTTATCAGGCGCGGGTACCGCCGCTAAAACTGTAGCGCCACCACGCTCCAGAATATAAGCATTCAGTTTCCGCGCGTGCTCCAACTCCTCCTGAGCCTGATGACTCATCCAGCCGGACAGCCCTACATACTTGGCGTCGTTGGCCCAGATGGCCATACCTTGATACAGATAAGCTGATTTCAGTTCTTCATTAACTTGCCTGGACAGCAATTCAGTCATTTCTCTGCTAATTTTCATGTTTGATGCATCCTTTCTTCCAATATCTTGGGTCTTACTTTATTTTACTTCAAGGGAAACATTATTGCTGTACCTTTGATACAAAAACTGATCCGGAAAACCAGCCTCCAGGATGTGCTAAAATGAGCGGTATACTGCAAATAAAATGAGCAGTTGTATCAGGGAATTTATAGTCAGGAGCCCACCAGTGAAACAAAAATCTCCGGCTGCCAAGCCATTGCGTAACCTGCTGCCCTATCTAAAACCCTACCGCCTGCAATTAAGTCTGGGTCCGCTGTTTAAGCTGATAGAAGCCATCATTGAACTGCTGATCCCCCTGATAATGGCGCGGATGATTGATATTGGGGTGGCAGGCCAGGATCAGCACTATTTGTGGTCGCATGGCCTGCTGCTGCTGGGCTTAGTGGTCATCGGCTTACTTTTTTCTCTGTGCTGCCAATATATGGCCTCCGTAGCCAGCCAGGGCGTGGGTACCCGTTTGCGCACCGCGGTGTATGAGCAGATCCTGCGCCTGCCCAAAGCCCAGCTGCAGACGATTGGCTCCGCCTCACTGATAAATCGGATCACCGGTGATATCAATCAAATTCAGCTGGCGGTAGCTATGACCATCAGACTTCTGTCGCGCGCGCCGTTTTTGGCTATCGGCGGGATGATTATGTCCTTTATTATTGAACCGCGTCTGGCAGTGATTCTGCTGCTGACGGTTCCGGTCGCCGCACTGCTGTTGTATCTCATCATGCGGGCTACGGTCAGAGTTTTTAAACTCGCTCAGAGGCAGACCGATAAAGTCGTGACCCTGATCAGAGATAATATCAGTGGCGCGCGGGTTATTCGCTCGCTGGCCAAGGAGCCGCATGAACAGGCTTACTTTGGAGCAAATAATGACAAGCTGAATCACTTCCTGACCCGGGCGGGGCAAATCTCTTCACTGATGAACCCGCTTACGTCGTTGCTGTTTAACGGCGGTATTGTATTTGTGATTTGGCAAAGCGGCGCCTTAGTCGATACGGGACAATTACATCAGGGCGATGTGCTGGCTCTGGCTAATTACTTAGGGCAGATCGTTTTAGCTATGATGGTTGTCGCCAATTTGGTCATTTTATTCCCGCGAGCCTATGCTTCCAGTGGCCGGGTTACGGAAGTGCTTAATTTGCAGCCGGATTCAGGGTCAGCCGATCAGGGCAACGCGCTTAAGCCCGCAACGCCGGTACCGGCAGGCCTGGCCTTTAACCAGGTCAGTCTGACTTACCCCGCCAATCGGGAGCCCTCTTTAACCCAGATCAGCTTCCGGCTCAGACCGGGTGAACAGTTAGGCGTGATCGGAGCTACCGGGTCGGGAAAAAGCACGCTGATCGCGGCCTTGCTGCGGGAGTATGCCTTAAGCCAGGGGGATATTACCATCAACGGTCTGTCTATCCGGCAGGCGCCGGTTGCTGCCTGGCACCGTCAAATTGCCTGGGTGCCGCAAAAGGCGGTACTGTTTTCAGGCAGCTTACGCAGCAATTTACTCTGGGGCCTGCCTCCGGATGTTCAGCCGGATGAAACGGCCATCTGGTCCGTGCTGCAGGATGCCCAGGCTGCGGATTTTGTGCGCTTATTGCCGGGGGGACTTGATGCGGCGGTGGAGCGTGGGGGACAGAATTTTTCCGGCGGCCAGCGCCAGCGCCTGACCATTGCGCGCGCTTTGCTGAAACAAGCCTCGATTTATGTATTTGATGACAGCTCCAGCGCGCTGGACTATGCTACGGATTTGGCGCTGCGCCGGGCGGTACGGCGCCGGACGCGGCAAGCCTGCGTCATTATTATTTCGCAGCGGGTATACCAGGTCCGGGACACGGAGCAGATCCTGGTGCTGGAAAACGGCCGTATGGCCGGTTTGGGTACCCACCAGACCTTGCTGCAGCACTGCCCGCTGTATCAGGATATTGCCAGATCACAGGAGGCCGCAGCCCAATGATGCTTCATAAAGGTTTCAAAACAGACGACACCCAGGATCAAAATCAGTTGCAGTCTGCTGACCAGCGGCCCGTCTGGCAGCGGTTGCTACCCTATATTTTACAGCAGCCCGGCTGGCTTTTGGCGGTGGCCATAACCGGCATTATTTACAGCCTCAGCGCGCTGCTGGCGCCCTGGCTGCTGGGCAAGGCCATTGACACCCTGCTGGGTAAGGGGCTGGTGCGCTGGCAATCGCTGGCCAGCCTGATTTTACCGTTGGCTTTAACTTATCTGAGCTCGGCACTGTTTCAGTGGCTGATGACGGCCTGTTCAGTCCGCCTGTCCAATCAGGTAGCGACCGGCCTGCGTAAAGCCAGTTTTGACCGGCTGACCCGGCTGCCGCTCAGTTTCCTGGACCAGAAGGGAAAGGGTGACTTGCTCTCCAGATTGACGACTGATCTCGATGCGGTAAACGACGGTCTGAATTTACTGTTCAACCAGTTGTTTTCAAGCCTGATCCTGCTGGCGGGTTCCTTGCTTATGATGTTTGCGGCTTCGCCCTGGATAACTGTTTTAATGCTGGCGATCATGCCCTTCAATTTCCTGGTAACGCGGTTTATTGCTTCTAATTCGCACCATATGTTTATGGAACAGGCCAATTTAGCCGGACGACTTAACAGTTATGTGGACGAACGGGTGGAACAGGCAGATCTGCTCCGGGCCTTTAATCAGGAGGAAATCAGCCGTCAGGCTTTCCGCAGACTGAACGAGGAGCTTTATGTCGTTGGCCAGAAAGCTCAGTTTTTCAGTTCGCTGACTAATCCGGGAACCCGCTTTGTTAATAATATCGCCTATGTAGCGGTGGGCTTAGCGGCAACCTTAAGCGCGCTGGCGGGGCGGCTCAGTATCGGCCAGGTGTCGCAGCTGCTTAACTATACCTTACAGTTTGCTAAACCGGTTAATGAGTTATCTGCGGTCACCACCCAGCTGCAAAACAGCCTGGCTGGCGCCCGGCGCGTCTTTGCCCTGCTGGATCAGCCGGAAGAGTCTGCCGATGCCTCTCTGCCGGACCTTAAGGTGACGGCCGGCGCCGTCCGCTTTGCCGGGGTCAGCTTTTCCTACCGCCCGGATCGGCAGCTGATTACAGATCTGAATCTGGATATTCGTCCTGACGCCAGCGTGGCCATTGTGGGGCCAACCGGCGCTGGAAAGACAACGCTGGTTAACTTATTAATGCGTTTTTACGACCCTTCCGGTGGCCAGATCTTTATTGACCAGCAAAATATAACGGCGGTTACGCGCTCAAGTCTGCGCCGGAGTATCGGGATGGTCTTGCAGGACAGCTGGCTGTTTGCGGGTTCCGTGAGGGATAACCTGGCTTATGGCTGGCCGGACGCCGGTGAATCAGCGATCATTGCGGCAGCTAAAGCCGCTTGTGCGGATGAGTTTATCCGACGCCTGCCGCAGGGCTATGACACGGTCCTGAGAGAAGCAGGCAGCAATCTGTCCCAGGGTGAAAAACAACTGCTGACCATAGCCCGGGTTATGCTGCTGAATCCCAGATTACTGATTTTGGATGAAGCGACGTCCAATATCGATACCAGGACAGAATTATTAGTCCAGCAGGCCTTTTTACGCCTGATGGAGGGGAGAACCTCGTTCATAATTGCTCATCGCCTCTCGACGATTCGCCACGCTTCTTTGATTCTGGTCATGAATCAGGGGAGCATTGTGGAGCAGGGGACCCATGACACCTTGCTGCAGCAAAAAGGTCTATATTATAAATTATATAACAGTCAGTTTGCCGGTCGTGAAGCTTAAGCAGCCTTGCTGCTGCCAGGGCCGGGTGAGTGAAACTTGCCGGACCGGATAGCCGGGCTTACCTCCCCAATAGCCTCCAAAAAAGGAGCCGCTTTATTGAAGCAACTCCTTAAGGATAAGCGCAGGGCGTGATTAAGTTTAGGGCTGGTGTTCCGGACTGTGCCTGCCGGGCTGTGCGGGCCGTTTAGTTGGCGCCAGGCAGCTTAAAACTGTCTTTTAGAGAAACCGAACGGTTAAAGATTAAATGGTCTGGCCGGCTGTCCCGGTTATCCAGCGTGAAATAGCCATTGCGCATGAACTGATAAGCCTCACCAATTTGGGCCTGAGCCAGTCCGGCTTCAAGTTTAGCCTCCCGGCAGACTTTAAGCGAATCCGGGTTGATGATCGCTTCATAGGGGCGGCCATCCGCGTCAGGGTCCTCACTCAGGAATAGTTTGTCATATAACCGGACCTCAGCCTGCAGGCAATTGGCCTGGTCAACCCAATGAATGGTACCCTTTACCCGGTGGCCATCCGCCGCGTTACCGCCGCGACTGGCCGGATCATAGGTGGCCAGTACTTCAGTCACGTTTCCGTTCTCATCCTTGCGGCAGCCGGTGCATTTTATGATGTAGGCCTCCTTGAGCCTGACTTCGTTACCCGGATAGAGCCTGAAATATTTACGGAAGGGCTCTTCCATAAAGTCGGTCCGTTCAATCCAGAGCTGTTTGCTGAAGGTGACAGTGCGGCGGCCGTCCTCCGGCCGCTCCGGATTATTTTCTACAGAAAAGGTCTCATGTGCTTCTTCAGGGTAATTGGTTAAGGTCAGCCGGACCGGATCCAGCACGGCCATGACGCGGCGGGCGGATTGGTTGAGGTCCTCCCGCAGGCAATGCTCCAGAAAGGCATAATCCACCACGTTGGGTACTTTAGACACCCCGATACGGGCACAAAAATTACGGACCGCCAGTGGCGTATAACCGCGGCGGCGCAGCCCCCGCAAGGTTGGCATACGCGGATCATCCCAGCCGCTGACAATACCTTGCTCAACCAAAGCGCGCAATTTGCGCTTGCTCATCATCGTATAGTTCATGCCTAATCTGGCAAATTCAATTTGCCGGGGCTTAGAGGGTAACGGACAGTGTTCCACCACCCAGTCATATAACGGGCGGTGATCCTCAAATTCAATGCTGCATAAAGAGTGGGTGATGCCTTCGATGGCATCTTCAATGGGATGGGCAAAATCATACATGGGATAAATACACCAGGTGGTACCGGTGCGGTGATGCGGCAGATGCGAAATCCGGTACAGGACCGGATCCCGCAGATTGATGTTACCGGAAGCCATATCAATCCTGGCTCTCAGTGTATGACTGCCATCCGCAAACGCTCCCTCCCGCATACGGTGAAATAAGTCCAGATTTTCTTCCGGGCTCCGGTCCCGGTAAGGACTGGGCACACCGGGTTGAGTCAGGGTCCCGCGCGTTTGCCGGATTTCTTCAGCGGATAAATCACAAACATAGGCCAGACCTTGCCGGATCAGGTCCTCCGCGCATTCATACATGACCGGAAAATAGTCGGAAGCGTAATAAAAACGGTCGGCCCAGTCAAAACCCAGCCAGTGGATATCTTCCTTAATGGCATCCACGTATTCTGTGTCTTCTTTGGCCGGATTGGTGTCATCCATCCGCAGATTGCAAAGACCATGATTTATCTGCGCCATGGTAAAGTTGATGCAGATAGCTTTGGCGTGACCTATATGCAAATATCCGTTTGGCTCCGGTGGAAACCGAGTATGAATCGTCTGGCCATAGGCGCGATGACCGGGTTTCAAGTCATCCTCAATGGCCTGCTGAATAAAATGGTGTGGGCGTTCTGTGGACAGATTGGCACAGCCACAGTCCGGATCCTGGCTGGCGCCAGCCGCCGCGGTTAGGTTCGTATTGTCATCAGTCATAACTGCAGTTCCTCCATAAATTTTTTGCCGTAGTTTAAGCCTGCGTCCCCAATGCCTGCTTTAGCCGGTCCCGGGCCAGGGTCATACGTCTGAGGGCTTCAGGCTGCCCCAAGAGATACAGCACTTCCACCGCGCCTCCCGGGGTAACGGCCTGACCTGAGGCGGCTATCCTGACCGGCCACATCAGCTGGCCGTTTTTTACGCCCAGGCTTGCCGCCCGCTCCATCAGGTATTGGTGCAGATTAGCTTCATCCCAGGGCTGCAGGGCAGCCAGCTCCGGTAAAACGGTATCCAGCATTTGCAAAGACAGCGCCAGATTAGTCTTCATCTTTTTGTGTTCAAACAGCGTTAACTCAAAATCCTGCTCATAGTGTCCCAGAAACTTTATCTTTTCCGGAATCTCCGTAAAGGTTTCCAGGCGTGGCTGGAGCAAAGCGGCCAGGTAAGGCTCATCGGTTGGCAGGCCATTCAGTGACCTGGCAAAATAGGGATGGCAGCTTTGGGTCAGCTGCGCCAGCGGCATCCGGCGAATATATTCCTGATTAAACCATTTCAACTTATTGTAATCAAATACAGCCGGAGATTTACTAATACCTGCCACATCAAACACCTGGGTGAGCTCGGCTAAAGAAAATACTTCCCGGTTATCTTTGGGGGCCCAGCCCAGCAAGGCAATATAGTTAATAATGGCCTCTGGCAGAAACCCTTCCTGGACCAGATCCGCAAAACTGGTGGCGCCATGGCGCTTGGAGAGCTTTTGCCCATCCTCACCCAGGATTAATGGCAGATGAATATAGGTGGGGATAGGATAACCCAGGGCCTGATACAGTAAATTGTATTTGGGGGTGGAAGAAAGATATTCCGAGCCGCGAACCACATGCGTGATCGCCATGGCGTGGTCATCCACCACATTGGCAAAGTTATAGGTCGGGTACCCGTCTGATTTCAGCAGAATCTGATCCTCCAGTTCTTCATTAGGTACCTCAATATGACCAAATACCTCATCATCAAACGACGTATGGCCTGTCAGGGGCATCTTCTGACGAATGACATAAGGCTGTCCCTGGGAGAGTTTACTTTCAATTTCAGCTTGCGAAAGATGGCGGCAATGCCGGTCATAGCCTCCAAAGCGGTGAGATTTCTCCCCTTCAGCTTTTAAGCTGGCCAGGCGCTCCTCAGTACAAAAACAGCGATAAGCTTTCCCCTCACTGACCAGCTGCAGCGCTATATCCTGATAAACCGCTTTACGTTCGCTTTGGATATATGGACCGTAAGGCCCGCCTATATCAGGACCCTCATCATGGTTGATGCCGCAGGCTTCCAGGGTCTGATAAATCAGATCAACCGCGCCCGGAACCAGACGCTCCTGATCTGTGTCCTCAATACGCAGAATAAAGCGACCATGCATCGAGCGGGCCACCAGATACTCATATAAAGCTGTGCGCAGATTGCCGATATGCATAAACCCGGTCGGGCTGGGCGCAAAGCGGGTGCGGACTACCAAATCCATCATACCTAACTCCTCGTCTTTATTTTCATCATGTTATAATAACGTTTTACCAGCGCCCTTACAACTGCTCAGACGGTGCCGGAGCGGCTGTAACAGTTAATATGACTGAGGTTTTTAATGTACGGAAATGTCCGCCCCCTTAAAGAAGAATTGAAGATCCGCGAGTTCAATATCTACCGCGGTTACTATTGCGGCTTGTGTCAGGCTATCCGGAATCATTACGGCCAGCTGCCGCGCCTGAGCCTGAGCTATGACCTGACCTTTATGGCCATTTACCTGCACGCTTTGCAGCCGGATCCGCCTGACTGGGCGCAGGTCAGCTGCCTGATTCACCCACGCCAAAAACGGCCGGCTGTACAGCCGGATCCTGCACTGGATTACAGCGCGGCGGTCTCAGTTTTGCTGGCTGAAGGTAAACTGCAGGATAATATTCAGGATGGTGAAAAACGTGTGCTCAATCAAGGCCTGAAGCTGATCTGGCAAAGCGCGGCCGCCAGGGCCCGGCGCGCCTACCCGCTGGCCTGGAAGCTTATCCGGCAGCACCTGTCTGAGCTGAATGCCGCTGAGCTGCAGCAGAACCCGGCCAGCGCCGGCAGCATTGACCCGGTTTTAGCCGGTACAGTATTTAATCAGGCGGATGAAGCTGCGTCCGGCCTGACGGATAGCATGACTGTCAGTTGCCGCGCCTTTGCCGGAGCTGACCCGGCCGCGACAGCCTTTGGTAATTTACTGGCGGAGCTGATGCTGCTGGGACTGCAGACGGCTGGGGTGACGGGCTTAACCACCGGCCAGCAGGCCGCGGTCCGGACGGGCATGACCGCGCTGGGCCGCTGGGTTTACTATGCAGACGCTTTGGCCGACTGGCAGGCGGATCAAACAGCCGGACGCTATAACGCTTTATTACGGGCAGCTGTCCTGCCTGTGACTGCAGACGCCTGGGCGCAGTCACAGGCTAACTATCCGGAGACGGCGCAGCTGGATCTGAGCCAGGCCAGTGCCTGGATGCTCTACCGGGTTAAGGCAGATTATCTTTTATTTACCCAGCAGGCAGATTGCGCGCAGGCTCTGGAGCTTTTACCGTATCAGCGGCTGCAGCCTCTGGTTGGCAATATCCTGACCCAGGGTTTGCCCGCGGTGGCCAGACAAATTGCCGCCGGCCGGCCGCTCAATAAGCTTTAAGCTTCGTTTAACCTGACCGTACTAGACTAAAAGAGCAAAATCACGTGATATAATAATGAATGTTCGGCCGGGAGCCAGACAGACAGGAGCACGAGACAGTATGAACAAAGATCCTTATCAGGTTCTTGGTGTCAGCCGGGGCAGTGATGCGGAAACCATTAAAAAAGCATACCATCAGCTGGTTAAAAAGTATCACCCGGATCAGTATACTGATCCTAATATGAAGAATCTGGCTCAGGAAAAAATGCAGGAAATTAATGAGGCCTATGATATCCTGAGCAATGAGCAAAAGCGACAGAGCTATGATCAGTCCGGCCAGCATACAGGTTATGATAATCCGTTTGGCCGGAGCAGTTACGGCCCTTATCAATCTAATGGCAGCGGCAGCCAGCCCTCCGGCTGGGGGAGAGGCTATTACAGCCCTTATGGCAGCGGAGACGGCTGCTGTGATGCCCTGACGGGCCTTTGCATTGCGGATACCTGTTGTGAATGCATGGGAGGGGATTTGTGTGCCTGCTGCTGACCCTCAGCCTGGACCCGGACAGGTTAAAGTTGTGGCCGGCGGCGGCATCGCGCTTGCGCTGATTTTGCTGTTGCAGTTAATAAACCGGTATCTTCCTACGGCTGACTTGTTTATCAATCTGCTGTTGAGCCTGATTATCTGGTTTGTCTGCCTGAACTGGGGTAAAGCGGCAGGCGGGCTGGTCTATCTGGGCGCGTCGGCCTTCAGTCTCCTGGTCCCGGGACTGCCGGACGCACTCTCTTTTGTAATTATTGGTGGACCGTATCCGCTGCTCAAATGTGTATTGGGCAAAACAAGATATCGCTTCCGGACGGTTCAGCCTAAGGCCCCGGATCAATCCGCGGCAGCACCAGCGTCAGGCTGGCTGTCACGGCTGCCGGCCTTAATTTTGTTGCAGGGCCTGCTGTGGCTGTGGTTCTGGCTGCTGCTTAAACTCAGCGGTACAGCTCTGTTGAATAGCTGGGCCGCGCTGCCGGGCTGGCCTTATCTTATTTTACCTGCGGAAATCATTTTTAGTCTGGTCTATGATTTTGTCCTGGAAAAGGCTTACCCCTGGCTGCGGCGCTTAAGGCAGCACCGGGGCGACCGGGGATAAGGCAGGGCCGTAGGGCTGTGGTTAGCGGTGCTGCCTTAATTGCCTGAGCAGCCGGCGCTGCCTGAAACGGCTGCTCAGCAGTACCAGCAGGGCTGTAAAAACAATCAGGATCAGTCCGATCAACGTTTTATTACTGTCAATAATGACCAGGAGCCAATCTAAAAACTGATTGCGCGAATGAATTTCGGTGGAAGAGGCGACCGGCACCTGGATAGCCGAGCCATCGTCCAGCATAAACCAGACATAGCCTAGCGTTTCATCGGTGAGAATAGGAAAACTGGGCGGTGATTCATTCATCACCAGTTCCGTTTGCTGCCTGAAGTCATCACCTACCGGGTGGACATAGGCAACAGTATCCTGAAATTCCAAAGCTACGGTTTTGCCGGCTAACTGATATTCACGGTCAAAGCTGTCGCCTTTATAAGCCAGGATGGATTTTTCATAATGACTCTGGAGCTGCCGGTTAATGGCGATGATATCGGTTATCAAAACACTGTTTTGGCTTAAGGAAGAGGTGACATGACTGCCGGATAAAAATACAGTATAGGTATAGGCCTGGGCGGAGTTGCGGACAGTATAAACCGCACTGTAGGCCTGCCCCTGTTTTGAAATCATGCCGCCCTGGACCTGATCAGCGTAATTCCAGGCGTAGGAAAAGTGATTGACAAAATAATGGTTAATGTTAAGACTGTAATAATAGGTGCGATCTCGCTGATTGTAGATGGCTTTAAAGCTGCTTACCGACATAGCGTACTTATAGAGCAGATACAGATCTTCCGCGGTAGTGTACTGAGCTTCATCATATACGCCGGTAACATTGGTAAACTGTGTCCCACTCATGCCCAGACTCCGCGCGTGGCTGTTAAGCAGCTGTACAAATTCAGCTTCAGAGCCGCTGATTTCTTCTGCCAGCGCCACTGCCGCAGCCTGGGAATCCTCCAGTATCAGGGCATGCAGGACGTAAAAAAGATCATAGCGGCCGCCGGTGGTAAAAACGGTGCGGTCCTCAATATATTGGGCTGCGGTTTTGCTGATCGTCAGCATGGCTTTACTGTCCAGATACTCCAGCGCCACCACCGCGGTCAGCATGCGGTGAGCCAGCGGGGCATAGTCAGGCTGGGAGGCTTGCTGGGCGTATAAGGTGGTGCCGTGCTCTGCTTCCTTGATCAGGACGGACTGGGATGCGGGCTCCAGTTCTAAAAAACTGTAATCAGCAACGGCCTGGGCCTGAGGCGATGTGGCAGCATTCGCTGACGACACAGCCTGCGCCGCGGCGATGCTGGCCGCAGGCTGTGCCCAGGCCTGCACTGTTAACAGAAAACCAATGAAAACTGCGACCTGGTTTAAGCAGTGTCTGATCCTGCCTGCCTTTCCGTATGGCCTCAAAGCGCACTCCTTTCTGTCTGAGCAGCTTCTTGCTGATTTTTGGTGACTTAACGCTATGATAGCAGAAAAGTCGGGGCCAGGACGGCTGCACTGCTGCCAATATGCGGGTTTGCTGTGCAATAAGCCGTGTTTTCTGCTATCATTGGACTGATCAGCAGCACCGCTTAACCTATAGAGTAAAGCTGCTGCTTTAGTTATTTATTTAGGGAGGAACCCATGGCTGAACTACGTTGGAATCCTTTTATACAAGATTGGGTTATGATTGCATCTCACCGGCAGAACCGGCCGCAGATGCCTAAAGACTGGTGCCCCTTTTGCCCGGGCAGCGGTAAAGTTCCGGAGCATTATGATGTGTATGAATATGACAATGATTTTCCCGCGTTGTCTACCAATCCCCCCCAGCCTGATCCAGTGGGCGGCGGCTTGTTTAAAACCCGGCCCAGTTACGGTAAGTGTGAGGTTATCCTATATTCGCCGGAGCATAATCGGACGCTGCCGGAGCTAAGCCTGGAGCATGTTCACAAACTGGTTGATTTGTGGTGTGAGCGCTTTGAAAAACTGAAGTCAAATCCTGAGTTTAAGTATATTTTTATCTTTGAAAATCGGGGCGAGGCCGTAGGCGTCACCATGCCTCATCCCCACGGCCAGATTTATGCCTATCCGTTCATTCCCAAAAAACTGGAACTGGAACTTAAAGCCCAGATTGAACACCGGGAAGCAAGCGGGCACTGCCTGATGTGTGACTGGCTGGAGCAGGAGACTGAGGCCTCGCTGCGTATTGTATATGAAAATGAAAGCTTTTTGATTTATTTGCCTTTTTACAGTGAATATCCCTATGGCATTCAAATTGCTGCTAAGCGCCACTTTGGTACCCTGCTGGACATGACGGATCAGGAACGGCAGGATTTGGCCGATGCGGTGTTAACCGCGTCCGGGACACTTGATGCGCTGTTTGATATGAAGTTCCCTTACATGATGTGCATGCATAATGCACCGGTTAATAGTGAAGGCTGGGAGGATTTTCACTTCCACATTGAATTTTTCCCGCCCATGCGGTCAGCAAACAAGATAAAATACAACGCCTCCAGTGAAACCGGCGCCTGGGCGCATTGCAATACCACTGCCCCGGAAGCTGTGGCTAAAGACCTGCGGGGGGCTTGTCAAAAATTTCGGCAGGCACGGGGTTGGTAAAACATGCAGCTTAGATCTCCGCGCAGACGGTTTCCCTTACTGGCTTGTTTTCTGACAGCCTGTTTGCTGTTGCCTTTAGTTGGCTGTGCCGATAGCACTGATTCGGAAAATCCGGCCTTGTTCTCCTATTATGGCTCCGTACAGGCCCAAAAAATTGCAAATGCCTATCCTTATCGGTCTGCATACAGCCAGGAAGAGCAAAATACGGCGGCCTATCTTTATAATTTGCTAGTAGATATGGGATATCAGCCGGAGGTACAAAGCTTTACAGCAGCGGAAGACAGCGGCTACAGCGGCAGTTCCCAAAATCTGATTGTCACGGTTCCCGGTACTGGCTTTTACCGGACGGAAGACGTTGAAGCCAGAGAAAAAGCGCTTGAAGAGCAAAACTGGCTGCTCTCCTTAATGAACCGTATCGAAGAAAAGGTGTCCGGTACGGAAAGTACAGGCAGCTTAACGCCAACCCCGACACCCAGTCCCACCCCGCAGCTGACTGTTTCCGGTGATCAATCGGCTGTTCAGGACAGTTTGGAAGACCTGACGGTATACCACAGAACCATGATTATGGCCGCCCGGTATGATACGCCTGTCTCCGCAGATCAGGCCGCCGACTATCCCGATTATAATGGTATCTCTGACAATGCTTCTGGCGTGGCGGCTCTGCTGACCCTGTTAAATAACCTGCGGGAGCAGCCCGTAGCCTATGATTTGCAAATCGTCTTTATGGGTGCCTGCAATGATCAGTCCCGCGGCGCTGCGGTTTATCTCTCAAGCCTGGATGACGCGACTTTGTCAGTGCTGGATGGCGCGTTTATTTTGCGCTCCATATATGGCGGCGACAAATTGTACGCGCATGCGGGACATAACTCGCTCAATGAAGGCCAAAAGTATGCAATGCGCCGTAAGCTTTATGATGCGGTTAACGCTTCGCTGGAAGGCGACCTCAATTCTGAAATCGGGGTCAGTCTGATGACCAATCAGGGCAGTTATTCCGTAACGCTGGAAGATGGCGGCGAATCTTATATTTACAGGGAGTTTACACTGGAGGACGGCGATTATCAGCCTTTTGACAATGCCGGCATCCCGGTCGTATTCATGGAAGCCGGCCAATATGATGTGCCCAGCGCTGATGAGGTTAGCGATTCAGCTCAAAATGAGCTGGAGGCTACCGGTGGCCAAATCAAGGGTACTGATTACGATGCTACCTGGAAACTGATGAGCCTGTATGATGCGGATCAGCTGCGTTTTCGAATAAATGCGGCGGCATATATCATGCTGACTTGCGCGGACACGCCTGTGGATGACTACACCGCCGTCAGTGCGGCTGACGCTGCCGCGGTGTCCACAGAAGCAGAGGCAAGTACCGGAACGGCCGCGCAGCCTGCCGACAGTACGCCTGAAAGCGAACCAGACCCGTCGGTGACGGCTGAATGACCGAAACGGCCGGCTGCTCTGGCGGTTCAAAGCGATGGGGGGAGCCCAGTTGCCGGGGCTTTCAGTTACTGCTGTTTTATTAGGAGGTCTGCCATGCTCTTAGGCCTGCATATCAGAAATTACGCTATTCTCAAGGACTTTAGGATGGGCTTGCTGGCCCAGGATCTGCTGGGCCCGGCGCCTGCTGCTCCTAAGACTGCGGCGCTGACGCCTCTGACGCTGTTAATCGGGCCCAACGGCAGCGGTAAGTCGACTGTTTTGAACGCGCTGACCTTTATTAGTCGCATGTTGAAGAACGGGGCAGCTAAAGCCGCAGAAGATCTGGAGCAAAGCGGCGGTTTTGGCAGCCTTAGACAATATGATCTGACCGCTCCGGTTGGTTTTGAACTTCTGATTAAAACAGCTGACTACCCAAATCTGCTGGCCTACCGCCTTGTACTGGATGCGGATGCGGAGCAGCGGCCCTTTGTGGCGGCAGAATCCTGCCGGGTTATTTATGCCTCTGCTGCTGATGCGGCTCAGGTTGAGCCGGGCATTTGGCGGGAACAGCTCTTATTTAATTGTCAATTGCGCTCTTGTCAGCTGCTGCAGACGCTAGATTTAGCTCCTGCGGCCGCGCCGGTTTATGAAGACCTGAGTCTGAATGATTTAAAACGACCGGTGCTGAGCGCTTTGGGTCAGGTCAGCACCCTTATGCCGCTGCGGAGCCTGTATCACGAAATCACCCGCTGGTATTGCAGCAAGATTGAAATTGATCAGACTCAGTTTGGCGCCAGATCCGGCCATCAGCAGGTATTCCGGCAGCAATTACAGACCGGCGGCGGACATCATCATCTGAATGAGGATGCCAGCAACCTGTTCAATGTGCTGACCTACTTAATGAATCGTGACCCTGAAGACTATAAAAAGCGGATGGAGCAGATCCTGGATTGTATGCCGGACCGCACCTCGCTGGACCGGGATCTCTTTGATCAGCGGATTTCCGGCAGTGAAGAAAAACTGTTTGCTCTGCTGCTGCTGCTGCAGGACCCCGCCCCCAGACCGCTGCTGTTGCTGGAAAATCCGGATATCGGCCTGTATCATAACATGGTTGAGAACTGGGCCGCTGCCCTCAGGACCTATAGCCTTAAAAACGCGAACTGTCAGGTGATTATGACCTCACATAACAGTTTCCTTTTGGACAGCCTTGCCGCGCAGGAGGTCTGGTCATTCAGGCGTCAGAGCATAAGCTGGCCGGCTGACAGGCCGGCGGCTGATCCCCGGCAGGCTGCAAGTCAAGCTGACACAATAAGGCCGGCAGCCCAGGCCATCAACTGCGCAACCTTACCGCATGTAGCGGCTATGACAGCCGAAGGGGTAGGCCTGGGTGCCTTGCTTTATGCCGGATTTTTGGATGCCCCGGCAACCAACCCGGCAACCGGGGAGACCGGAACGTCTGCCACAACCCGAGGTACGGATTGATGCCGGGAGCAGTTCTAAGTCATAAACGGCATATAGAGGTATTGGTTGAAGACCGTTCCGGCGGCCAGATTGTCAGCGGTCTGCTGCGTCCTGCTTTAGCCCGACGGCAGGCTGGCTGGACTTACAGTATCCGACGGCACCGTGGGGTGGGGCATCTGCCCAGGGACTGGCAGGCTAAACCGGGCAAACTGGCTGCCGGGCTGCTGCAGTTATTACCCGCTGAGCTCAAAGCCTACCGCAGAGACTTGGGCCAAAGCGAACTGGCTTTGGTGCTTGTCGTGCTGGATGCTGATGATCATGACAGCCAGGACCTATTCAGGACCCTCAAAACCCTGAACCATGTTGTCGCCCCGGAGCTTCCGGTCGTTATCGGCATTGCGGTGGAAGAGCTTGAAGCCTGGTTACTGGCCGATCGCAGCGCGCTTTTACGGGCTTATCCGGAGATTGACACGGCCATACTGGACCAATATGAACAAGACAGTGTCTGCGGGACCTGGGAAGTCTTAGCCCGGGCGATTTTGGGGCCAGCCGCGGAACAATTGATTAAGCTGGGCTATCCGGCCGTGGGCCAGCAAAAGAGTGAGTGGGCGGCTCAGATCGCGCCGGGCCTGGAGCCGCAGCGAATTAATTCTCCCAGCTTCAAGCGCTTTTATCAATATCTCACCTTTTGTCTGGACCAGTTTGAAGCGGCCGGCAGTGAGGCGGCAGACCCATGACCTCCGCAGGCTTTGCGCCATCTAACCCTGCGGAAAGCCAGGCGGTAACTGCCTTGTACCTGCATATTCCGTTTTGTGACAGTAAATGCCTCTACTGCGATTTTTGTTCCAGCGCCGGCCAGCAGCAGCTTTATGATCCCTACGTCCGCGCGATCCAGATTGAAATCAAAGCCAGCGCCTTATGGCTCCGACAGCATCAATTAAGCAAACCGCTGGAAACGATTTATTTTGGCGGCGGCACACCGTCCGTGCTGGGTTGTGACCGGCTGCTCAGACTGCTGCAGACGGTCTACTCTGTCTTTAATATAGCGGCGCAGCCTGAAATTACCTTAGAGTGCAACCCCCTCAGCGCACATAAGCTTGACGCCGCGCGGCTGCAGGCGGCAGGCTTCAACCGGGTCAGCATAGGCCTCCAGGCCGCGCAGGACCGCCTGCTGAAGCGCCTGGGCCGCAGTCATACGGTGGCTGACTTTACGGATACGGTCAACGCCCTGACCGCAGCTGGCATCTCAAATCTGTCGGCGGATCTCATGATTGGTCTGCCCGGGCAGACGCTGACAGATGTGTCAGAAAGCCTGACCTATCTGTCCCGTTTCCCCCTCAAACATCTGTCCTTTTATTCCTTAATTATTGAAGAAGGTACCCCGTTTGCGCAGGCTGCCCGAAAGGGGCAACTGGCTGACCTCCCGGAGCCGGAGACCGAGCGGCAAATGTATCAATGCGTACTTGACTGCCTGCAAGACTGGCAGTTTGAGCAGTATGAAGTCAGCAATGCCGCCTTGCCCGGTTACGCCAGCCGGCATAATGAGGTGTACTGGGATGGCAGACCCTACCTGGCCTGCGGCCTGTCTGCGGCCAGCTATATTGGCGGGGTACGGCGCTGCAACCGCCGCGATCTGGCTGGCTATCTGTCTATCTATGGGCAGGTCAGCAGTGCGGAAGCTGACTGGTCCCAATTGGCTTTTGCTGCGGCGGATACTGCGGAAACAATCGACCGCGCGGAAGCCCAGCGGGAGTTTTTCTGGCTGGGCTTAAGGAAACTGGCCGGAGTCAGGCTGTCAGATTATCAGCAGCGCTTTGGCCAGGCCCCCCCGCCGGACATCCTGCTGGCATTACGCCGTTTATGCGCTGAAGGCTTACTGATCTGTGAGCCGGCGGCAGGTCCGCGTTACCGCCTCAGCCGGCGCGGCCTGGACTGGGGCAATGACGTTTTTGCTGCTTTTGTTTAGCGGTCGCCGGTAAGCGCCTCAGGGCTGGCGACGCCCGGATCGGGTCAGGTATTTACTGTTCATATATTATTAACTAAGGCAGAACAGATTCTTTTTGATTTTAATTGACTTTCGTTTGGCGGGGTGCTAAAGTACTTTTAGCACTCGGGAGACTTGAGTGCTAAACCTTAAGTTGCTGACGGAAGGAGTGGTATGTATGGCGTTGGATCACCGTAAAAAGGACATTTTAAAGGTCATAGTGGATGATTATATTGAGACAGCCGAGCCAGTGGGTTCTAAATATCTGGTGAGCAAATACCATCTGCCTGTCAGCTCAGCAACGGTAAGGAACACGATGTCGGAGCTGGAGCAGCAAGGCTATCTGGAGCAGCCCCATACCTCTTCCGGACGGGTGCCGTCTGATAAAGGTTATCGTGAATATGTAGAAAATCTGATGCAGGTGGAGTGGCTTCCGCCTGAGGAAGCCAGGGGTATCAGGATGGCGCTGACTGAGCAGGTCAATGAAATTTCTACGCTTTTGCGCCGCGCCTCCGGGGTCTTGTCGGAGACCACCGGTTATCTGTCCGTAGCGCTGCCTCCGCAGGCCCAGAGCAGTCAGTTATTACAGGTTAAATTACTGATGATTGAACCTGGCCGGGCTTTGATTGTGGTGGTGCTTTCTGCAGGGCAGGTTAAAGACCGGATTGTCCGGATCCCGGATCTGCTCAGCGCAGAGGATTTGCTTAAGATTAGTCAGGCTATTGAAGCTAATCTGGCCGGTATGAAGCTGAAGGATATAACTTTTGTGGCCGTTCAGTCTGCTATGCAGGCGACCTCTTTGCCGGAATCACTGCTGAATCAGATCATGTATGAAGCTTATACGGCCATAAAGCAAAGTGATAATCTGGATAGTTACCTGAACGGGATGCCTAACTTATTTGCCCACCCGGAGTTTCAGGATATCAGCCGGGCGCGGAATGTCGTGGATAAGTTGTCGCAGGAAGGGCTGTTGTTTGGCCTTTTAGACCGTCAATGGGAGTCTGAGCGCACGTCAGGGCAACTGACGCCGCAGCCTTCTGATCTGCCTGAAAACCAGGCAGATCAGAAGCGCGGGCCGACCACACCCGGTGAGGCTGACTGCAAACCTTGCCGGTATATGATTCGTATCGGTCAGGAGTTGCAGAGTGAAGGTCTGGAAGACTGCAGTTTTGTCACGACGACCTATACCTTACCCGGCAAACTGATGGGATTTATTGGGGTGTTGGGCCCGATGCGGATGAATTACAGTCGCGTCATATCTCATATCAGCTTTGTGCGGCAAACGATGGACGATTTGATTGCCCGTTCAGCCAGACTGAACCGGGATTCACAACATAAAGAACAGTAAAGTGGAGGATATCATGCGCAGTAAAAAGGATAACAAGGATCAGGACCAGAAACCGCATCAGGCCGCGGGCAGCGAGCCGGCCGTCAGGCCGGAAGCACCGGCTGCGGCTGACCCGACGGTAAAACAGGATCCAAAGCCGGCTGAGACCGGAGCTACTGAAGCGGCAGACCGCACGGATGAAGCCGAGTTAAAGCGTATGACGGAGGCGCTGAAGAAAAGCCAAAAAGATCTGGCGGATCTAACAGATAATTATATGCGTCTGATGGCTGAGTTTGATAATTTCAGACGCCGCAGCAGGAGTGAAAAAGACGCCTTATACGGTCAGTCCGTGACCGATGTGGTGTCTGCCTGGCTGCCGGTAGTGGACAATCTGGAACGAGCGGCAGTCGCCTGCCAGACGGTAGAGAATGCCGAAGCCCAAAAAATCGCTGAGGGCGTGGCTATGGTGCTGAAGCAAGTGGACACAGTGCTACAAAAACTGGCGGTCAAAGAGATTGACGCCATTAACCAGCCGTTTGATCCGGCTTTGCATCAGGCAGTTTTACACGTTGAGGACGATAACTACGGTCCTAATACTGTAATAGAGGTTCTTGAAAAGGGCTATAAACGGGATGATACTGTTATCCGGCACGCGATGGTTAAAGTCGCCAATTAAGCAGGACAGCTGCCGCTGCGGCGGTTGAGAGATAAAAAAATAAAATCCGGCGGACTGTCGGTATTCATGAGGAGGATTAATATTATGGCAAAAGTAGTTGGTATTGATTTGGGCACAACAAATTCATGTGTGGCGGTTATGGAAGGTGGCGAACCGGTCGTCATCCCAAACTCTGAGGGCAACCGCACCACGTCTTCAGTGGTGGCGTTTACCAAGGACGGAGAACGCCTGGTAGGTCAGATTGCCAAACGGCAGGCTATCACCAACCCGGATCGCACAATTTCTTCGATCAAGCGCAAGATGGGATCTGATTTTAAGGTAGATATAGACGGAAAAAAGTATTCGCCTCAGGAAATCAGTGCCATGATTTTGCAGAAGCTGAAATCAGACGCTGAAGCATATCTTGGCGAATCGGTATCTCAGGCGGTCATCACCGTGCCGGCATACTTCAGCGATGCCCAGCGTCAGGCTACTAAGGACGCCGGTAAAATTGCGGGCCTGGATGTGCTGCGTATTATTAATGAGCCCACCGCTGCAGCCCTGGCATATGGCCTGGATAAAGAGGAAGATCAGAAAATTCTGGTCTTTGACCTGGGCGGCGGTACGTTTGACGTTTCGCTGCTGGAGATTGGCGACGGCGTGTTTGAGGTGCTGGCCACCAGCGGCAACAACCACCTGGGTGGCGATGACTTTGACCAGCGCATTGTAGACTGGATGGTTCAGGAGTTTAAGCGGACTGACGGGTTGGATCTGCGTCAGGACAAAATGGCCATGCAGCGCCTGCGCGACGCGGCTGAAAAAGCTAAAATTGAGCTGAGTCAGGCCACCACGACCAATATCAATTTGCCCTATATTACCGCGGATGCCAATGGTACCAAGCATCTCGACATGACGCTGACCCGCGCCAAATTTGATGAACTGACCGCTGACCTGGTCGAAGCGACCATGCAGCCCTTGCGCTCGGTATTAAAAGATTCCGGCCTGGACAAGGGTGATATCAGTAAAATCCTGATGGTGGGCGGTTCCACCCGTATGCCCTCTGTTCAGCAGACCGTGCAGCAATTCTTTAATAAAGAACCGTTCAAGGGGATTAACCCTGATGAGTGTGTGGCTATTGGCGCGGCTATCCAGTCCGCTGTCTTAACCGGTGATGTCAAGGGCCTGCTGCTTTTGGATGTCACGCCTTTGTCTCTGGGTATTGAAACCATGGGCGGTGTATTCACGCGTATTATTGACCGCAATACCACCATCCCGACTAAAAAGAGTCAGATCTTTTCGACCGCGGCCGATGGTCAGACGCAGGTGGAAGTGCATGTGCTGCAGGGCGAGCGGGAGTTTGCCAAGGACAATAAAACCCTGGGCAATTTTATCCTGGACGGTATTGCTCCGGCACCTCGCGGCGTCCCTCAGATCGAAGTAACATTTGATATTGACGCTAACGGTATCGTTCATGTATCTGCTAAAGATAAAGGCACGGGTAAGGAGCAGGATATTACCATAACCGCTTCCACCAACTTAAATGAGGCGGAAATTGATAAGGCGGTTAAGGAGGCGGAGCAGTTTGCGGCGGCGGACAAAGCTAAAAAGGAAGAAGTTGACACCCGCAATAACGCTGATGCCGCCATCTATCAGGCGGAGAAAACCGTCAAGGACTTTGGCGACAAAGCAGACAGTCAGCTGAAGCAGGATATTGAGAGCAAGGTGAGCGCGCTGAAGGACAGCATCGGCAAGAATGATCTGGAAAAGATCAAGCGCGACACGGAAAGTCTGCAGCAGGCAGTCTATGCCCTCAGCGCCAAGGTTTATGAACAGCAGGCGCCTCAGCAAGGCGGAGATGGCAGTGCCACCGGTACAAGTGGCGGCGCAAATGATGGCAAGGGGAACTATAATGCCGATTACACGGATGACAGCAAACATTAAGCTGGATTAACCGTTGAGCCAGAGACTGAAAGTGATACCATTAGATAGACTCAAGTCTTTGACTGCTGAAGTTATTTAAAGTCTGCCGCAGCCCGGATAAAGCTGCGGCAGACTTCTGATGTTCAAGCCAACATGGTAGGAGGAGCCCGTGGCAGATAAACGTGATTATTATGAAGTATTGGGCGTAGACCGCAGCGCGTCACCGGAAGAGCTGAAAAAAGCTTACCGCAAACTGGCTAAGCAATATCATCCGGATCTGAATCCGGGGAATAAGGAGGCCGAAGCTAAATTCAAGGAAGTCAATGAAGCCTATGCGATCCTGTCGGATGAAGATAAACGCCATCAGTATGATCAATTTGGCCATGCCGGTGTTGACGGTCAGGGCTTTGATACCTCCGGGTTTAACGTTGACGATATCCTGAATCAGTTTTTTGGCGGTTTTGGCGGTTTTGGCGGCTTTGGCGGACGGGGCGGCGGCCCCAGTCAGCCACAGCGCGGCAGTGACCTGCAGTACAGCCTTACCATAGATTTTATGGAAGCAGCCTTTGGCTCTGAAAAACAAGTCCGGATTGAAAAAGAAGATCGCTGTGATGTTTGTGATGGCAGTGGCGCCGAGCCGGGATCCAAAGTTACGACCTGTCCGACCTGCCACGGAACGGGCCAGGTTCAATACCGACAGCAGACGATGCTGGGCACGATGATGACTAATCGGGTGTGCCCGGATTGTCAGGGCCGGGGCAAAAAGATTGCCCAGCCCTGCCATGTCTGCGGTGGCCGCGGGCACCGGCACATCGTAAAAAATCTTCGCGTCAGGATACCCGCGGGCATCAATCAGGATGATACGCTGACATTAAGCGGGGAGGGCGAGCCGGGAGCAAACGGCGGACCTTACGGCAATTTATATTTGCACATCAATGTACGCAGCCACGCCTTTTTTAATCGCCGCGGCAATAATACTTATTGTGATATTCCGGTAACCTTTGTGCAAGCGGCGCTGGGGGCGGACATTGATATTCCGACTATTGATGGCACAGTTAACTATCACCTCAAGGAGGGCACCCAGCCGGGGGACACCATAACCTTGCGGGGCAAAGGGATCCCGATTATCCGGCGGGAAAATCAGCGCGGGGACCAGATTGTAACCGTACAAATTGAAATTCCCCGCAACCTGAGTCCTGAACAAAAGGATTTGCTGAGAACGTTTGAGGCCGGTACGACGGATAAAAATTATCAGAGCCGTAAAAGTTTCTTTGCTAAAATAAGAGACGCATTTAAATAGATAGGAACAGATGATTCATGCGCTGGCTGGAAATAGAGATTAAGACAAGTGAGACCGCCGCAGATGCGGTAGAGGAAGCTTTATTGCAGGACGGAGCCTTAGGCGTGGCTACTGAAAATCCTGATGAAATCAAGGCCCTGCTGGCTCAGCCGGACAGCCTGACCTTTGCTGAACCGGCTTTCATAGCCAGTTTGCCGGATTATGTCCGCATCCGGGCATACTTCCCTGAAGATGAGCTGGGGGTCCGCTTTGGCACCAGGATGGAGGGCGGCGAGACTTTAGCCCCTGCGGAAGCTTACCGCTTGTATGAGAGCCGTGAAAACCGCCATCTGCCGGCAACAGCCTTTGAAGCGTATCTGCGGACCCGGCTGACTGATATTGGCCAGTATCTGGATATCGCTCCTGCCAGTCTCAGCTCCTCCTTTGTCAAGGAGGAGGACTGGGCTAATCAATGGCGGGCTTACTATCATCCCTTTTCCCCTTCACCCCGCCTGCTGATCTCACCCAGCTGGGAGGCTGCGGCTGCTTCGGCAGGTCAACAGCTGATCCGCCTGGATCCGGGCTCCGCTTTTGGCACCGGTACCCATGAAACCACTCAGTTATGTCTGGCTGCCGTGGATGAATTTATGCCGGAGGGGTCTGTGGTTCTGGACCTGGGGACCGGCTCCGGCATCCTGTCCGTAGCGGCTGCCAAACTGGGCGCGCGCCGGGTTGATGCCTGTGATATCGATCCGCATGCGGTTGAGGTCTGCCGGGAAAACTGCCAACTGAATGGCGTGGCTGACCGGGTCCATTGTTTCCAGGGTGTACTGGCTGATATTCAGCACCGCTATGATATTATCGTATCCAATATATTGGCGGATGTGATTTTGCCTTCCATACCTTTATATGCTGAGCGCATGAATGAGCTGGGCCTGCTGATTTTGTCCGGAATCATAGCTGACCGGGTGGATGAGGTGAAAACAGCTTTGCTTCAGGCCGGCTTTACGTTTCATCAGATAAAAGAAATGCATGATTGGTATCTCCTGGTGGTCAGTAAATGAACACCCGGCCCGTGACCGGCAAAGCCTGTTAAGCCATAGCTCCGGCCGATACCTAAAAGGCAGCATAGCGTTTCACTATGCTGCCTTTTACATGTCGTTTGTCCGTGTCAGCCAAGGTGCTGCCGGGGGGAAACGGCCCCGCTAAGGGGGCGGTGATTAGGAAACCCTGCGCCGGGGTTTGATCCTAAATCCGGCAGTGGTAGGAGCCTGCCAGCAAGGCTGCGGTAAAGCCCCGGCTGCAGCCGGAGCCGGATCGGCCTGCGCAGTCTGTTCTGCCTCATAACAGGCAATGGCTGCTGCGGTGACGGCCACCCATTCTTCTGACCAGTCCGCGCTTAAGTTATCTGCTGCTGCTGCCGTTTGACTGTTTAGCGGCGCGGGCCCCGGCTCAGCTGAGACCGTGGCGGCTCCATAACCGTCATTATCCGTGTGGCCGCCTTGCCTTAGATAGCTCGCAAGCTTGCTGAAGCTAACGGTCAGGACAATCAGGGTGACCACTCCAGCCAGCAGTGAGACCGCCATCACAGCCGGGTAATTTATGGCCAGGAAAGATATAGCTAGGTTCATCGTTACCTCCAGGCAGCTAAGATGTTAAGCTGCACATATGTTGATTATCATTTTAACATAATCATAGAATTTGTCATGTTGCTGTGCTGCTAACTGTCTATTCAATATGAATTATGGTAAACTTTATATATAAACAATCAAAACACCTTCGGATTGATACATTTAACAATGGGCAATCTGGTTAGGAGGGATCAATTTGAAAAAAGAACTGATAGCTATGATCCTGGCAGGCGGTCAGGGCTCGCGACTGGGCGCTCTGACTGATACAATGGCCAAACCGGCCGTCCCTTATGGCAGCCGCTACCGCATTATTGATTTTCCCCTCAGCAACTGTGTTAATTCCGGCATTGATACCGTCGGAGTCCTGACGCAATATCAACCGCTGGCCCTGAACACGTATGTGGGTAATGGTCATCCCTGGGACCTGGACAGAAATAACGGCGGGGCTTTTATTTTACCGCCCTACCAACACAGCAAAGGCAGTGACTGGTATAAAAATACAGCCAACGCTATTTACCAGAATATTCCATTTATTGATAATTTTGACCCGGATTATGTTTTGATTCTATCCGGTGATCATATCTATAAAATGAATTACGCAAAATTGCTGGAATACCATATAGCCAAGGGCGCGGACGCGACGATTGCGGTGTATGAGGTAAGCAAAGAAGAAGCGCGCCGTTTTGGGATCATGACCTCGGATGAAAATGGCCGCATCGTTAAGTTTGAGGAAAAACCGGCCAAACCGGAAAGTACCCAGGCATCAATGGGCATATATATGTTTAACTGGCCTTTGCTTAAAAAAGAACTGGCTGAGGATGAGGCAGATGTGACCTCTTCGCATGATTTTGGCAAAAATGTTATCCCCAAATTACTGGCGGAAGACCGGCAGGTGTTTAGCTACCCTTTCCAGGGTTACTGGAAAGACGTTGGCACCATAGAATCCTTGTGGGAGTCAAATATGGATATTATTGACCGCCCGCGGGACATTGATCTCCAGGATGACAACTGGCGGATTTACAGCCGTAACCCCGTTAAGCCGGCTCATTATATCGCGCCCGGCGCCAAAGTGCGAAGCAGTGCGCTGACGGATGGCTGCCTTATTTACGGATCCGTTCACCATTCGATTCTTTCCCACAGTGTAGTGGTGGAGGCCGGAGCGGTGGTCGAAGACAGTGTGCTGATGCCGGGGGTGGTGGTCAGGCGCGGCGCCTGCCTTAAAAAGGTGATTGTCGGCATGGAGACAATCATTGGTGAAAATGACCTGATCGGCGGGGAAGAGAACAAGGAGCATCCTTATTACAATAAAAAGATCTGCAGTGATAACATAACCTTGATTAATGGCGGATTGATCCTTAAGCCTGATATCACGGTCCCGGGTAACTGTATGGTGAGCATGGCTCAGGATGTGGCAGAAGCCGACCAGGTAATTGAACGCTGTGAAAATATACCGGCGGTATAGGAGGCATTTACAATGATAAGAAATACCTGCGGGTTGATTTTGGCTGATGACAAACGGATTCATATGGGGGACCTGACCAGACCCAGGGCGCTGTCTGCCGTTCCGTTTGGCGGGCGTTACCGCATCATAGATTTTGCCCTGTCCAATATGGTCAACAGCGGTATCCTCACCATCGCTGTATCCACTTTTAACAAATATAAGTCCCTGATGGATCATCTGGGGACCGGCAGTGCCTGGGATTTGGACCGTAAGTCACAGGGCCTCTACATTCTGCCACCTTATATTAGTTCTGAATCGTATACCGGCCGGGGGGATGACTTGTCTGGGATCATCAATTTTTTCAGGGAAATTAAACAGGAGTATATTATAGTCAGCTCGGCCAGCTGTATCCTGAATACGACATATGATGAGCTGATGACCTATCACAAGGATAAAAATGCGGATATCAGCGTGATGTATAACCGTGACGGCTATAAGGCGGAAGCCCCGGTCACTATTTTGGATATGACCCGCTCCGGCCGGATTAAGGGTGTATATGAAAACCCGCTCAATCCGGTATCAAACCGCAACAGCCTGGGCGTCATGCTGATGCGCCGGGAGCTGTTTGTGGAGATTCTGGGAGAAGCCATGTCCCGCGGCACGACTGAAGTGAATCCGGAATTTTATGTGAAGGAGTTTGACCGCTACGCCATATATGGTTATGAATATAAGGGCTGCGCGCTGCGGATCAACTCAACCCAGGCTTACTTTGACGCGACCTTAAGAGCGCTGTCAGAACCTACCCGGACGGAAGTATTCTGGCAAAAGCAGCCGGTATTTACCAAGGTTAAGGATGAAGCCCCGGCTATCTACAGTGAAGACTGTGAGGTCAGAGACAGTATGATTTCTGACGGCTGCTATATCCAGGGCAGTGTCAGGCATTCCATGCTGTTCCGGAATGTATCCGTAGGCAGCAAGGCTAAGCTGACAAATTGTATTATTTTTCAGGATACGCAGATCGCCGACGGCTGTGAGCTGGAAAATGTTATTATAGATAAAAAATGTGTGATCCGGCCCGGAATCAAGTTAATTGGCCAGGCCGCTTACCCAGTTGTCATTGGTAAGGGGGCAATTGTATGACACCGTTACGGGTATTATTTGTTTCATCTGAAGTGGTACCGTTTGTTAAAGTCGGTGGTTTGGCTGATGTGGCCGGTTCTTTGCCGCAGGCCCTGGCTGCCCGCGGGATTGATATCCGCGTCATCATGCCACTGTACCGGCCGGTTAAAACCCAATATAAAGATAAACTCAAGTTCGTTCGCTGGTCTCAGGTTAAACTTGGCTGGCGCAGCATGTACAGCGGATTGCTGACTCTGCACCAGAACGGCATTACTTATTACTTTATTGACAATGATTATTATTTCGGCTCAGACCAGATTTATCAGGATTACTCTTTTGATGTGGAGCGTTTCTGCTTCTTTCAGCGGGCTGTCCTGGAAGCCTGCGGGCAGCCGATGGACTTTGAACCAGATATCATTCACTGTAATGACTGGGAAACCGGCCTGATTCCGTGCCTGTTACAGGCGCACTATCAATCCAATGGCTATCACTGCCAGACCAAAACGCTATATACCATCCATAATCTTAAGTTTCAGGGTGTATTTGGCAGCGACCGAATTGCGGATTTATGTGATTTATCATCCGATTATCTGAATGATTTTGGCGTCCTGAAAGACGGCGCGGCCAATTTCATGAAAGCCGGGATTGTGTACAGCCAACATGTCAATACGGTATCTCCCACTTACGCCAGTGAAATCATGAATGATTTTTACGGCGAAGGGCTGGACGCTATTTTGCGGGGCTTTTCCTACAAGGTCAGCGGTATCCTTAATGGCCTGGATACCCGGTCGTATGACCCGGCCAGTGATCCGGCTATACCGAGCCACTATGACAGCAGCAATGTTGTGGCTGGCAAAGCGGCCTGTAAAGCCAGTTTGCAGCAGGAGCTGGGCCTGCCGTCAGCCGCGGATAAGCCCTTGTTTGCGCTGATCAGCCGGCTGACGGAGCAAAAGGGCCTGGACCTGCTGCTCTTTATTCTGGATGAACTACTGGATGATGATATTCAATTGGTCGTCTTAGGTAACGGCGAGTCCCGCTATGAAGACGCGCTTAAGGCGGTCGCAGCCAGGAGACCGGACCGTATGGCGGTGCAAATCCGTTTTGATGAAAAACTGGCCCGCCGGATTTACGCCGGGGCAGATTTCTTCTTAATGCCGTCGGTGTTTGAGCCCTGCGGTTTGTCGCAGATGATTGCCATGCGCTATGGCGCCCTGCCGATCGTGCGTGAAACCGGCGGCCTCAAAGATACGGTACACCCGTATAATCAGTACACCGGTACGGGTAATGGCTTTTCGTTTGCCAACATTAACGCACATGAACTCCTGTTCACCAGTAAGTACGCGGTAGATGTTTACCGGCGGCATGATGAGGCCTGGACTGCCTTGGTCAAGAGCGCTTTATCCAGTGATTTCAGCTGGGATCAATCGGCAGCTCAATATCTGGCCCTTTACCAGGGCCTGACCGGTGTCAGCAGGACCGAGGCTAATCCGGGCGCCCCGGCGCCTGACTTGCAGGTAAAGCCTGAGCTCAGGCCTGCAAATAGCAGCGCTGTCTCAAAAGCTGGCGCCGCCCGGAAAACCACCAAAACTTCTGCCAGGCGGTCAGGCAAAGCTGGCCATAAGACCAAATCTGCGGGGAGTAAAGCTGCAACCAGGCGCAAGACCACCCAGGAAGCCGCGCCGTCTAAGCGTAAAGCCAGTTCCGGCCGCGCCCAGACTGAGTCAAACAAGTCTGACAAAGAATAACAGGAATCTGCATGCAAATTTTTCATCAATCCAGAAGCAAGACGTTTCGCTGCCCTTTTGGCGCCAGGCCAGCCGGCAGTTTACTGACCCTGGCGGTGGAGACTGAAAGCGAAGCTGACGAAATTGATTTTGTCCTGTTGAATTATGCCTATGGCTTAGACCAGTTTTACGACGGCAAAATCATGATGGATGAGCAAACTCAGCCGGTTGATCAGACAGGTGCAGCCGCCGCCGCGGAAAGCAAAGCAGAAGACCGGGAAAATCTCCGCCTGCTGCAAAAACGCCATTTCAGCAGTGCCGTTCATTTACCGGGTCTGCCTTGTCTGCTCTTTTATTGGTTTGAGGTTCGCCTGAAAAACAAAGGTTGCCTTTATTTATGTGCGCATCCCAGCCATGACGGCAGCGGACTAATTACCTCAGGTCCTCCGCTGTACCATGCCTTGGAAAACCGACAACCCCAGCCCTTTCAGGTCACGGTTTACCGGGAGAATTTTGCAACCCCTCAGTGGTTCCAGGATGCAACCCTGTACCAGATCTTTCCGGACCGCTTTAGGCGGGGAGCGGATTTTGATTTGCAAAAGTTTCACCGGATCCGGCCGGAGCCGGAACGGATTTACCATGACAATTGGGCTGAAGAAGTGGATATCAGGGGCTTGCCGGGGCAGGGATATCAGGCAACCGATTTTTATGGCGGCAGCCTCAAAGGTATACAAGAGGGTCTGCCTTATTTGCGGGAGCTGGGGATTACGGCTTTATACCTGAATCCGATCTTTATGGCTAAATCCAATCACCGCTATGATACGGCCGACTACATGAATGTTGATCCCCTGCTGGGGACCAATGCAGATTTTGAAGCCTTATGTCAGGCAGCCGCGCGGGCGGGAATCCGGATTATTCTGGATGGGGTCTTCAGCCATACTGGCGCGGACAGCATCTACTTTAATAAGTACGGACGCTTCCCCGGGATCGGGGCGTATCAGGCTGTACGGGACAAAAGCATATCGCCTTTTTTTGGCTGGTATAATATTCATCAAAATCAGGGCCAGATCAGCTATGATTCATGGTGGAATTTCCCGGAATTGCCAGCGGTGCGGGAGCATGATCTGACCTTCCGGGAGTTTATTCTGGGCGAAGACGGCGTGCTGGCCACCTGGCTGCGGCGCGGCGCGGCAGGCTTCCGGCTGGATGTCTCAGATGAACTGCCGGATGACTTTATCAGTGAGCTCAGGCAGCGGGTCAAAAAGGTTAAGGCCGACGCGGTTATCATAGGGGAGGTCTGGGAGGACGCCAGTAATAAAGTCAGTTATGGGCATTACCGGGATTTCTTACTGGGCAATACCCATGACGGGGTGATGGGTTATCCGTTCCGACAGGCGCTGGTTTCCTTTTTCAAGGGGACGATAGCGGCTGATGAATTAAATAACAGTCTGGAAACCTTGAGAGAAAATTACCCGCCCCAGGCGCTGGCCTGCAATATGAATTTAATTTCAAGCCATGATGTCAGCCGGTTTATAACGGAAGTTGCCGGACCGCTGCCGCCGCCGGAAAATCGGGAAGACCAGATCCGGCAAAAACTCGACCCGGCCCAGCGGGCTGTGGGCGAAAAAAAGCTCTATCTGGCCTGCTTTTTACAAGTAACCTGTCCCGGCGTTCCCAGTATTTACTATGGGGATGAAATTGGAATGGAAGGTTACAGGGACCCGCTCAATCGCCGCTGTTTTAACTGGCAGCAGACCGGATCCGCTTTAAATCAGCGATTAAAAGAGTTGCTGCAGCTACGCCGACGCTATCCGCTGCTGGTACGAGGCAACTTTGAATGTCTGTCTGCCAGCGGCAGCTTTTATGCTTTCCGGCGCTATATAGCAGCGGATGGGCTGGATTACTGCGGGCAGCCGTACCCGGGCGGTCAATCTGAAATCCGGGTCCTGTTAAACGCAGGAGATAAAGAACTGCAAATCCGCCAGGCTGACTTAGACCTGACGCTTGAGCCCTACTCAGCCTGCCTGCTGACCGGGAATCAACAGCTAAACTTCAAAGCCTGAGCCAGGCGGGAAGGACCTAATTGGCTGAGGCGGAGGCCGTTATAGTGCTTTCAAGCTCAGTCTCCGCCGTCTGCAGCACGGCGGAACCATCCTGGTCCGTGACTACCTGGCCGGACGCGTCTGTTACATAGACACTGCTGGTTAAGGCATCAAAATCAATAAAATGGGATAAGCCCCAAAAAATCAGCAGCATCAGGAGCGTCAGTACCACCAGCCCGCCTACCATCAGCAGCGTAGACAGCAGACAGGACTTGGTCCCCTGCCAGACATGCCGACGCCGGACATCCCGCCGCATTTTGGGATCTAAATCCCGGGGCCTCAGTTTTTTACCCTGAATGAATTTGCCGCACTTTTTGCAAACATTCCGATTATCATTTTCAGTTCCGCAATAGGGACATTTCATGAGCATTCTACCTGCCTGACTGCCGTTAATACCGATAGCAAGTATTATACACAATCCACCCTCCGGCAACAAACCAGCTCAGGCCTCAGTATGCTAAAATAGCTATCAGATCAGCCCTGCCTGGCAGATTGAGTTTGCTCTGGCAGCCTGAATTTAGCAGAGACTGATAATTAAACAGGTAGGTGGGTGGACAGATGACCGACTTTAAAGCCAAAATTGCAGCATATTTAGCGCCGGCAGCAGACTGGGAGGCCAAGGAATTAACGCAGCTATTGGAAATCCCCCCGCAAGCGGAGTTAGGGGATTATGCCCTGCCGTGTTTTGCGCTGGCCCGGCGCTGGCATCAAGCCCCGCAGCAGATTGCTTTAAGCTTGCAGTCAAAGCTGTCCGCTTTGCCGCCCTATATTCGTGCCATTGAAACTCAGGGCCCCTATCTGAATATCTTTCTTGATCCGGCTTACTATATAGCTACAGCGGTAAGTGAGGCTTTGGATATACGGCAGCAGCCGGGTAAGGGCAGCGTCAGCGACCAGCGCCCGGTGATTGTGGAGTTTTCTTCGCCCAATATTGCTAAGCCGTTTCATATTGGCCACGCTTTTACGACTATTTTAGGAGAAGCTCTGGCCAGGATTTATACCCATCAGGGATATCGGGTCCTGCGTTTTAATCATCTGGGTGATTATGGTACCCAGTTTGGTAAACTGATTGTGGCCTATGAACGCTGGTGTAATCAGGCTGAATTGGAGGCAGATCCTATTAAGGAGCTAAACCGGTTGTATGTGGCCTTTCATCAGGCTGCAAAGGAAGATCCGGAGTTAGAGCCTGAGGCCAGACTGCGGTTTAAGCGCCTGGAGGAGGGGTTGGAGCCGGAGACCACCTTATGGAAACAATTCCGGGATCTCAGCCTGAGAGAATTTAACCGCCTGTACCAGCGCCTGAATATTCATTTTGACAACATGAACGGGGAGAGCTTTTATTCTCCCTTTATCCCGGCAGTTGTGGACATGCTGCAGCAAAAACACTTGCTGGAGGAGAGTGAAGGCGCTCAAATTGTTCGCCTGGATGAATATAATCTGCCCCCCTGCATGATATTGAAATCAGACGGCACCACTATTTATGCCTCGAGAGATATAGCGGCCATTCTGTACCGCAAAAAGCACTATGATTTTCAAAAAAACCTCTATGTAGTGGGCTTGCCGCAGTCCCTGCATTTTCAGCAGGTCTTTGCGGTTCTCAAAAAAGCCGGATATGCCTGTGCGGATGCCTGTGAGCATATAGGCTTTGGTACAGTAAAATTTGCCGGGACCAAATTTTCTACCCGTGAAGGACACATTATTGAACTGGAGGACCTGCTGAATGAAGCTGTCGCCAAATCCAGGAAAATCATTGAAGAAAATAACCAGCAGCGTGGCGGAGATATGTCTGCGGCTGAGATGGATATTGCGGCAGAGCGAATCGGTCTGGGGGCGGTGCAATATACTTACCTGCGCAGCGGCCGGGAGCGGGATATTATTTTTTCCTGGGACGACATGCTCAATTTTGAGGGTGACACTGCGCCGTATCTGCTCTATACCTATGCCCGGGCCCGTTCGATTCTGCGCAAGGCCGGCTGCAATGATCTGCAGCCGGATCCAGAGGCTGACCTGAACAGTCTGGGCAGTGACAGCGAGCTTCAACTGGGGCGGCTGCTTAATACGTTTGGCGACAGCGTGCATCAGGCCTGCCAGGCCAATGAACCGTTTATGGTAGCTCGTCATATTGGGCAGCTGGCCCGGACCTTCAATAAATATTACGGTTCAACCCCCATCCTGAACACCACTGACCGGAATAATCGGCAGGACCGCCTGGAACTGGTCAAAGCCTGCTGCAGGGTGCTGGAGACCGGTTTGAATCTGCTGGGGATCCAGACGGTTGACAGGATGTAAGCGATGACTGCTGCTGAACAACCCGCAGACAGTGCCTATACGCCGGACTGGGCTGCTGTGCCGCGCTATCAGGAGGCGGCCGGTCCGGAGGCTTTTATTCCGGGAGGCGGCCGACCGGCCCTGTTGCCGAATGCCGGTAAAAAGGCTGAGGATTTGCTGAATCGTTTTGAACGGGCCTTGGCCCAGGCTGCCGCCAGCCAGGCGGAAACGGCTTGTCTGGTCCGGTTCAGCCATGACTGGGATCAGCTGACTTATGCTGTCAGCCAGCAGGCCGAGACCCTGCTGACGGGGGGCTACCACCCTGAGATCTGCGGCTGCCCCCGGCCGGCCGCGGCGGCCGGTCATGATTTGTTAAGTCAGGCGGATCAGGCAGAGGTTAAGCGTGTAGGGTGCCTGTCCCGGATTTTAACCTCACGGGACCTGTATCAATTGGCTTTACAGATTGGTTCGCGACCGCTGCTGCGGCTGCAAAATGCCGTCAGCCTGACGGATCCTGCGGCCGCGGCGGAACGCATGGCTCTCCAGACCGCGGTCCTGGCCTATTGGAATAGCCTGGATAAGCCGGATCGCGGCAGAGCCGATTGCTTTAAGGCTTTGACGCAGCCGGGCAGTGGACTAAAACGCCTGCGGGTCAGGCAGTTATTTGATTATTTGCGGCAACCGGTTCAACCGGGTGAAATGCAGCTGCTTTATGATCATGAATATACGGAACTGCTGGCTTGCCGGCAATTATATGCCCAAAAGCTGGGCTTTAATGACGGCCTGAGTCTTTGCCTGGCCGAAATGGAGCTGCCCCGGGTTACGGCCGGGCAACTGTCAGGTTTTTTGCAGGAACTGGAGCGCTGGCTGATACCTTTAGCTGCGGCGTTAAGGCAGCACCCGGAGGCGCCGGCTGCGGCCGGGCCTGACTTTTTGAACCAACCGGAACGGTTTATTGCCTGGGCAGACCAGCGTTTTGGGCCGCCATGGAGTGACGGAAAGCTATGGCAAATCGCTCGGAATAAAGGTTATCTCAGCCTGGTTACAGCTGATCTCAGCGCAGCCGGTCCGGCCGCCTGGGTGGGGGAAGGCGCTGCGGGCCGGCTGCCGCGGGTGGTTCTGGATTTTAGCCGGCCGGATAACAGCATTGCCAAGATCCTGGATCTCTGTCTGGCGTATGGTTATCTGCGCGCTTCTGATCAGGGCTTAACGGGCTGTAGCCTGGGCTTTCCGGCCTCCTATCCTGAGGCTTGTTTTTTACGCGGTTTGGCGGCCGCGGTGCTGTTTGCTGACTGGCTGCAAGCCGAGCCGGACAATAAAACCGCACGCCAGCTGCTTGATGGCTGGCTGGCTGAAACGATCCAGACGTTGCTCAAGGCCGCCTTGCTGACCGCTTTTGAGCTGGCCTGCTTTAATGATGCCAATCAAACGGTTTTAGCCCGTCAGGATCTTTGGCTTAGCCTCCTGGTCCGTTACTATCCGGAAAAAGCTGCCGACAGTGCCTGGTTACAAAGCCAGGCCAACGGGTGGCACGGCTCCTGCAGCCTCTTTGCGGCTCCTTTGGCTTACCTGCCCCCGTTGCTGGCTGCGGTCAGCAGTCTGACCCTCTGGGACCAATGCCGGGTTAATCTACGTTCGGGCTTTGCCGCTTATCTGCGCTTTGTCCATGCCATTAACCGGGAAACCTGGGATGAAGCTCTGCAAACGGCCAGGCTGCCGGACCCTTTTGCGCTGAGCACGATCAGACGGGCGTCATTTAGACTGGCGTACCATTTTCAACTATAGAAAGTGAGCTTAGCCCATGCAATTGCCCGCGGCTTTTATCTCCTCCATGCAGACCTTTTTCCAACAGGCCAACTACCCGCCGGCTCAACTGGAGGCTTTTTTGGCAAGCTTTGCTGACGCCTCGCAGAGCGGGCTGCGGGTAAACCGGCTGAAGACTGGCGCCCTGGCCGCGCGCGCCTGGCAAAAACTGGCAGAATGCTGGCGGCAGGAAGGGCTGGATCCGGATGCTTTTAGCCTGAAACCGGTTCCCTGGTGCAATGATGGCTGCTTTTTTGCACCCGGCACGCGCCCCGCGCTGACGTTAGCTCATAAATTGGGCCTGTTTTATATTCAGGAGCCCTCCGCCATGCTGCCGGCTGTACTGCTGCAGGCACAGCCGGGGCAGCTGGTGCTGGATCTGTGCGCGGCCCCGGGCGGCAAGAGCCTGCGCCTGGCCGCGGATTTGCGTCACCGGGGTTGCCTGGTTGCCAATGAAATTAACGATAACCGCGCCCGGGTCCTGTTGCGTAACCTGGAGCAGCAGGGGGTGAGAAACTGTGTAGTCAGTAATGCCTCTCCGGAGAAACTGGCAGCATTGTGGCCGCAGCGCTTTGATAAAGTATTAGTTGACGCGCCGTGCTCGGGAGAGGGGATGTTCAGACGCGACCACAAAGCTACCGGGGCCTGGGAGGCGTATGGCAGTGCGTCTGTTTCATCCCTGCAGCAAAGCATCCTGGACAGCGCGGTCGGCTTACTCAAGCCGGGTGGTGAACTGCTGTATTCTACCTGTACGTTTAATCCGGATGAAAATGAACGGCAGATTGCTGCCCTGCTGCAGCGGCATCCGGAGTTGCGTCTGCTGCCGGCAGCCCGGCGACTGCCCGGGGGCTGCCGGCTTAGTCCGGGCGCTGTACTGCCGGATTTAACCGCAGATACGTCACTTTGTGTGCGAATCTGGCCGGGAGATAGCGGCGGGGAGGGCCATTTTGCGGCTTTACTGCAAAATGACCCTCAGGCAGCCTATACCGTTACGGCAAAACCCGCGGAACCGCCTGCGCCGGCTTCGCCGCCAGGACAGGCGGTTTGTCAGGCCGTCATGGAGGTTGCGGCACCTTTGCTGAGGCCCCGGGCTTTGCAGCTGTTAAGGCTGCAGTTAAGCCAGTATGGCCGTCTGACGGGCAATCATCTGCATCTATGGCCGCCGGTTTTGCCTGTAGCAGGTGCGCTGCATCTGCTTAAAACCGGACTTTATTTGGGCGATATCAAGTCATTAGGGCAGCGAACGCGGACCCTGGACAGACCTAAACGCCACGGCCTGGCCCCGGCGCTTAGTTTCCGGCCTTCGCACAGCTTATTGCTGGCTTTGCCGCGGAGCTATTTTGCGCAGGCCCTGGACTGGACTGCTGCGGATCCCCGGATTACTGCTGTGCAGGGCGGCAGCAGTGTGCCCCTGAGTGAAGCCGAACGGCAAAAGCTGCGGCAGGGGAAGCCGTCAGCGTTTGTACCAGTGTTTGCGGCAGGTTATCCCCTGACCTGGCTGCAGCCAGGTCAGGGCAGCTACGCTAAAAATCTGTTCCCGCCCGGCTGGCGCAGCTGAAAGCAGCTTAGCAGGGTTTTGGCCCTGGCTGTATCGGCCGGGCATTTACGGAGGAGGTAAGTCCCATGCAGACTTTAATTGTTGCCACGCATAATCAGCATAAAGTAAGTGAAATCGAGACCGTCCTGCAAGCGGCCGGGCTGCCGCCGCTAAAGCTTTGCTCGGCCGCCGAAGCCGGTTGCACTGAGGAACCGGCAGAAACCGGCCTGACGTTCCAGGAAAATGCGGAGATAAAAGCCCGCTACATTAAAGCACGCTGTCCGGAAGCCTGGGTACTGGCCGATGATTCGGGCTTATGTGTTAATGCTTTGCAGGGCCGGCCGGGCATTTATTCCGCGCGCTATGCCGGTGACGTGCCTTACCCGGAAAAATTCAGACAACTGGAGCGGGAACTGGCCGCTTCCGGCTCCAGTGACCGGCAGGCCGCCTTTGTTTGCGTGATGGTTTTAATTTCACCGGCAGGTCAGCTCTTTGTGAGTCAGGGCCAGGTAGCCGGGGTGATTGCGCCTCAGGCTCAGGGCTCCAATGGCTTTGGTTATGACCCCATTTTTTATCTGCCGCAGTATAACCTTACCATGGCTGAATTGGATCCGGCAGTCAAAAAAAGAATATCCCACCGCGCCCATGCTCTTGAAGGCATTATTTCCTGCCTCAGAGACAGGCTGTAAAGCCTTTACGTTTTTGACTGCTTCGTGTTATAGTAACCAGGTGCACAAATGTGCACCCGATACGGACAGAGCTGGCTCAGACCAGAGGAGATTGGCTATGCGTTTAAAAAGGGAAGATGAATATTATCTGGTTAAGGCTGCGGTACTCCCTGATGTCTTTCTCAAAGTCATGCAAGTCAAGCGCATGCTTAATTCGGGGGAGGCCCATTCAGTCAATGATGCCGTCCGCCAGGCTGGTCTTTCTCGCAGTGCCTATTACAAATACCGTGATGCTATCAGGCCGTTTTATGAAACTACTGAAGGGCACGTCATTACTATGGTCTTCGTTATTGAGAATTTTCCGGGCATTTTGGCCGGTATTAGTCAATGTCTGGCTGAAGCCAGCGCTAATGTCCTGACGATCAATCAGGGCATCCCGGTAAATAGTCTGGCCGATGTGACGATTTCTATGGAAACCCGGTCTATGAATTGTCCTTTGGAGGAACTGATGAACCGGCTCGGCCGGATTAACGGCGTGTTGCAGCATCGGATTTTAGCAGGCGGCAGCCTGGGCTGAATCAAATAGAAGCTTAGTCAGATAGAAAGTGGTGGGGTTAATGAATATCGCAGTTGTAGGTTTTGGCGTAGTTGGCAAGGGCGTTTGCCATATTTTGCTCAGGGAGGCGCGGCGGCTGGAACAAGAAACCGGTCAGCCGGTGGTCCTGAAGCGCATTCTGGACATCCAGGATATTACGGAAGCGCCGTACGCCGCCCTGGCCAGCAAAAATGCGGAGGATGTTTTTACTGATTCAGACATAGATCTGGTCTGTGAAACCATTGGTGGCTGCGGCGCGGCGCTGTCCTTTACCCGCCAGGCCTTAAGTCAGGGCAAGCATGTCGTAACTTCCAATAAAGAGCTGGTTGCTACTCACGGTGTGGAACTCTTGCAGCTGGCTTATGAAAAAGGCGTTCATTATTATTACGAAGCAGCCGTCGGCGGAGGTATTCCCCTGATTAAGCCCATCCGGGAATGCCTGGCAGCCAATAAAATCGACCGCCTGGACGGCATCATCAACGGAACGACCAACTATATTCTGTCTGAAATGGAAAAGGCCGGTTTGGATTTTGAGACCGCCTTGCAGCAAGCGCAAGCCCTGGGTTTTGCGGAAAAAAATCCGACGGCTGACGTAGAGGGGATTGACGCCTGCCGAAAGATTGCGATCCTGACCAACCTGATTACCGGTGACTATCTGAACCCGGATCAGATCCTGACGGAAGGTATCAGCACCCTGACACAGGCGGATGCCAATCTGGCGGAGGCGCTTGGCTGCGTCATAAAGCTGGTGGCTTCTTTGCGGGAGCAGGCTGACGGCCGTCTGGCGGTGTCTGTGGCGCCGCGCCTGATCCCGCGCTCACACCTTTTGGCATCGGTGCATGGGGTGTATAACCTGGTTTTATTGCATGGCGAATACGTCAATGATGTTGCTTTTTATGGGCCCGGGGCAGGATCCCTGCCCACTGCCAGCGCGATTGTGGGTGATATTCTGGCTTGTTGCATGACGCCGTTTTCCCAGGCCACCGCGGAACGCTGGGAGACCGGCGCCTCTCCGGACCGTTATGCTGACCTGGAGCAGCAGCAGGTTAAAGCGGCGCTGAATCCGCGGGATCAGGCGGCGGCTGAACTGTTACGGTCAGAGCCTGCCGTTAAGACGCTCAAAGCCGGCATTGCCACGGGCACCGATGGGCAGAGCTATGTCGTGGCAGGTCAGACCGGGTTTTTAAGTGAAGCTGATCTGGCGGCCTTTTTAGGTGCCAGGCTTGCCAAAAATCAGGTTGGTGTCCTGCGGCTGCTGGATTGAGTTATACGGACTGACCGGATCAGCGGAGCTAAACCGGCCTGATTGCTATGTTCAGGCATAGCCGGACCTGCTCCGGGGTCAACAAATAAGAAGCGCCGGATGCGTAAGCATCCGGCGCTTCTCAGGTCTTAACCTTTAGCAGTTATCAATAATTCTGATAACCATTCTGCTGTGAGCGGCGAGCATTCTTGCGAGCGCGACGGCAATCCGGGCAACGAACGGGATCATTTTCAAAACCCTTTTCCTTGTAGAAAGCCTGTTCACCTTCAGTAAAGACAAACTCGGCACCACAATCCTTGCAGACAATAGTCCTGTCAGGCATTGGTTGTACCTCCTGTTTTTATTCGGACGGCCTTAGAAGACGTGGTTACCGGTACTGTACAAGGAAAAGACCAGGATAGTAGGTAGTTGAGTCTAGGACAAATCCGTTGTTTACATATTACCATAAACTGAAAATATATCAAGCGTTTTCTTTAGGTAAATGGTAAAAATAAATTCATTACCTGAATAGCTCATCTTTAACTTGCTAAAAACGTTATTGCCTGAGCGACCATTTTTTACCTGACTGTTAATGGAAGGCCCGGATCATAAATATATTGGCGACTGTTTTAGAGTATTTCAAACATGCTATAATGGATCACATTGATGATTAGCCAAAGTTTAAGCAAAAGGTCGGGGGCCGTAAGTGAGCTTTATTTTTATTCTGGAGTCTCTTAAATTCTATAAAATGAAGTCAGAGCGGGTGGTTCAGCTGCTTTTTTTACTGACCCTGGGCATTAATCTGCTGTTCAGCTTTTACAACCCGGGCGACAGTGACTTTTCTGCATTGCAAAGTTATCTGCTCCGGGAACTGGTACCGGCTACCACGGTGGTTACCACGAACTTTCCCACGCCGGTCAGCACCGGGAACCTGATATTTCTGGGCTGGCGATTGCTGCAATTTGCCCTGAACCTTTTGCTGAGCTTCTTTTATGCCTCCGCCTATACCGCTGAACGCCAGGGGTTACCCGCCGTCAAAGGCCTGAAAGCCATGGCGGTTGTTTTACCGCAGGTCCTGGGCTTAGGGCTGCTGCTGATCGTGCCGGCGCTGCTCAGCGTTTTTTTACTCTGGATCCCGCTGATCATTCTGACTCTGATGCTGTTTATGACGCCGTTGATCCTGGCCGATCAGCGCGTTACGCTGCGCCAGGCCATGCAGACTTCGGCTGATTTGAGCCACAAACGCAAGGGCTTCTTTTTTGGCTTGTTTTTCTTGCTGTTTTTACTGGCTTCTATGGCTGAAAGCCTGCTGCTGTCATTTTCGGAATCGCTTACCTTAGTTTATCTGGTGGTATATGCATTTTTAGCAACACTGTACGTGCTGATGCGCGGCCGACTGATCGGTCTGATTTATTATTTCTTTTCCCGGCATCCGCAGATCAGCCGTTTTTATCTGTACACCAGAGACCGGCAAAAGGAGCTGTTTGAGGATATTACCGGCTCGCCACCTCACTCGCCGGATACCTGAGCGAAAGTGCTGCCAGGCGGCCATTCGCTCAAGTCCGCGTAAATATCACTCAGGCGAAATATTATTGGAGGATAAACTTATGGCAAAAGAAAATCGAGACCAGGACAATCAGGCCCAGGCAGCTGCGGCCGTGGCCAATTCAGCGGCCGTGGATCACAGCCGGCTGGAGGATCGGGTCCTCCGGGTGCTTAAAGACAACGCTAAGATTAGCCCGGAGGAACTGGCGGTCATGATGGGGACGGAGACTGCCGCAATTAAAGAAGTGATCACTCAGATGGAAAAACAGCAGATCATCCTGGGCTATGGCGCTCTGATTGACTGGATGAAACGGGACCGGGAAGCGGTGACCGGCCTGATTGAAGTCAGAGTAACCCCGCAGCGGGACCGGGGCTTTGACCGTATCGCCCAGCGGATTTACAATTTCCCGGAGGTGAACTCCTGCTACCTGATGAGCGGGGATTATGACTTGCTGGTGACCGTTGAAGGGCACAGCCTCAGGGACGTCTCCCACTTTGTGTCTGAAAAGATTGCTGTCATTGATGAGGTGCTGTCTACCCGCACCCATTTCATTTTAAAGAAATATAAAATGGAAGGCCATATCCTTAAATCACCCTCAGATGATGAACGTGAGGTCATGGTTCTATGAGTTTGACCAAACCAGAGTCCCCGCGCCTGTCAGATCGGGTGCAGTCTATTCCCCCTTCCGGTATTCGCCGCTTTTTTGATCTGGCTAATGAAATGAAAGGCGAAGTGATTTCCTTATCCATTGGCGAGCCGGATTTTGTGACGCCCTGGACGGTGCGGGAAGCCGGTATTTACTCCCTTGAGAGCGGTCGCACCCATTACACGGCTAATCAGGGGATGAAAGAACTGCGGCAGGCGGTATCCGATTATGTGAAACGCCGTTTTGAGCTTAGCTATGACCCGCAAAAGGAAATCATGATCACAGTGGGGGGCAGTGAGGCCATTGATGACGCGGTCAGGGCTTTAATTAATCCGGGGGAAGAAGTTTTAGTGCCCGAACCTGCCTATGTAGCTTATAACGCCTGCGTGAAGCTGGCCGGCGCCACCCCCCGGCCTATTCCGCTGTCGGCAGATTTTGACTTTAAACTGCAGCCCCGGCAGCTGGAAGCTGCCATTACCGCCAGGACCAAACTACTGATCATGGCCTACCCCAATAATCCTACCGGAGCAGTTATGAACCGGCAGGACCTGGAGGCGTTGCTGCCGGTGCTGCGGGCGCATCCGGATATTGCGGTGATCAGTGATGAGCTGTACGCGGAACTGACCTACGCGCCCAATACGTTTACTTCTCCGGCGGCCCTTCCAGAGTTGAAATCACGTTGCGTGGTAATTGGCGGATTTTCCAAGGCCTTTGCCATGACAGGCTGGAGACTGGGCTACGCTATGGCGCCGGCGGCAGTGATTGCGGCTATGAATAAAATTCATCAGTATGTTATCATGAGTGCTCCGACCCTGGCGCAATATGCGGCGCTTGAAGCCTTGCGGCACAGTGAGGATCTGGTCCGGGAGATGCGGGATGAGTATGACGGCCGTCGGCGCGTATTACTGCGCCGACTGCAGGATATGGGGTTGCCTTGCTTTGAACCGGGCGGGGCCTTTTATGTGTTTCCGGATATCCGCAGCACCGGCCTCTCCTCGGAGGCATTTTGCGAACAGCTGCTGTTTGACCAAAAGGTCGCCGTGGTGCCCGGAACCGCGTTTGGCAGCTGTGCTGAAGGTTATGTCCGGATCAGTTACGCCGCTTCGCTGGAAAATATAGAAACCGCTATGTGCCGGATGGCTGATTTTGTAGCCCGGCAAAGGACATCAAATTATAAGGAACAGGAAAGACAAGCGCATGCTGGAATATGATGCTTATAAACAGGATCTGACACGGATGGAAGCAGAGCTGCAGGATTTAAAGGCCGCTCTTTATATTGAACGGACGGAGGATGAAGCATCTGAGCTGGAGGCTCGTGCTCAGGAGCCTGATTTTTGGAATGATACGGAAAACGCGCAAAAGGTGCAGACCCAAATCACGCATATGCGCCGTAAAGTTTCGCGTTTCCGGGCTCTGGAACATCAGCGGGAGGAGTTACTGCTGCTGATTGATCTGGCCAATGAGGCGGAGGACCTGGGCGAGGTTGAGGAAGTCAGTCAGGGAACCGCCAGACTGAGGCAAGAGATTGACCATTTGCGCCTGGAGACGCTCTTTACCGGGGAATATGACGACCATAACGCCATCCTGACACTGCATGCCGGGGAGGGCGGTACAGAGGCGATGGACTGGGCAGAGATGCTGGAACGGATGTACCTGCGCTGGGCGGATGATCATGAGATGGAAGTGAAAGTGCTGGATGAACTGCCCGGCGAAACCGCCGGGCTTAAAAGCTGCAGCCTGCTCATCTCCGGGGAAAATGCCTATGGCTATTTGAAATCAGAAATGGGGGTGCACCGGCTGGTGCGGATTTCGCCCTTTGATTCCTCCGGCCGCCGGCATACATCCTTTGCCAGTTGTGAAATACTGCCGGAGCTGGATGATACGATAAAGATTGAAATCCGGCCGGAGGATATAAAAATGGATGTATTCCGTTCTTCCGGCGCCGGCGGTCAGCACGTCAATAAGACATCTTCCGCGGTACGGCTGACGCATATTCCGACCGGCATTGTGGTCAGCTGCCAGGCAGAGCGGTCCCAGTTCCAGAACCGCGACACGGCCATGGCCATGCTGAAATCAAGACTTTTTGCGCTGGCTAAGTCAAAACATCTGGATCAGATTGATGACCTTAAGGGGGATCAGATGTCTAATGCCTGGGGAAGTCAGATCCGTTCATATGTGTTCTGCCCTTATACCATGGTCAAGGACCACCGCAGCGGCTATGAGGAGAGTGATGTGGCTGCCGTGATGGACGGGCACCTGGACGGTTTTATTAATGCCTACCTGACGATGAATGTTAAAAATGAACTGGCAGGCGCGGATCAGGTTTAAATATAAGCTCTATTACAACAGGGGGATAAACATGAAATCAGTTCTGGTCATTATGGGCAGCGATTCAGATTACGCGGTTATGAAAAACGGTCTCAAACAATTACAGACCTGGGGCATGCCGTTTGAAACCCATATTTGTTCGGCACATCGAACGCCGCAAAAAGCGGTGCAGCTGGCAGCGGACGCTAAATCCCGGGGTTTTGGCGTTATCATTGCCGCCGCAGGTCTGGCTGCGCATCTGCCCGGTGTCCTGGCTGCCAGCACTACCTTGCCGGTCATTGGCGTTCCGCTGGCCGCAGGACCATTGGCGGGGGTGGATGCGCTCCTGGCTGAGGTACAGATGCCCACGGGCATTCCGGTTGCTACCGTAGCCATTAACGGCGCAGTTAACGCGGCGATTCTGGCTGCTCAGATTCTGGCGCTGGAGGATAAGCATTTGGCGGCATGTCTGGAAGCCTATAAGCTGGAGTTAAAAGATAAGGTTGAAACCAAAGACCGCAGCTTAGCCACGCAATTGGCTGAGGATGGTTTAGTCTGAGCGGAGGTCCGAATGTCAGATAAGCTACATGATGAGTGCGGGGTCTACGGCATATTTGATGTGTCGCAGCAACGCGAGGATGCCGCCAGAATGGCTTATTACGGATTGTTCGCACTGCAGCACCGGGGGCAGGAAAGCGCCGGGATCTGTGTCAATAACCAGGGCAAGCTATTTCTACATAAAGAGGAAGGGCTGGTAGTAGAAGTTTTTGATGAAATGACGCTGAATCTGATGCCGGGTTTTGCGGCCATCGGGCATGTCCGCTACCCGACGCAAGGCGGCCTGGGCGCGGGGCTGGCCATGCCCTTACTGATTAAGTCAAGAACCGGGCAGATTGCCCTGGCTCATAACGGCACCATCACCAACGCGGAGGAACTGCGCAGCCGGCTTGAAGATAACGGCGCAGTCTTCCAGACGACCTCAGATTCAGAAGTTATGCTGTCTTTACTGGCCCGTAACCGGATCCTGACAAACCGGATTGAAGACGCGGTGTTTATGATGATGGCAGAGCTTAAGGGATCCTATTCACTGACCATTATGACGGCCGGCAAAGTGATTGGCGTCCGTGACCCCCTGGGCATCCGCCCGCTGTGTTTGGGCCGGCTGGACAATGCGTATATCCTGGCCTCTGAATCCTGTGCGATTCAGGCCATCGGCGGCACCTTTATCCGGGATATTGACCCGGGCGAAGTGGTGACGATTTCCAAACACGGTTTAGCTTCGGAACGGATGCAAAGCGGGGAAGCGGAAAGCTGTCGGGCAGCCGGCAGGTTATGCCTGTTTGAATTTGTCTACTTTGCCCGCCCCGACAGCACCATTGACGGCTGTAATGTGTTTGCCTCCCGCTATGAGGCCGGTAAAGCGTTAGCTGCTCAGGCACCGGCGACGGCTGATCTGGTAATCGGAGCGCCTGATTCTGGCCTGACGGCCGCCATGGGCTTTGCGGAAGCCAGCGGCTTACCTTACGCTCAGGGTATCCTCAAAAACCGCTATGTCGGCCGTACTTTTATCCAGCCCACCCAGATGCAGCGGGAATTAGCTGTTTCCATGAAATTCAGCGCGCTGGCGCCTTCGGTTAAGGGTAAACGTCTGGTTATGGTAGATGATTCGGTCGTGAGGGGGACGACGACCCGGCACGTGATTAACATGCTCAAGCAAGCCGGAGCGCTTGAAGTGCACATGCGGGTTGCTTCGCCCCCGGTTGCCTATCCCTGCTACTATGGCATTGACACCCCTGCTCAGGAAGAGCTTTCTGCCAGTCATATGAGCCGGGAGGCGTTGCGGCAACTCATTGAGGCAGACAGCCTGGCGTTTTTAAGTTTAGCCGGTTTAAAACACAGTCTTAAGGGCCTCACAATGGGCTGCTGCAGCAGCTGCTTTGACGGCAGCTTCCCGGCTGGTGCGCCTAAACGCGCCATGGCCGATTTGAAAAAAGTCGATCTGGCCGCTCAGGGCTATCCTGAGACCGACGCAGCGGCTGCAGCGTTTTTGTCCGCCGCCGGGGAGGCCAGGTAATGCCCGGGGTCAGATCTGGCAACTTTAAGGTCGCGGTTCTGGTGTCAGGCGGCGGTACCAATCTGGCGGCGCTGATTAAAAGTCAGCAGGAACAGCAGCTGGGACCGGCCAGGTTATGCGCGGTGATTGCGTCCCGGCCCCAGACCCTGGCTTTGGACCGGGCAAAGGCGGCCGGCTTACCGGCGGCGGTGGTCAGTCGCAAAAGCTATCCCTCTCAGGCTGCCTATGATGCGGCGCTGCTGCAAACGCTGGCCGTTTATCAGCCGGATCTGGTGGTATTGGCGGGCTTTTTGACCAGGCTGGGTCCGGATTTTATTCATCATTATGATCGCCGGATTATTAACATTCATCCGTCGCTCTTACCCAGTTTTGGCGGCTCAGGCTTTTATGGCCTGCGCCCGCATCAGGGAGTGCTGGATTATGGCTGTAAAATAACCGGGGCTACTGTGCATTTTGTGGACGCGGCCTATGACCACGGCCCGATTTTGCTGCAAAAACCGGTTGCGGTTCAGCCGGAGGACACCCCTGAACTGCTGCAGGCCCGGGTTATGCGGGAGGCCGAATGGATCATCCTGCCCGCTTGTGTCCGGGCGATTGCGGAAAACCGTGTGCTCTGGAAGGACGGTCGGGTCTACATCACTAAACAACAGGTCCAGCCCGATTGATAGCATATCAGCCGGATGGACAGGCTGTACTGCGGCTGGCGCCTCCGGTTTCAAACAGAAAGGATCAGAGGAAATGAAACGAGCATTGATTAGTGTATCAGATAAACAAGGCCTGGAAGCCTTCTCCCGCGGCTTGATTCAAGCAGGCTGGCAGTTACTGTCAACCGGTGGTACCGCGGCAGCCTTAAGAGGCTATGGCCTGCCGGTAACAGATGTAGCTGAGATAACCGGTTTTCCTGAGTGCCTGGATGGCCGGGTCAAGACCCTGCATCCCGCTATTCATGCCGGCATTTTAGCCCGCCGTGAGCTTCCGGAGCATCTGGAGACGCTTCAGAAGCTGGGCATTGCGCCAATCGATCTGGTTGCAGTTAACCTATATCCTTTTAAGCAAACTGTCAGCCGCCCTGACGCCAGTTTTGCAGACTGTATAGAAAACATTGATATCGGCGGCCCTACCTTGCTGCGGGCGGCAGCCAAGAATCACGCTGCCGTAACGGTCGTCTGCGATCCGGCGGATTATCCCCGGGTTTTGGCTCAGTTGCAGACGACTGGTGAAACGACCATTGCTTTCCGCCAGGCATTGGCGGCCAAAGTCTTTGCGCATACCGCGGCTTATGACAGTCTGATTGCGGATTATTTCCGCGGCCAGACGGCCAAAGAGGCTGAACCGGCTGCGGCAAAGCGCTTCCCGGACCAATTGACCCTGACTTTTGAAAAGCAGCAGGATCTGCGTTATGGCGAAAACAGCCACCAGTCTGCGGCTTTTTACAGAGTGCCTCTGCTGCATCAGGGCTCGTTACCGGGCGCAGTGCAACTGCACGGAAAAGAACTGAGCTATAACAACATATCGGATGCGGATGCCGCGCTGGCCATGCTCAGAGAGTTTGACCGGCCGGCAGTCGTGGCAGTCAAGCACGCCAATCCTTGTGGCATTGCCGTAAGGGATACCCTGGATGAAGCCTGGGATAAGGCCTATGAAGCTGATCCGGTGTCCATTTTTGGTGGGATTATAGCGGCCAATCGCGAAGTAGATGCAGCCATGGCTGAAAAGATGTCTCACATATTCCTGGAAATTGTCCTGGCACCGTCTTTTAGCGCACAGGCTCTGGCCATTCTGGAAAAAAAGAAAAATATCCGCCTGCTCCAGCTGCCTGAGCTGCAAAGCGGTGCCATTAAGGGGCAAATGATCTACAAAAGCGTTTATGACGGCCTCTTAATTCAGACGGCCGATAACACGCTTTGGGATGAGGCAGCCTTGCGCTGCGTCACTCAGGTCCAGCCGGGACGCGAGGATTGGAAAGATGCGGCCTTTGGTATGACCGTGGTAAAACATGTCAAATCCAATGGCATTTGCGTGGTGAAAAATGAGCAGACTCTGGGGATCGGACCCGGCCAGGTCAACCGGATTACCGCCGCTGAGATTGCCTTAAAACAGGCAGGGGATAAGGCTCGCGGCGCGGTGCTGGCTTCTGATGCCTTCTTTCCTTTTGATGATTGTGTCAGATTGGCGGCCAGCTACGGCATTAAAACGGTAGTGCAGCCGGGCGGCTCGCTGAAAGATCAGGATTCAGTCAAAGCGTGTGATGAACTGCACCTCTGCATGCTGATGACCGGAACCAGACATTTCAGACACTGATACCGGCCATCCGACGCTGCCGCAGGATGATCTGAGAGTGTACAGGAGGTAAGCTTAGCGGAATGAAAGCATTGAATAACACGGTCATAGTAGTCGGGGGCGGCGGAAGAGAAGCCGCGCTGGCCAGACAGCTGGCGCAAAGCCCGCGGGTCAGTCAGGTGGTGGTGGCCCCCGGTAATGCGGGTGTTATGGATTTTGCGCAAACCGCGCCGGTTGCCGCAACGGATCTGGCAGGACAAGTCAAACTGGCTCAGGAACTGCAGGCTGATCTGGTGGTGGTGGCTCCGGATGATCCCCTGGCGCTGGGCCTGACTGACCGGCTGCAGGAAGCCGGCATAACGGCGTTTGGTCCCAGACAGGCCGCGGCCCGACTTGAAAGCAGCAAGTCCTTTGCCAAGACGGTGATGCGTGAGGCCGGTATACCGACAGCCCGGGCGGTCAGCTGCGATCAGCTGGAGGCCGCCCGGGCTTATGTACAGACCTGCGACCTCCCGGTTGTGGTCAAAGCCGATGGTCTGGCCCTGGGCAAAGGCGTATTTATCTGCCAGAACCGGGCTGAAGCTCAGGAGGCGGTTTCATATCTTATGGATCAGCATGCCTTTGGCCAGGCTGGCAATACCTTGTTGTTTGAGGAATGTCTGAGCGGGCCGGAACTGACCGTGCTGCTGTTTACTGATGGGATTCATTATGCGCTGATGCCGCCTTCGCGTGATCATAAGCGAGCCCGGGATGGCGATCAGGGGCCCAATACCGGCGGCATGGGGGTTGTCGTGCCCGGAGCCAGGCTGACTGAGGACGAGTGGCGGGTGATCCGTCAGCAGATTATTGAGCCGACTTTACAACTGATGCGGGAGCGTTATACGCCGTTTTGCGGGGTATTATATGTGGGCCTGATGCTGACGCAGCAGGGCCCCAAAGTTATCGAATACAATGCCCGCTTTGGCGATCCGGAATGCCAGACTGTTTTACCACTGCTGCAGACTGATTTGCTGGATATTCTGGAAGCTTGCGTGGCCGGTACGCTCGACACTATGGACATTAAGTGGCAGACTGAGGCCAGCTGTTGTGTTGTTATGACGTCAGGCGGATATCCCGGCCCCTACCAGAAGGGGAAGATAATTCACGGCCTGGAAACCGCGGAGCAGCTTTCAGGGGTGACGGTATACCAGGCGGGGACCGCGCTTGACGCCCAGGGACGGCTGGTAACAGCGGGAGGCAGGGTGCTGGATGTGGTGGCTACCGCTCCTCACTTAGCTGACGCGATCCGCCAGGCTTATCAGGCTGTGCGAGACATTCGTTTTGAGCAAGCCTATTATCGCCAGGATATTGGCGGCGCAGATAATCCGCTGATTAAGGGGGCGCGCTGATGCGCCTGGGCTATTTTGGCGGAACCTTTGATCCGGTGCATCTGAGTCATGCTGCTTTGACTGACCTGGCGCGTCGCCAGCTGCGGCTGGACCGGGTACTGGTCATGCCGGCGGGTAATCCCTATCACAAGGCCGCGGCGGGTGTAAGCTCCATGACTTATCGCTACCGGATGTGTGAGCTGGCCTTTGCCGGCCAGGCTGATACTGAAATATCACAGATAGAGGTTCGCCGGCTTAAACCTTCTTTTACCTATGAAACCATTGCACAGATTAAAGCAGGTTTAGATACAGGCGATCAGATATATTTACTCTGCGGTTCGGATATCCTGAAAGATCTGACCCGATGGTATGATGTGGCGGAGTTGCTGAAACTGGTTACGCTGGCTATTGCGCCCCGCCGGGGAACTGATCCGAGCCAGGCTGAGTCAGCAGCCCGGAGACTGCAGCAGACTCTGGGGCTGCGCTATGTATTCCTTGGCCAGGCACTGGCGGAGGACGCTTCCCATGATATTCGAGCCCGGATAGCCCGGCATGATGACAGCGCCTGGGCCAGCTTAAACCCAAAGGTAGCTGCTTTTATCCAAAAGCACCAGCTCTATCAGAAAGAAAAAATACTGGACACGGTTAGTCCGGCCGTCAGAAACCGGCTGCCTGAATATGAGGCTAAACTATACAATTATATTCATGTTCCCAGGATCATCCATTCTTTGGATACGATGTTTTATGCGCTGCAGTTGGCCAGCCGCTTTGGCGTCAACCCGGATCAGACTGCGGTTGCAGCCTTATTACATGATTTTGCCAAGGAGCAGACTCCCCGGCTCCGGCAGGAGTGGTCTCTGCCGATCCCGGCCGAGATGCAGCACAGTGAAGCTGCCTGGCACGGACCGGTAGCCGCCCGGCTTTTAGCTAAGCTGTTTAATATTCACGATCAAGCAATTGAGCTGGCAATCTGTTATCATACCGTCTTAAGAGCAGGGGCTTCGCCGCTAGAAAAGGTGATATATCTGGCGGATAAACTGGAACCGGGCAGAACTTACGGCGATTTGGCTCCGCTCAGGCAGCTGGCTGAAACCAATTTGGACCAGGCCGTCGCTGCCTGCCTGAAAGCAGTGGAGCACCATCTGGCCGTCGATGGCCAGACCCTGAACCCCCTGAGTGCGGCTGCACTCCGGGAGATAACTGATCAGAGCACCAAATGAAGCACAATGTTGTCTAGCCACAGCAAACCGCAAATTGTCAATGAAAAGGATGGATGTAATTTTGAGCATTGAAGCACAGGTTAACCTGGTAAAGCAGGCTTTGGAAGACAAGAAGGGCAAGGATATTAAAATACATGACCTGAGACAGAAGAGTTCCCTGGCAGATTATTTCATTGTGGCCAGCGCCAGCTCCTTACCGCAGATTAAGTCTTTGGCGGACGAGGTAGAGGCCCGCCTGGAGCAGGAAGCCGCCGGTCTGGTTCCCGCTCATGTTGAGGGACGTGACAGCGGTCACTGGGTGCTGCTGGATTATCGGGATTTCGTGGTGCATCTGTTTTTAGATAAAGACCGGGAGTATTACAGCCTGGATAAGCTTTGGGACCGGCCGTAAGACCGGAATAGCCTGCGGAGTTGATCCGGGCGTTAATGATCAGGCTGTCCGCTTTTGTCCTGCTTTGTCAGACTTTTACCTTAGCATTAGGTGAAGGTTTGTTATCCTTAAACTGATACCGCGTTGTTAAAACGCAGTCAGGAGGGATAAGGATATGGCGGCAACGATACAGCCGTTTTCACGCCAGGCCATCAAAGCTGCGGCTGTGGTTTTGCTGTTTAGTCTGGCCGCACTGGCTTTTTCCGGGTATGATAAATACATGGCTGATGCGCAGCCGGCATTTGTATATGATAAGACTGTAGCAGGTGAACCCACAGCCACGGGGGGGCCGGCGGCATCAACGGCTCACGATGATGAGACTGATACCAGCAGCGGCCAGCCGGAGCTTACCGGCAGTGCGGCCGGCCTGCCTGAAGGCAGGCCGACCCCGGCAACTGCGCCGGCTGGTCAGGAGTCGGCTGCGCAGGCCAGTCTGATCACGGTTCACATCAGCGGAGCGGTTCAGTTTCCGGGGGTATATTCAATCGCCTCAGACAGTGTTCTGAATGATCTGGTGACCGCAGCGGGCGGGCTGTGTGAAAACGCCGCGGCAGACTATGTAAACTTAGCCATGCTGCTGCAGGATCACAGCCTGGTAAGGATTCCTTTTATGGATGAGGTGACAGCCGCCAAGCCGCCGGGCGACCTGCTGGCGCAGTCTTCTGCCACGGCGCTGGCGTCTGCTGAGCCAAGCCAGGCTGGGACCGCCGGCTCTGAATCCCAGCTGATTGACATCAACAGCGCCGGGTGGGAGGAACTGACCGCACTGCCGGGTATAGGTGAAAGTTATGCCCGCGCGATTGTCAAGAATCGTGAGGCTTACGGCCCTTTTGCTTCGCCAGAGGACATCATGCGGGTAACCGGCATAAAGGAAAAAAAGTACGAGCAGATTAAGGATCTGATTTGTGCGCGTTAGGGCGTGGCCGCTGAGTGCTAAAAGTAACGTCGCAGAGGTTTATTCAGCGCTATCCTTGATGAAGACAAAATAACAAGCTGGTAGTAAAGGAATGAGATTATGAGTCAGACTGATAAAATTTTTCAAGCCAACTGCAAACAGATCTTAAGCCAGGGGGTCTCAGATGAGTCTTTGCAGGTCAGGCCTCACTGGGAGGATGGAACTGCGGCGCATACCATTAAGTGTTTTGGGATCGTCAACCGCTATGATTTAAGCCGGGAATTCCCCTTACTGACCATCCGGAAAATGAATTTTAAGACGCTGGCAGATGAGATCTTATGGATCTGGCAGAAAAAATCCAATAATATTCATGACCTCCACAGTCACATCTGGGACAGCTGGGCGGATGAGACTGGATCGATTGGCAAAGCATACGGTTACCAGCTGGGCGTCAAGAACCTATATAAAGAAGGCTGGTTTGATCAGGTTGACCGGGTCTTATATGACCTGAAACACAACCCGGGCAGTCGCAGAATTATGACTAATCTTTATAATTTTGCGGATTTGCATGAGATGAATCTATATCCCTGTGCTTACAGTATGACGTTTAATGTGAGCGGTAACCGCCTGAATGCTATTTTGAACCAGCGCTCCCAGGACATGCTGGCGGCCAATAATTTTAACGTCGCACAGTATGCGCTGCTGGTTATGATGTTTGCCCAGGTGTCGGATCTGCTCCCCGGGGAGTTTTTACATGTCATTGCTGATGCTCATATTTATGACCGTCATATTCCCATTGTGAAGGATTTGATCGCGCGCCCTGACTATCCGGCTCCCACGTTGACCCTGGACCCAGCCATCAAAAATTTTTATGACTTTACCCTGGACAGTTTCCAACTGACTAACTATGAGCATGGGCCTGCGGTCCCGCGCTTTGAGGTTGCCATATGAACAGCTTAACCGCCACAGTTAACCTGAAGTACCCCTTAACCATGCTCGCCGCGGTGGACCAAAACTGGGCGCTTGGCCGGGAGGGGCGGTTGCTGCTGCCAATTAAGACTGATTTGCGTCATTTCCGTCGCCTGACTTTAAATAATGTGGTGATCTTAGGCCGCAAGACACTGGACACGTTTCCCGGCGGTCAACCCCTGGCCAAACGGGACAACATCATTCTCTCCCGCAGCCTTGAACACATCGCCGGCGCGCAAACCGCCGGTTCTGTCGAGGCTGCCCTGAAACTGGCCGCTCAATCTGCCAGGCCTTGCTTTATCATAGGCGGAGCCAGTATATTTCGGCAGTTTCTCCCTTACTGTTCCCAGGCGGAGATAACCCGGATTGATTACAGCTTCCCTGAAGCAGATGCGTTTTTACCCAATCTGGAGCAAGCTGAGGGCTGGCAGCAAGTAAGCTGTTCCGCACCTTATCTTGATACAGACAGTAAACTCAGCTTCTGTTTTTGCCGCTACGCCCGAAAAGCCTGCTCGCCTGAACCGCAGTCAACCAGGCCCTGAAGCCGCCCTCAGCATCAGGGCGGCGGGCGGGCGCCGCGGAGGGGCCGTCATAGCGTGCTGTGCCGGGTTTTCTGCTGCAGCCCTGGACCTTGCTGCCGCAGCTGCTGATGCGTGTGGGGCGGTCATAAACTATCCTTTTCCGGTCCTCCGCTTATAGCCACAGTCGCAGTACGGCCCGCCGGAAGCAAGCGTACAGTTCCGCTTAAAATCCGTCGCGCCACCGGCATCACTCATGGTATAGTCCAGCCGGCAGAGCGCGGGCGTCAGGTCATACAGGCCCAGCTTTTGCATCAGCGTACAGATGCCGCACTTTGAAAACCGCACCTCATAGCCGCTGCCGTCCGGATACCCGTAAAAGTCCAGGTTCCATGAAAAGGGGTTGCGGTCAGCGGCTTTTAACGCGGAGGCAGTTTTCATGCGCTCTATGGCCTGGGGGGTAAAGATGTTTTTCCCCCGCCGGCGACAAAACCACCGCAAAACCGGCGTCAGCATGGCCCGGGCGTAGTAATCCGCCAGTCTGTCTGCGTTCGGACGTTCCGGCATGGCAAGAACATACGCTCCCAGCATGGCGCAGCTCACGAGGTTCATTTTGAAAGGATCGGCCTGTTCAAAGGCTGGCAGTTCCCGGATCAGGTGGCGATACTTTGCTTTTGCTTTCTCCGTTACCTTTTTAGCTGTGGCCGCATCGTAAGCGAACTCTTTAGTGAGCTGTACCTGGAATGACTTTGAGAATAGCACCCATATCGCCAGGGGCATCCCGATATAATTCATTACCGTTCCTCCTTATGCCTTCAGGTAGCGGATCAGTCGCCGGCAGCCCGCGTCAGCTCCCGGATGGCTCTGCGCAAACCAGCGCGACGGGAGGGACAGATTTACCTGACACGTCTGTCCCCAAACGGGGCGGATCCGTGCGGTAAGATAACGGAACCGCTGGTTAGCTATTTCTAACTGATTATACTGCGTGTACCTGCCCAAAGGGAAAAGTTGTCAGGCGGAACAGGTAAAAGCCAAGCCAATACCAGGCGCGCAGCGGCCCGCTATGGCAGTGCGCCGGCACGGGGAGGCCCGGCGAGCTGCCGGGATTTGATGTTTTTAAGACGGATGTGCCGGTTTAGTTCTGGGCACAGTCTGGCTGGCCGCGTGATGGGATCCACTTTGCGGCAAGACGAATCACCCGGTTTGCCGGGCTTAGCTTCAGAGCTACTTATGGCCACTTGTGCTGGGCCAGGCTGCCAGTTGACGTCTGACTTCTCTGAATTTCCCCTCCGGCAACAAAGGGGCAATTACAAACGTAAATTCTACTATGCACGGTTAAATTCCACTTAAACAGCGAGGGTGCATTTACTTTTTCCGTGAATCATTGGATGGTCGCAGACAGGCCAGTTGGAATTCCTGCTGGACAAAGTGGATCGTAAGGAGAACGGTACCGCCTTTGATTCCTTCAACGGAATCTAACTGTCGGACAGGAATGTCGGGATTCTCTTTGTGATACGCCTGATATTCCCGGTAAGTCCGTCCAATCCGGCAGGACTTATCGACTTTTAACGCTTTCGGTTTTGTTTTTCTTGGCCGCATCCTTGCCGCTCTGGGCATGTCAAGGTTCCGTGCGGAGAGCAGTCCATGAGCCACATAGGTATAAAAGGTCTGTTCTGGCTGCATCAATTCATCTGCGTGATTTTTGCAGATGTGCTGTTTTTCTTAACCAGTTCTGTTTCGATGGTGGTACGTGTATTGATAGCCATATGTTGCTGTTTATTCATGATTTTCTCCTACTCTGCCGGGGAGGAAGGATGACCAATGAAAATCATACAGTTTAGTACAGAAAAACTAAACGCTATCTTTATCCCTCAATAATTCGGAACAGGAAAATTCAACTTAATACAGGAATTAACTTTTTCAATTGAGGTCGGCAACAAATATTCGGCCTGGCTATTGACATAGTTGGTTTATCTGAGTAATATTAAAACTCGCAATCGGGGTGTGGCTCAGGTGGTAGAGCGCTTGGTTCGGGACCAAGAGGCCGGAAGTTCGAGTCTTCTCACTCCGACCACAAGCTGTCAGTTTTACTGGCGGCTTTTTTGCATTAATGCGGAAGCAATACCCTGCCTCAAGCACTTGCAAAATGGCGTTCGGCAAGCCTGCCGGCATATTCTGACTTGTAATGATACACAGGTTTTCGCCAATCCTAGTTACTATGCTATAATAAACGTCAACGCGGTCAGAGGGCTGCCCCGAGTCGATTGGACAAGCAGCAGACTTGTCCCTGTAGTCGGCGCGTACTTGCAGTTTAGCTGGCTGGAGGCGTGGCATTCTTCTTACGTGAGGAAGGCCTTTTTTATCGCTATTACCGGAGGTCAGATATGTACCAAAAAGTACCCAATGATATGCATTTTGCTGAGCGTGAAAAATCCGTTACTGAATTCTGGAAAAGTCAGAAAATTGAGGAACAGGCCAGAGTCAGTAATCCTGACGGACCTGTCTACACGGTATATGACGGGCCCCCTACGGCTAACGGAAAACCGCATATCGGGCATATATTGACCCGGGCCATCAAAGATATTATTCCGCGTTACCGCCGGATGAAGGGGTATCAGGTGCTCTTTAAAGCCGGGTGGGATACCCACGGCCTGCCGGTTGAACTTGAGGTGGAAAAAGCTCTGGGTATCAACGGCAAGCCGCAGATTGAGGCTTACGGGATTGAACCGTTTATCCGGAAATGCAAACAAAGTGTCTGGACCTATAAGGATGAGTGGGAACAGATGTCGGATCGGGTTGGCTTTTGGGGGGATATGGACCACCCTTATGTCACGTATGACAATACATATATTGAATCAGAATGGTGGGCGCTTAAGCAGATCTGGGAGAAGGGCCTCCTTTATGAGGGCTATAAAGTGGTGCCCTACTGCCCCCGCTGCGGCACGTCTTTATCCAGCCATGAAGTGGCGCAAGGTTATAAAGATGTAAAGGATACCTCCGCTTTTGTGCGCTTTGCTGTACCGGGTGAGGCCGATACCTCATTTATTGCCTGGACCACCACCCCCTGGACGTTGCCGTCAAACGTAGCCCTCTGTGTTAATCCTGAAGCTGATTATGTCCTGGTGGAAACTGAGGAAAGCGGCCGGACGGTTCGTTATTACCTGGCGAAGTCCTTGTATGCGGCTTTGCTGGGTGAAGAGCATACCCGCGTCCTGGCCGAGTTCAAAGGCCGTGACCTGGAAGGCAAGGCTTATGAGCCTTTGTTCCCCTATGCGCTGGAGCGGATCCGGCAAAGCCATAAAAAGGCTTACTACGTCACCATGGATGATTACGTCAGCTTGGATGAAGGCACGGGTATTGTTCACATTGCCCCGGCATTTGGCGAAGACGACGCCAGAATCGGCCGGCACTATGATTTGCCCTTTGTACAGCTGGTGCAGGAGGACGGCACGATGCCGCCTGAGGTTACGGATTTTGCCGGCCGGTTCTGCAAGGACGCGGATCTGCCGATTCTGCAAAAACTGGAAGCTGATGGCAAATTGTTCCGTACCCTCAAAATAGAGCACAGTTACCCCTTTTGCTGGCGCTGCGATACACCCCTGATCTATTATGCCCGCCACAGCTGGTTTATCCGTATGACTGCGCTGCATGATCAGCTCATGCAAAACAACGCCGGGGTTAACTGGATCCCGGAGAGCATCAGGGACGGACGTTTTGGCAATTTCCTGGATAACGTGGTGGACTGGGGTCTTTCACGCGAACGTTACTGGGGCACACCCCTGCCGGTCTGGACTTGTCCTGACGGTCATGAACATGTGATCGGCTCAATCGAGGAGCTCAGGCAATTGTCGGACGACTGCCCGGCTGACATTGAACTGCATAAGCCCTATATTGATCAGGTCCATCTCAAGTGCCCTGAGTGTGGTAAGCAGATGACCCGGGTGCCGGAAGTGATTGACTGCTGGTTTGATTCTGGAGCCATGCCCTTTGCCCAGTTCCATTACCCGTTTGAAAACCGCGAATTATTTGAACAGCATTATCCGGCTGATTTTATTTCAGAAGCTCAGGATCAGACCCGCGGCTGGTTTTATTCGCTGATCGCTATTTCCACGGCGCTGTTCAATCAGTCTCCGTATAAAAATGTCATTGTCATGGGCCTGGTTCAGGATAAAAACGGCCTTAAGATGAGCAAGCATAAAGGCAATGTGGTGGATCCCTGGTCTGTCCTGGATAAATTCGGGGCTGACGCGGTGCGCTGGTATTTTTATACCAATTCCCAGCCCTGGCTGCCCAGCCGCTTTTCAGCTGAGGCGGTTGCTGAAACGCAGCGTAAATTTATGGCGACATTCTGGAATACATATGCCTTTTATGTGCTGTACGCCAATATTGACGGCTTCAACCCGGCGGATTATCGCCTGAACTATGCTTCGCTGGCAGTGATGGACCGCTGGATATTATCCCGCTTAAATACCGTTATCAGCCAGACGGACCAGTCTTTGGACCGATATGACATAACCGGCGCGGCCCGCGGTCTGGCGACATTTGCCGATGAATTATCCAACTGGTATGTCAGACGTGGACGGGAGCGTTATTGGGGCCATGAGATGACTCAGGATAAGATCAACGCCTATTTGATCTTGTATACTTGCCTTAAAAATCTGGCCCTGCTGACAGCACCGTTTTTGCCGTTTATCAGTGAAACCATTTACCGGAATCTGGTCCTTAATTCTGAAACTGCTGCTGCGCCAAGTGTTCATCTGAACCGCTTCCCGCAGGTCTGCCCAGCCTGGATTCAGCCTGAGCTGGAGACCCAAATGGATGAGGTTTTAAGAATTGTGACGCTGGGCCGCGCTGCCAGAAATCAGAGTAACCTGAAAAATCGCCAGCCTCTGGCCCAAATCCTGGTGCAAAGCCCCCGTGAACTGCCGGCCGGCTTTAATGAGCTGATTAAGGATGAACTGAATATCAAAACTTTAACCTATATCAATAATATGGATGAACTGCAAAATTATAGCTTTAAGCCGCAACTGAAGACCCTGGGCAAGCGTCTGGGCAAACTGATACCTAAGCTTAGTTCGGCGCTTAAGCTACTGGATGGTCAAAAAGCATATCAGGATCTGCAGCGGCAGCACTTTATTGAAGTGAAACTGGATGAGACGACGGTCAGACTGGAAGCGTCTGATTTATTAATTGAAGCTGAGGAGGTCAGCGGGTACAATACCCAGAAAGACCGGGATATAACGATTGCCCTAAATTTGAAACTGACACCGGAGTTGATTGAGGAAGGTCTGGTCAGAGAACTGGTCAGTAAAATTCAGACGATGCGCAAGGATAGTGACTTTGAAGTAACTGACCGCATCAAACTGACTTATCAGGCCGGGACTAAGTTGCAGACGGTTATCCAGAAATATCAGGCTGACATCAGCCGGGATGTCCTGGCGGTCAGTATAGCGGCCGCAGATTCAACGCCAGACGGGAAGGACTGGTCCATAAACGGCCTGCCTTGCCGGCTAAAAGTGGAGCGGGTAAGGCCAGCATGATAGCAGCACTCTTTAATTTCACCCAATTTTCTATGTCGGATCTGACCTCTTATCTGATCGGGATGCTGGCATTACTGCTGTCCCTGTCGGTACATGAGTGTGCGCATGCCTGGGTAGCTAACGCTTTGGGGGACAGCACGGGTAAAGAAGCCGGGCGAGTCACGCTGAACCCGCTGGCTCATCTGGATCCGGTGGGAGGCCTGCTGATTTTGATCGGCGCGCCGGTAGCCTGGGCTAAGCCAGTCCCTTTTAATCCCAACCGCTTTAACCGCAAGTATACCGTCCGCAAGGGAATTGCTCTGGTCAGTATTGCCGGTATAAGCGCCAACCTGATTATGGCTGTTGCCGCTTACCTGGCCTATGCCATCTTTTATGTGATAACGGTCGCTGCCCAGCCGGCCAGCGGCAGCGCGATCAATTCAATCCTGTCGATTGTGCGCTTGTTTTTGGCGACGCTGTATACCCGCAATATTTATCTGGCTATTTTTAATCTCCTGCCTGTTCCGCCGCTAGACGGCTACAAATTTTTTGGCTTACTCATGCCGGATAAAATATATTATAAAATTATGCAGTACGAGCGTTATATAGGCATGGCCTTTATTGTCCTGATCATATTTGGCAGCAGCTATCTGAGCCAGCTCTTGTCGTTATTAGTAACCCCGCTGGAATGGATTATCCGAACCCCCATTGACTCTTTGGCCAGGGCTGTCTTGTCT